>NZ_QRUF01000014.1:0-62894 GCF_003458415.1 Collinsella sp. AF25-2LB
GCCTCCCATTTCTTGTGTCCAAGAAATGGGAGGCAGTTCAGAATGGGCTGTGGGGTTTTCCTTTACCCGTCGAGCTAATTCACGCAACAAAAAGGACTGCTCCGCATCTCATCCTAAGAGAGATACGGAGCAGTCCTGCAATTACATCTAATAGCAGAAGCGTAGATTAGCGACGGGCAGCCTTCACAAGCTCGGCGACCTTGGCGACGACCTCGTCGATCGCCACATCCTCGCGCTCACCCGTGGCACGGTCCTTGAGCTCAACGGTGCCATTCTTAAGGCCACGCTTACCCAGAACGACCTGAAACGGGAAGCCCATAAGGTCGTTGTCGGCAAACTTAAAGCCGGGACGCTCGTCGCGGTCGTCGACGACAACCTCGATACCCTCGGCGCACAGGCCATCAACGATCTGCTCGCAGACGGTAGCGCACTCCTCCTTCTTGGGATCGAGCGGAATCACCGCGACCTCGTACGGGGCAACGGAGACCGGCCAGACGATACCGTGCTCGTCGTTGTGCTGCTCCACGACGGCAGCGAGCGAGCGGGACACACCAACGCCGTAGCAGCCCATGATGAGCGGCTTCTCCTTGCCGTCCTCGTCCATAAAGGTGGCACCCATGGCCTCGGAATACTTGGTGCCCAGCTGGAAGACCTGGGAGACCTCGATGCCGCGAGCAGCGGAGAGCGGCTTGCCGCAGTGCGGGCAGGGATCGCCGGCCACAACGGTTACCAGGTCGGCCCACTCGTCGACGGTAAAGTCGCGCTCGGGGCAGGCACCGGTAAAGTGATAGTCGACCTCGTTGGCGCCGCAGGCCCACTGCTTAGACTCACGCAGGCTCTCGTCACACACCAGGCGGATGCCCTCGGGCAAGTTAACCGGTCCGATAAAGCCCTTATGCAGACCATAAGTCTGGAGCTCCTCATCAGTCATCATTCGATAGCCCTTGCCAAAGACATGCTCGGCCTTGCAATCATTGAGCTCGTGGTCGCCCGGAACAATGGCCACGACTGGCTTGCCCTCGGCGTCAATGAGAGCCAAGGACTTGCGTGTACCGTTCTCGGGGAAGCCGAAGAACTTTGCAACGGCCTCGATGGTGCCCATGCCCGGAGTCTCGACCTTGGTAAGCGTACCGTCGCCAGGACCCTCGGTCACGACGACCTTGGTGCTTGCCGCCTCGTCATCGGCAGCAAAGCCGCAATCGTCGCAGTAGACCAGCGAAGCCTCGCCAGCGTCGGCCAAAGCCATGTACTCAACGGAGGTATCGCCACCGATCTCACCAGAGTCGGCAACAACAGGCAGGGCCTTGATGTAGCAGCGCTCGCAGATGTTAGCGTAGGCCTGCTTCATCTTGTCATACTCCTCCTGCAGGCTCTCCTGCGTGGCGGAGAAGCTGTAGGCGTCCTTCATGATGAACTCGCGACCGCGCATCAGGCCAAAGCGGGGACGGAACTCGTCGCGGAACTTGTCCTGAATGTGGTAAAGGTTGACAGGCAGCTGCTTATAGGAGCGCAGCTCGTTGCGCACCAAGGCCGTGACGGTCTCCTCGTGCGTGGGGCCCAGGACGAACTCGCGACCATGACGGTCGTCAAAGCGCACAAGCTCCTTACCATAGGCGTCGATGCGGCCGGACTCGCGCCACAACTCGGCGTCGACCATGATAGGCATCATAAGCTCCTGGGCGCCGGCGGCGTCCATCTCGTCGCGCACGATGTTCTCGATCTTGCGAATCGAGCGCCAAGCAAGCGGCAGGTAGGAATATAGACCGGCGGCCTCCTTGCGGATCATGCCGGCACGGAGCAGCAGACGGTGGCTGGCGAGCTCAGCGTCCGCCGGATCCTCTTTAAGCGTCGGCGCATAAAGCTTAGACATATACATTGCTCGGGTCATTTATTTCTCCTCAATAAGCTTGTCGACCTCGGCCATAAGCGCGTCGACAATTTGGTCCTCAGCTACTTTACCAATGATCTGGCCATGCGAAAAGAGCAAGGCCTGACCACGTCCGCAAGCAACGCCCAGATCGGCATCAGAAGCCTCGCCGGGGCCATTAACGGCACATCCCATCACAGCGATCGAAAGCGGCGCGGAGTAGTTCTTAAGCCGCTCGGTAACCTCCTCGGCAATGGGAATAAGGTTAACCTGGCAGCGGGCGCATGTGGGGCACGAGACAATCTCGGGGCCACGGCGACGCAGGCCCAACGACTGCAGAATACCCCAGGCAACCGGCGGCTCCTCAACCGGATTGGCTGTGAGCGACACACGCATGGTGTCGCCAATGCCTTCGGAAAGCAAGATACCCAAGCCTACAGAGCTCTTGATGGTGCCCTGGAGCTTGGTCCCCGCCTCCGTCACGCCCAGGTGAAGCGGAACGTGGGGAATCTCACGCGACAGGGCTCGATAGGTATCGAGCGTCGTCTGTACGCTATGGGCCTTGGCGGAAAGCACTATGTTGGTAAACCCACGATCCTCAAAGTGCCGCACAAAGCGCTCGCTCGACATCACGAGCTTTTCGGGCTGCGTGAGGTCATCGCGCTCGGCGATATCCTGCTCAAGCGAACCGGCATTGACGCCGATACGAATCGCACAGCCCGCAGCACCCGCAGCATCAATCACCGCGTCGACCTTAGCCCAATCGCCGATATTGCCGGGATTGATGCGGAGCTTGGCGGCACCGGCCTCCACAGCGCCAATGGCCAGCTTGTGGTTAAAGTGGATATCGGCAACGATTGGCACCGGAGACTCGGTACAGATGGTGCGGAAACCCTCAAGCGCGGCCTCAGTGGGCACGCTCACACGCACGATATCGCAGCCAGCCTGCGCCAACGCGCACACTTGCGCAAGTGTTGCCTGGGCATCAGCGGTATCGGTGCAGGTCATGGATTGGACCACCACCGGCGCACCGCCACCGATCTGCACACCGCCCACATGCACGGGGCGCGTCAAATCGCGAGGCAAAGGATGGGATAAAGACAATCCAAACACTCCCCTACAGAATAAATCGAAGGATGTCGGAACGAAGCATATAGACAAACAGCAGCGCAAAGAGCGCGATGCCCACATAGCTCACAATCGTCTGGACCTTGAACGGAAGCTCGCGGCCAGCAATCTTTTGAATGATCTCGATGACCAGCTTGCCGCCATCGAGTGGTGGGATGGGCAGCAGGTTCATAAAGCCAAGCGAGAACGAAATGAGGGCGGCAAACGAAAGGAACGTGGCAGGGCCGGCAGCAGCAGCCTGTGAAGACATAACGCTAATGCCCACAATCGAAGAAGACTGATCGAGAATCTCCATCGTATGCTGCGGCTGGAGCAGGCGCATCACGCCCTCCGCTGTCTGCACGACATAGGAGAACGAAAGGCGAGCCGACGTGATGGGGTCTAAACGGACCACCTGCGTAGAGGCATACACACCTAGGCGCTCGTCCTCTTTGAGCGCAACCGAGGTCGAATGCTGCTTGCCGTCGCGCTCATACTCAATGGCGATATCGTCCTTACCGGCGGCCTTGCCGATAGCATCGTAAACGTCCATCCAGGTAGAGCACGATACTCCGTCAACCGAAAGGATCGCGTCGCCGCCCTCGATACCCGCCTTGGCGGCAATAGACCCCTCGTCAACCTGACCAATCACGTTGGTATCCATCGGCACGGTGACACCCGCAATAGAGTAGATGCTCATAAGCAGCAAAAAGCCCGTCAGGATATTGACGAGAATGCCCGCGAGCAGCATAAAGGCGCGCTTGAGAAAACCCTGGCCCAGATAAGTGTGCGAGCGCTCTTGCGCCAAGAAATCAGCCTCGCCGCACGGCAGCTCCCACACATCGCCCTCGGTAGTCGCATGTTCTCGATCGAAACGGCGGCCGTCAAAGGTGGTGTAACCCGCCGCGTCTCGCGGCAGCGTCTGATACTTGGTGGGATAGTAGCTCGGCGAGGGCTTCTCCCCTTCCTCATACCAAGGCGCGATAGAGCCCCAACCCAAGAGCAAGGCGCATGCCTCGAGCACAACCTCCTCGGATAGCTCGAGCTCGACAGCAAGGTCGGCCACGGTCACGCGACCATGACGATAGATAGCCGCGAGCACGCGATCGGCGCAGGAGACGTCGGTCGGATCCATACCGCAGATGGCAGCGTAGCCACCCAGCAGCAGCGGGGTCACGCCAAACTTGGTTCCAATGCGACGCGACGTGTAATGGATGTCAAAGCGGCACGGCAGGCCCAAAAAGAACTCGGTCACACGGACGCCGCAGGCACGCGCCGCCAAAAAGTGGCCGCCCTCGTGCAAAAACACGAGGACGGAAAGCATCAGCAGGCCCCAAAAGACCGATGAGAGAACGCTCAGAACAGTATCCATAAAACGAAAAAGCAATCCTTATGGGTTAGGAACGGGTTGCGGCGAGCACCTGCGCAGCCTTTTCACGCGCCCACGCATCGATGTCGCGAAGCTGCTCAAACGAATCGACCGCCTGCATATCGTGGGCATCCATGCAGGATTCTACAATGCGATCGATATCGGTAAAGCTGCAGCCATCGTGCAGGAAGGCATCGACAGCGACCTCGTTGGCGGCATTGAGCACGCACGGCATGGTGCCACCCGTCTTGCCGGCACGCTCGGCCAGTGCCAGACAGCGGAAGGTATCCATGTCGGCAGCATCAAACGTGAGCTGCCCCAGCTCGCGGAAATCGATACGAGGCGCCGGGGTATCCCAACGCTCGGGATACGAGAACGCGAACTGGATGGGAATACGCATGTCGGAAGCACCGAGATGCGCCATCACGGAGCCGTCGGCGAACTCGACCATAGAGTGAATCTTGGACTGACGCTGCACGACCACGTTAATGAAATCGAGGCCGCAGTTAAACAGATGCATGGCCTCAATGCGCTCCAGGCCCTTGTTCATGAGGGTAGCGGAGTCGATGGTGATCTTGGCGCCCATGGCCCACGTGGGATGTGCGAGGGCATCGGCACGCGTCACGCGATTGAGCTCGTCGCGCGTGCGGCCAAAGAACGGACCGCCCGAGCAGGTGAGCCAAATACAATGAGCCTCGCGCGGGTCCTCCCCCAGATAGCACTGGTAGATGGCGGAGTGCTCAGAGTCGACTGGAATAAGCTGGCCCGGTTGCGCCAACGGCATAAGCAAGTCGCCACCGACGACGAGGGACTCCTTGTTGGCAAGGGCAAGGCGCTTATTCGAGGTCAAGGCCGCATGGCTCGCCTCGAGACCGGCGGCGCCCACAATAGCAACGAGCACGCAGTCGACATCGTCGCGACGCGCGAGCTCGCAAACCGCCTGCGCGCCAACGCCGAGCTTCGTTCCCTCGGGCAACTCCTGCAGCACGGCGTCATCGCCATGAGCGACATCGGCCACGGCAACCGCCGGAACCGAGAACTCGCGGGCAGCGGCAACGAGCTCGGAGGTACTGGAGTTAACGGATAGCGCCGTCACCTGCAGGCGATCGGCATGCTGGCGGCACACATCGAGCGCCTGGGTGCCGATAGAGCCCGTACAACCCAGGATGGCAACACGGAGACGTCCATCGGGGCCATACGTCGTCTGGAAGGACATTACAGCACGCCTCCGATCATCAAAAGCAGCTGCGCGGTAATGCAGCCAAAGATAAGCGAATCGCTACGATCGAGCATGCCGCCGTGGCCCGGGATAAGGTTACCGGAATCCTTAACGCCCACACCGCGCTTGATGCGCGACTCGATGAGGTCTCCGATAACGCCCAGGACGGACACGACCACGCCGCACAGCAGCGCATAGGGCAGGCTGAGCTTGTAGAAGTGCGTCGCCCACAGGATGAGCCAAATCAAAACCGAGCCCAGGATGCCGCCGACAAACCCCTCCCAGCTCTTTTTGGGAGAGATCTTGGGAACCATCTTGTGCTTGCCGATACGGCTACCCACGATGTAGGCAAACGAATCGGAGACCCAAAGGGACGCGCAAACGCCCACCGAAAGCAGGGCGCCGGCAAAACCGGGCACGGCATCGCGCAGCAGCACGATAGCCGACAGCATAAAGCCAGTGTAGATGGGACCCATGAGCGTCACGGCCACATCAGAGATGCGGGTACGCGGCGACCAAACATACCAAATGCCCACAGCGAGCATCAGGGCAAAAAGCAGGGCATTCAGCAACATCGAATCGCCCAACGCCGACAGCGGAAAGAGTACGGCGGCAGCGATACCCATGCGCTCGTTAGCCATCTTGCCATCGAGCCTCGTCATACGGAAAAACTCATAGCAGCACAGACCGCTCATGACAGAAACAAAGATGGCCGTGGGCACAATACCCAAAACCAGGCACAGGATAAAGACAACGGCATAGACGATACCGGCGGCGGCACGGGTGATAAAGCCGGCAAGCCACGAACCGGTGCCATTCTTCGCTGCGGGCGCTCCCGCAGCGACAGCCTTGCGCTCAGATGTCTTGGGAGCAATTGCCTTGGGACGATCGGACACGATTAAGCCTCCTCGGTCTTGCTCAGACCACCAAACCTACGGTCACGGCCCTGATAGGCCAAAATGGCGTCGACAAGGCCCCAACGATCAAAGTCGGGCCAATAGGTATCGGTGACGTAGAATTCGGAATAAGCCACCTGCCACAGCAGATAGTTCGAAAGGCGCAGCTCACCAGAAGTGCGAATCACAAGCTCAGGATCGGGAAGGCCAGCGGTATAGAGGTGGGAAGCCACCATGTCGTCATCAATTGCGCCAGGATCGATCTTACCGGCGGCAGCGTCGAGTGCGATCTGACGGACAGCGCGGGTAATCTCGGCACGCGCGCCGTAGTTGACGGCAAGCGCCAGCGTCATGCCGGTGTGATTGGCGCACTCGGCAAGACCTCGCTCAAAGACATCGCGGGTCTTCTTAGGCAGTGCGGAAATATCGCCCAAAAAGACAACGCGAACGTTTTCGCGCTTAAGCAGCGGCAACTCATCGATAAACGTCTTGGCAAACAAATGCATCAAAACGTTGACCTCGTGCTGCGGACGATTCCAGTTTTCGGTGGAAAACGCATAGGCCGAAAGGACGTCGACACCCAAGCGCACGCATGCGGTAATGATCTCGCGCAGGGAGACGATACCCGCCTTGTGGCCCTCGGTGCGTGCAAGACCGCGCGACGTGGCCCAACGACCGTTACCGTCCATGATGCACGAGATATGGTGCGGAATGTTATTAAGGTCAAGGTCGGAAAAACCGACGCCCGCAGGGGCGTCGGCAAAGTACTCGACCAGTTTATGCTCGTCGTATTGCACCTTAGATCTCCATGACCTCGGCTTCTTTTTCCTTCAGAAGCTCCTCGACCTTGGCGACATACTCATCAGTGTGCTTCTGGACCTTGGCCTGCTCGCGACGGACATCGTCCTCGGTGAGCTCCTCATCGCGCTCGAGCTTGTTGTTGAAGTCGCGACGGATGTTACGGATAGACACCTTGGCCTGCTCGGCGTACTCGCGGCACTCCTTGACGAGCTCGCGACGGCGCTCCTCAGTGGGAGCCGGGAACGGAAGACGAACGACGGTGCCATCGGAGTTGGGGGTAATACCCAGATCGGAAGCGCCGATGGCCTTGACGATAGCATTGATGAGTGCCTTGTCCCACGGCTCGATGAGCAGCATGTGGGCCTCGGGGGTCTTGACGGCGGCAACCTGCGTGACCGGCGTGGGAACACCGTAATAATCGACGGTGATGTCGGACAGAATGTTGGCATTGGCACGGCCGGTACGGACCTTGGAGAAGTTATGCTTGAGGGACTCGAGCGACTTGTCCATATGGGCGGTGATGTTCTCTGCCATGCTTAATCCTCCTGATAGACGAGCGTGCCGACGGGCTCACCCGAAAGCGCGCGCTTGACGGTGTCCTCGCCATCGATGTTGAGGACCAAAATCGGCATACGGTTATCCTGGCACAGTGCCGTAGCCGTGGAATCCATAACCTGCAGACCGCGGACAAGAACCTCGTGGTAGGTAATCTTGTCAAAACGGACAGCATCGGCGCACTTGACGGGATCTTTGTCGTAGATGCCGTCAACCTTGGTGGCTTTAATCAGAATCTCGGCGCCGATCTCGCACGCACGAAGAGCCGCGGCGGTGTCGGTCGTAAAGTACGGATTGCCCGAACCGGCAGCAAAAATAACGACGTTGCCCTTGGAAAGGTGGTTGATGGCGCGACGACGAATATAGGGCTCGCAGATCTCGTTCATCTGGATAGCGCTCATCACGCGGCAGGGAACATCGTTGTGCTCGAAGGCATCCTGCAGGGCGAGCGCGTTCATAACGGTCGCGAGCATGCCCATATAATCGGCCTGAGCACGCTCCATGCCACCGGCAGCGCCGGCCATGCCGCGGAAAATATTGCCGCCGCCGACAACGACGCCGACCTCATGGCCAACGGCTAGCAGCTCCTTGACCTGCTTGGCAAGATGGTCGGTAACCTTGGGGTCGATGCCATATTGGCCGTCGCCCATCAGTGCTTCGCCGGAAAGCTTAAGAAGCACGCGTTTATATCGGATGTCGGACAAAGCGATCCTCCTTTAATTAGACTCTCAATATGATATCAAAGGCTCTGATAAGAGCCATGAAAAAGCAGGCTGTGAGTAAAACCCACAGCCTGCTCATTACCAGCTACAAGAGCTTATTTACTCGCCACGGACCAGACGGTCAAAGGCAACGACGGTAATGGTGTCGCCGAGCTCCTTGGAGACCTGCTCAGCGTACTTCTTGATGGTGAGGGAGCTGTCCTTGATGAACTCCTGCTCGGTGAGCACGGACTGCTTGTAGAACTTCTCCAGACGGCCGACAGCCATCTTCTCCTGGATAGCCTCGGGCTTGCCGGACTCGGCAGCCTGGGCCATGTAGATCTGCTTCTCGTGCTCGACGGTCTCGGCCGGAACCTGATCGCGGGTAGCGCAGATCGGGGCGACGGCAGCAACCTGAAGGGCAACGTCGTGAGCGAAGGTCTTGAAGGACTCAGCCTGAGCGGTCTCGGCCTTCTCGAAGGCGAACTCGACGAGGACGCCGATCTTACCACCCATGTGGATGTAAGAAGCGAGCGCGCCGTTCTCGGCCTTGCGGGCAGCGAAGCGGGAGATCTTCATGTTCTCGCCCATGATGTGAATCATCTCGGTGAGCTCGGAGGAAACGGTCTCCTCGCCCATCGGCTTCTCGAGCAGAGCGTCGACGTCAGCAGGCTCGGTGGTAGCGACAACCTCAGCGACCTTGGAAGCAAAGCCGGTGAACTTGGCGTTGGAGCCAACGAAGTCGGTCTCGCAGGAGAGCTCGAGCAGAGCGCCGGTCTTGCCATCCTCGGAGACGAACGCGGCGACAGCGCCCTCGTTGGTCTCACGGCCAGCCTTCTTGGCAGCCTTGGCAAGGCCGTTCTTACGCAGAACGTCGACAGCGGCGTCCATGTCGCCGTCAGCCTCGACGAGAGCCTTCTTGCACTCCATCATCGGGGAGTCGGTCATCTCGCGGAGCTGCTTGACCATAGCGGCGGTAATCTGGGCCATTGTGGTTCCTTTCAAAGAGATGAAAAAGAATTAACTAAGACTGATTTACTCGGCCTTGGGCTCAGCGGCCATCTCGGCCTCGGAGACCTGCTCCTTGCCGGAGCCAGCGAGGCAGGCGTCAGCCATGAGCTCGCACATAAGGGTGACAGCGGAGATAGCGTCATCGTTGCAGGGGATGCCGTACTCGACCTCGTCGGGATCGGAGTTGGTGTCGATCAGGGCGACGACGGGGATGTTCAGGCGCTGAGCCTCCTTGATGGCGTTCTCCTCGCGCTTGGTGTCGATGACGAAGAGAGCCTGGGGCAGACCCTTCATGTCGCGGGCGCCACCGAGGTTGGTCTGGAGCTTGGTGAGCTCCTTGCCGAGAACAGCCTGCTCCTTCTTGGGCAGAACAGCCATGCGGCCGTCCTCGACCATGGCCTCGAGCTCCTCCATGCGGTTGATGCGGGAGCGGATGGTGACGAAGTTGGTCAGCATACCGCCGAGCCAACGCTGGTTGATGTAAGGCATGTTGGCGCGCTCAGCAGCGTTCTTGACGGCCTCCTGAGCCTGCTTCTTGGTGCCGACGAACAGCACGTTGCCGCCCTTAGCGACGTTCTTGACGAATGTATAGGCCTGGTCGGCGTCGAGGATGGTCTGCTTGAGGTCGAGGATGTAGATGCCGTTGCGCTCACCAAAGATGAACGGCTTCATCTTGGGGTTCCAGCGACGGGTCTGGTGACCGAAGTGGCAGCCGGCCTCGAGCAGGGTGCGGATATTAATCTTGGTAGCCATGTTAAACCTCCTGTGGTTTGCCTCCGCGCGGGGTCATCCTCCAAAACCAACCCGGACATGTGCTACCAAAGCCCGGGCACCACGGTATGAAGTAGCCGCGCGTGCGTGATAAAAACATGTTGCCGTGAAGCAACCCGATGAATGATAGCAGGAATGCTTCTTTCTGCCAACCCGCAATCAAAACCACACACCTGAGTGCGGCGCGGGACGTCCCAGCCACTATTCGCCGCGGGGATGGGCTTGAGCCACGGCACGCTTGAGCCGATCGGGCGTGAGATGCGTGTAGATTTGCGTCGTGGACAGGCTCGCATGACCCAGCAGCTCTTGAACCGAGCGCAGGTCCGCACCGCCCTCAAGCAAGTCGGTCGCAAAGGTATGGCGCATCGCATGCGGGGCGATGTCGGCCGGAATGCCGGCGAGCGTCGCCAGCGTATGGAACCGCCGCCGGAGCATGGCGGCGCTCATGCGATTGCCACGCGCCGATATAAGCAGCGGATGCGGCCCAGTAGCGAGGTCGCGGCGCTTTGCCTGAGCGAGCAACTCCGGCCTCCCCTCCTCAATATAGAGACGCGTCACATCGAGCGCACGACGATACAGAGGGACGATACGCTCCTTGCTCCCCTTGCCCCAAAGTCGCAGCGTTCGCTCGGACCAACCAATAGACTCCACGTTGAGCGCCGCGAGCTCCGAGATTCGCGCGCCGGAGGCATAGAGCAACTCAAGCATCGCCGCATCGCGCAGTCCCGCGGGCGTCGAGGTATCAGGCGTCTTGAGCAGCGCCTCAACCTGCTGGGTCGTAAGGACACCCGGCAGGTCACGCGGCAGCCTGGGCGATGCGATCGCCGAGACCGCATCGCCCTCGACAATCCCCTCGGCAGCCATCCAGCGATAGAGAGATCGAATAGCCGACAGGTGCGCCGCAAGCGTTCGGGGAGCCACCTGCTCACGCGAAAGCTCGGCAAGATAGCGACGAATGGTGCGCACGTCGGCAGCGAAAGCATCGATATCCTCGCGCTCGCACCAGGCAGCGAAGCGCTCCAGCCTCGAGCCATAGGCCGTCACCGTGTTGGGAGAAAGTCCCTCGACGCGTGCGATATAGGCGATAAACGAGTCGACGGTGTCGTACAGGTCAAAGGCTATGACCGGTCGCCTCCAAACAAGTCGGAACGCGTGGCCAAGTAGGCATCGAGGGCCTCGAGCGCACGGTCCGCATAGGCCTGGTAGCGGTCGCGCTTGCTGCGGCGCTTACCATCCTCGAGTGGCGGCACCAGGCCAAAGTTGACATGCATGGGCTGATAGCCCACGGTGGCAGGATCGGTCGCATAGCCCACGAGCGCACCTAGGGCGCCCACACGCGGCAACTCGACGCCCGCGGCACCGATAGCCTCGGCATAGGTGTTGAGCGCCGCGAGAAGACCGGTCGCCACGGCTTCCATGTACCCCTCGGTGCCGGTGATCTGACCGGCCAGGCGCACACCGGTACCGGGCACGGCAAAGGTGCCATCGAGCACATGCGGGGCGTCGACAAAGGTATTGCGGTGCATGACACCGTAGCGGAAGAACTCAGCGTTCTCCAGGCCCGGCACCATATGGAAGACGCGCTTCTGCTCGCCAAAGGTCAAGTTGGTCTGGAAGCCAACCAGGTTATAGGCGGTCTTCTCCTTGTTCTCGGCACGCAGCTGAATTGCCGCCCAGGGGCGACGTCCGGTACGCGGGTCGGTGAGGCCGACGGGCTTCATGGCGCCAAAGCGAATGGCGTCCTTGCCGGTGCGCGCAACTTCCTCGGCAGGCTGGCAGGCCTGGAACAGATCGCCGCCCTCAAAGTCTTTGAGCACCACGCGGTCGGCCGTGGTAAGCGCCTCGATAAAGGCCTCGTACTCTTCCTTATTGAGCGGAGCGTTGAGATAGTCGCCGCTCCCCTGCTCCTCGTAGCGCGACTGCGAGAACAGCACGTCCATATCGAGCGTGGAGGCATCGACGATCGGCGCCGCGGCATCGAAAAACGCAAGGGCGTCGCCGCCGACGAGCTTCATGACCTCTTCGCTCAGCGCCGGTGAACACAGCGGGCCCGCGGCAATGACCACCTGGCCCTCGGGAATCTGCGTGACCTCGCCGTGCACGACCTCGATATTGGGACGAGCGGCAACCTCGGCCTCGACAAGCTCGGAAAACTTGACGCGGTCGACCGCCAAGGCGCCACCGGCGGGAACAGCCGCGCGATGGGCGCAATCGAGCAGGACTGAACCCATGCGCTCAAGCTCGGCCTTCAGCAAACCAGCCGCGGAATCCGGACGGGTCGACTTAAACGAATTGGAGCAGACGAGCTCTGCCAGGTGATCGGTATGGTGGGCCGGGGAGCTCACCTGGGGGCGCATCTCGCACAGCTTTACGGCAAACCCGCGATCTGCCAGCTGGATCGCGCACTCCGAACCCGCCAGACCGCCACCGATAACTGTCACCTGATCGAACTGCATCTGCAAACACCTTTCTAATTGACACGTTTTCCATTGTGACCGAAGGGCGTCTGGGCGTGAAGGGCAAACTTGGAGGGCGCATACCTTCCATCCATCATGCGCTCGATAAGGCCCTCGAGTTCAAGCGAACCCAAGAGTTTGAGTACGCCAACTGCATCGAGCGAGACGAGCGCCGCGATGTCGTCGACCTTGAGCGGAGATGCGATGAGCGCATGCATCACGGTCTGCTGCGTTGGATCCAGGTCGGCAATGCCGGGAGCATCGGGGCGCGAGTAGCGCAGGGTTCCGTAGATGCGTGAGATAGCCATCTCGATAGATTCCTCGTCGATGATGCAGCAGGCACCGTTCGCAATGAGGTAATTCGTGCCACGCGACTCGGGCGATAGGATCGACCCCGGCACGGCAAGAAGTTCGCGCCCCAAATCCATAGCAGCCTCGGCTGTAGAAAACGTCCCAGAAGGCATACCCGCCTCGGATACAAAGAGGGCTTGCGACAGGGCCGCGATCACGCGATTGCGGCGCGGAAAGGCGAACTTGCGCGGACCCATGCCCCACGGAGAGATCGACACGACCGCGCCACCCGTATCGAGCGTGCGAGTAATAAGCCCCGCGCTCGAACGCGGGTAGACCACGTCGGCGCCCGTCCCCAGCACCACGACGTGTTTGCCGCCGGCGTTGACCGCAGCCCAACCCGAGGCCTGGTCACAACCGACCGCGCCGCCCGAAACTACCGTCACTCCCGCCTCGACCGCCACCTTTGCCGCAAGCTCTGCCACGGCAAGACCATACGGCGAGGCCTTACGCGCGCCGATGATGGAGAGCGCGGGCGTCGAAAGCACCTCGGGGTTGCCACACACATAGAGCGTCTGGGGTACATCAGAAAGCTCCAAAACGGTCTCGGGATACAATGCATCACCTGGATGCAGCTCAAAGGTCCCCTCGGCCATCATTGGTCCCTCCTTCCCTGGTACATCGCCGCCTCGAGCACGTGGTCCTGCGTCACTTGCTCGCTCTCGGCGACGTCAGCGATTGTACGCGCGATACGCACCAGGCGTACGATGCCGCGGCCCGTGAGATGCGTGCGTTTGGATAGGCCGAGTACGCATTTCTCGGCAGCATCATCGAGCTCGAAGGTCGAAACGACGCCGTCAATGGACCGCGTCTCGTCATCCTCGGCCTCGGCATCCGCATCGTCCATACGGGACTCGCGCCAAGCGCGAAAAGCGCGACCGCGCACAACGTAGTCACGTAACTCGGCCGACGACATACCCTCTGCGCCCTCGATAATCACTTGAGGGTCGGGACGGGTCACATCGATCATCATGTCGATACGGTCGGCCAAAGGACCGCGCAGTTTAGACCGATAGCGCTCGACCATCGCCGCCGAGCAGCGACACGGTACCTCGCGATCGCCCAAAAAGCCGCAGGGGCAGGGATTGCTCGCAGCCAGCAGCTGAAAGCGCGACGGGAAGGTAAAAGCCCCATCGACGCGTACGATCCTCACGTAGCCGCGCTCGATAGGCTGTCTGAGCGTCTGCAGTACACCCGTGGGAAACTCGGCAAGCTCGTCCAAAAAGAGCACGCCGCCATGAGCAAGGCTGATCTCACCCGGGTGCACCGGGCGCCCGCCGCCGATAAGGCCTGCGGTCGAAATACTGTGGTGGGGACTGCGGAAGGGGCGGTGCCCCGCCAACAAGCCATCAATGTTCTCACCCAAAACCGAATGGATGCACAGTGCCTCCTGCTGATCCTCAACGGAAAGCTCGGGCAGGATGCCGGTCATACGGCGTGCGAGCATCGTCTTGCCCGATCCCGGAGACCCGATCATGAGCAAGCCGAGTTCTCCTGCCGCCGCAAGCGCCATGCCGCGTTTAGCGACTTCCTGCCCCAGCACGTCGGCATAGTCGAGCTCAGGCTCAAAGGTCGCTTCGACGCCCTCGGAATCCAAGTAGTGCCGCGCGGCATCGCCCATACCATGAGCAAGCTGAGACAAATGATCGATGAATCCGCAATCCACGCCCGCGAGTGGCACATGCTGGTCTGACCTGCCGGCGATAAAGGACAGCCCCAAATCACGCGCCAATAACTGAAACGCCACCTCGCCCTTGACAGGAAGCACCGTACCGTCCAAGCCAAGCTCACCAGCGATAAGACAACGATCGAGGTTGTCGCGGGGAATCTGCCCATCGGCCGCCAATACCGCGATGGCGATGGGCAGATCAAAGCCGCTACCGGTCTTGCGGATATCGCCGGGCGCCAGATTGACCGTAATGCCCGAGCGCGGGATCTCGAACCCGGCGGAGCGCATCGCGCAGCGAATACGACCGCGCGACTCCATCACCTCCATACTCGGTATGCCGAGCATCTGGATGCCCGGAACGCCGCCGGCAAGCGAGACCTCGACCGTGACGGGAATCGCCTCGACGCCGCGGATGCAGGCCGCGTGAACGGCAAACGTCTCGAACGCCATCACGACACCTGCCAATCGAACGCGTTGTACTGGTGCTCGATCTCGGCGATATGCCCGCCGCGAATGGTAACGCCCACGGCATCGAAGCGAATCGCCTTGAGCGGATAATGCTCCATGAGATAGCAACTTGCGATGCGGCGGTAGCGACGTTGCTTTTGGGCGTCCACGGCCTCCTCGGGAAAGACCCGCGTGCTGCAATCCAGCGCAACGCGTCTGGTCTTGACCTCGGCCATCACCACGACATCGTCGAGCTCATCGAGCAGCACCAGGTCGGCCTCGCCCTCGGTGCAACGATAACCCTGCTCCAGCAAGGTGTAGCCGCGCTCGTTAAAGTAGTCGATGGTGATCAGCTCGCCCAGCATGCCCAGCTCGCGAGGACTGAGTCCCTTGATAAACTCGGGCGTCATCGCCCCGCAGTCGAGCTTGCCGTTTTCCCAACACTCCTTGAGCTGCTGCGTCTTACTCTTTTTGCTTGCGGCACTCATGGGGTCTCCTTTCCCGCACACTGCATTGCCCCGATGATGAGAGCACCTTTCATGCGGGTAAGTACCGGAAGCAAACCAAAAGCTGACCAAATGCCGTCAAAAAACGGGCCGTACGCAGCAATGGTGTTGCATACGGCCCGCTACCAGCAGGTTTATAAAACCCCAGAGGTCCCTGTCTCCACAATTGACCTAGAAAAGGCGCTCAGTCTGCAGAAAGTTTCCGCAAAAGCTCACGCGGTGCAGCGGACAAAGTCCATGTTTGCGAATGGCCTCGATGTGCTCGGGGCTCGCATAGCCCTTCGACTCGGCCAGATGGTACTCGGGGTACTCGGCGTCGTACTCGACCATCATCTCGTCACGCGTGACCTTGGCCATGATGGACGCCGCGGCGATACAGGCGATCTTGGCATCGCCCTTCACCACGTCGCGCTCATTGGGAACGGCGCCCAAGGGGTTGCCATCCATGAGGACGCAGTCGGGTTCAAGTCCCGTATCGGCCACGGCGCCCGCGACGGCAACGCGGATGGCGCGGGCCATACCCATCTCATCGATATCCTTAGGCGCGATATGGCAAAAACCAATCGCCGTCGCCACCTCGGCAATCTTCACAGAGAGCAGCTCGCGGCGCGCCGGCGTGAGCTTTTTGGAATCGTTGATGCCCCAGACGCGCGGCTCCATGGGAAGGCACACGGCACACACGGTTAAGGGACCCGCTACCGAGCCACGGCCCACCTCGTCGACACCAACGACCACCCCATCGCCGCCAAGCTCATGCATAAGCTCGTACATGCCATTGACGCGCTCGCGCTCGGCAACCTCTTTGGAATGGCGTTTGAGGGCGCGTTCACAAGCCTTGATCACCTGCTGGCGCGGGTCCTCGCGATAATGCTCCACGAGGGCGGGGATCTCCTCAAACGTTGCGCTCGCCAGCTCTCCGGCAACCTGCGATGCCGAAACCGAGCTCGTCATATTGGCCATACCAGGCCCTCCTTGCATGCAAATCAGATAAAAAGAAGGGCCACCCGAAGGTGACCCTTACGTCCAAACGAGTGGACAGACGCTGCGATCTTCTTAGCGCTTCTCGGGGATGCGAGCAGCCTTGCCCACCTTGTCGCGGAGGTAGTACAGCTTGGCGCGACGGACGCGACCGTGACGAACGACCTCGAGCTTGGCGATCTTGGGGCTGTGAAGCGGGAAGGTACGCTCAACACCGACACCGAAGGACATCTTGCGGACGGTGAAGGTCTCGCGGGCACCGGCGCCGGCCATGCGGATGACGTCGCCCTGGAAGACCTGGATGCGCTCGCGGTCGCCTTCCTTAATGCGGTAGTGAACCTTGACGTTGTCGGCGACGCGAACCTGAGGAATGTCCTCGCGGATCTGCTGACGCTCGATTGCGCGGATGTAATCCATGTGCAATTCCTTACTCTTCTAGAGGTGCCGTACCACTCTGGCCGGCACGTAGTTGAACAAACGTATTCGAGTATACACGCGCGGGTTTCTGCTGCAAGAACAATTTTTTACGCAGACAAAAAGACAAAACCCGCACATGATAACCGTCCGCCTCACGAATGAGACGGACGGCATGAAGGGGGGCTACGTTAGGCGTCTGAACCCAAAACGTTAGGCGGAGCGCTTCGCCTCGAGCTTGGCCTGGGCGGCAGCCAGGCGTGCGAGGGGCACGCGGTAGGGCGAGCAGGACACGTAGTCCACGTCGGCCACATTAAACAGACCCTTGATGGACTTGGGGTCGCCGCCGTGCTCGCCGCACACGCCAAAGTGCATGTCGGGGTTGGTGGCGCGGCCCTTCTCGACGGCCATGCGCACCAGCTCGAGCACCGCCGTGTCAATGGTCTCGAAGGGGTTGTCCTTCAAGATCTTCTTGTGCATGTACAGCGGGATGAACTTAGCCTCGGCATCGTCACGAGAGAAGCCGAAGGTGGTCTGGGTGAGGTCGTTGGTGCCAAAGCAGAAGAAGTCGGCATGACGCGCGATCTCGTCAGCGACCATGCAGGCGCGTGGCAGCTCGAGCATCGTGCCCACGGGAATATTGAGCTCGACGCCCTCCTCGGCAGAAACCTCGGCGATTACCCGCTCGATGACCTCGCGGGTCTGGACATGCTCCGCCGTGATGGAGACGAGCGGAACCATGATCTCGGGTCGCGGGTCGACGCCCTCCTTGATAAGGCGGGCAGCAGCCGTGGCGACGGCGCGAACCTGCATGAGTGGCAGATCGCTAAAGACGACGGACAGGCGAACGCCGCGCAGGCCGAGCATGGGGTTCGACTCGACCATGCCGTCGATACGACGCAGGCGGGCGCGCAGGGCTGCAAGCTCTTCCTCGCTGGCGCCGGCGGCTTCCTTCTTGGTGATGGCGACCTCGAGCTCGCGAGGATTATCCAGGAACTCATGAAGCGGCGGATCGAGCAGGCGGACGACCACATCGCGACCGGACATGGTCTTGAACATCGCCAGGAAGTCCTCGGTCTGAACCTTGAGCAGGTCGGCCAGGGCCTGCTGCTTCACGGCCTCATCGTCAGACAGGATAAAGCTCTGGATGATGTTCTTGCGGTCGCCCAGGAACATGTGCTCGGTGCGGCACAGGCCGATGGCCTCGGCGCCAAACTCGAGCGCAAGCTCGGCATCCTCGGGATTGTCGGCGTTGACGCGCACATGGTTGGCATGGCCACAGGTCTCGTCCAGGCGAATCTCGTCGGCCCAGGACAGGATGGTGTCCAGATCGCCGGTAAGCTCGGCGGAGACCAGGTCGACGGCGCCGTCGACGACGATGCCCTGGGTGCCGTCGATGGAGATGACATCGCCCTCGCGCAGCACGCGGTCGCTGCCCTCGATGCGCACGACCTTCTCGGCGGCGTCGATATGGAAGCGCTCAACGCCACAGACGCAGGGCGTACCCATGCCGCGGGCGATAACGGCGGCATGACTCGTCTTGCCACCGTGGCTGGTCAGGATGCCCTCGGCGGCGACCATGCCCTTCAGGTCGTCGGGGTTGGTCTCCCAACGAACCAGAATGACCTTGTGGCCCTCGGCGGAACGCGTGACGGCGTCGTCGCTCGAGAACACGACCTCGCCCACGGCGGCACCGGGGCTGGCGTTCAGACCGCTGGCCAGCGCCTCGTACTTCTTGGAGGCGTCAAACTGCGGGTGCAGGAGTTGGTCGAGCTGCGCGGGATCGATGCGGCTCACGGCCTCCTCGCGGGTGATCAGGCCCTCCTCGACCATTTCGATAGCGATGCGCAGGGCGGCGGTGGCGGTGCGCTTGCCCACGCGGGTCTGGAGCATCCAGAGCTTGCCCTGCTCGATGGTGAACTCGATATCGCACATATCGCGATAATGATCCTCGAGCGTCAGGAACACGCGCTCGAGCTCCTCACCTGCGGACTCGAGGCCCGGGGTGGTCTTGAGGTCGGCAATGGGCTCGGTGTTGCGGATGCCGGCGACGACGTCCTCGCCCTGGGCGTTAACCAGAAAATCGCCGTAGAACTCCTTGGTGCCGTCGGCCGGATTACGCGTAAAGGCGACGCCCGTCGCAGAGGTCTCGCCCTTGTTGCCAAAGGCCATGGCCTGCACGTTGACGGCGGTGCCGAGGTCGTCGGAAATGCCATGCTGCTTGCGGTAGATGCAGGCACGCTCGTTCATCCAGCTGCCAAAGACGGCCTGGATGGCAAGGCGTAGCTGAAGCTCCGGGTCGTGCGGGAAGACGGGCTTGCCGTCAGCGACCTCGAGCTCGGGATACAGGGAGGCATCGACGTTCTCGGAGAAGATGCCCTTAAAGGTCTCGACGAGTTCCTGCAGGTCCTCAGCCGAAAGCTCGGAATCGACGCGAACGCCGGCGACCAGACGGGCCTGGGTCAGGGCGTTCTCGAACAGGTCGGCGTCAACGCCCATAACGACGTTGGAGAACATCTGAATAAAGCGGCGGTAGCTATCCCAAGCAAAACGCGGATTTTGCGTCTGGGCGATGAGCCCCTGAACGGAGTCGTCGTTGAGGCCTAAGTTGAGGACCGTGTCCATCATGCCGGGCATGGAGAACGGAGCGCCCGAACGAACCGACACGAGCAGCGGATCGGAGGCGTCGCCGAGCTTCTTGCCGCAGCGGGCCTCGAGGTCCGCCTCGGCAGCAACGATCTCATCGAGTGCGCCCTCGGGCCACACGTTGCCGGCACCGGAGTACTCGACGCAAGTCTGGCAGGTAATGGTAAAGCCACCGGGAACCGGCAGGCCGATGCGGCTCATCTCGGCAAGGTTTGCGCCCTTGCCGCCAAGCACGAAGTTCATGGACTTGTCGCCCTCAGTGACACAGGTGCCCTGGGCGTCGGTTCCAAAACGGTAAACCCTCTTGCAATCGCTCACGATACTTCCCCTTTCATGCACTTACGCGCACGACCGTGGTAACGAATCGACCCGCCAAATGCGGGCCGTGAGGGAACTATACGGCGGGTTTTGAGCGGGCTTAAGCAGAGGATGCGCGGTTTGGTAAACGTGCTAAAACTGGCGGTAAACGGTAGGTAAAGGTGGTTACCTTATGAATATACCACTGTAAGAAAGTGCAGGTCAGATGCGATATTTTTGCTAAATCGCTTTATCAAAATGCTGCTACTATTAGGCTCGACGGGCGGCGCGGCGGGCACGGGCTTCTTGGATTTCCTCCAAGTGGCTAATGATCTCGGCTGCGCTTTCCTCGATGGCCTTGCCGTCGGTACGCACCACAAAGCAGCCTAGGCGCTTCATGAGCGCACGGGCTTCCTCGAGCTCGCTGTGCACGCTCTCAGGCTCGGCATAGGAGCCGGCAACGGCACGAGCGTAGTCATCGCCCAAGCGGCTATCGCGAATTTCGGAAATCACATCGACGGTCGAAATCAGGCCGAACAGGCGCATCGGGTCGACCTCGTAAATCGACTTGGGCGGCTCCATGCCATGCGCCAGTGGGACATTGGCGACCTTGTAGCCCTGATAGGCCAAATACATCGACAGCGGCGTCTTGGACGTACGCGATACGCCCAGCAGCACGATATCGGCACCCGACAGATCGTCGCAGCCGCGCCCGTCATCGTGCTCAACGAAATACTCCATGGCCTCGATACGATGGAAATAGCGGTCATCGGTCTTGTGAATCACGCCCGCAACGCCCTTGGGCGGCACACCGATGAGCGACGACAGCACAGCGAGCGTCGGGCCGATCAGGTCGACCGAACGGATATGCAGCATGCCCAGGTAATCGAGCACACGGGCGCGAAGCGCCGGATCGACAATGGTGTGGAACACGGCAATATCGCGATGATCGGCATCGACGCGCGGACCCACAAACGACTTGACCTGCTCCACCGAGTTCACCTTGGGCAGGCGCAAGAGACGAAAAGCCCCTTCATCAAATTGCCCGGACGCCGCAAGCACCACCTCACAAGCGGTATCACCGAGCGAGTCGGAGATAACGATAACGGTGGGACGAGCGGTGACCGGGCAATCCATGCGGGGCTCCTTTTGCGCTTACACGCAGGCTGGCTTACTTTTTACGAGCAAGCTCACCGATGTTGGCGATGCCGGAGAAAACGGCCTCGAAGCGGTTGAGCAGCTTAAGGCGATTATCGCGGAGCTGCTCGTCCTTGTCCATGACCATGACCTCGTCGAAGAAACGGTCGATGGGCGCGCGCAGGGCGGCGAGGGCAGCAAATGCGGCCGGATAATCCTCGGCAGCAAGGGCGGCGTCGACAGCGGTCTGAGCAGCCTCGGAGGCATCGGCAAGCGCGAGCTCGACCTCGCCCATCAGGGCGCGGTCGTACTCCGCGCCCAGCTCGGGCTTGGAGATGTGCGCGGCGCGGGCATAGGCGGTCGCCAGGTTATCGAACGTCTCAGCGTCGTTCTTGCGGGCCTCGTCGAGGGCGGCGCAGCGGGCGAAGAAGACGGACGGGGCGATGATGTGCACCGCGGAGACGGCGGCAACGGTATCGGCCGGGATCTTTTCGTCGCGGGTCATGCTCACCAGACGGCCGTGGAAGAAGTCGCGAACCTGCTGAGCGACCTCGGCGGCGTCGAACTCGATACCCTGCTCGCTATAGAGCTCAAGGGCAAAGTCGATAAGCGACGTGGGATCGATCGGCAGACGGTCGCGCAGGATGTTGATGATGCCGATAGCGGCACGACGCAGCGCGTAGGGATCGGAGGAGCCGGTCGGGGGCTCGCCAATGGCAAAGATACCGGCGATGGTATCGAGCTTGTCGGCGCAGGCCACGATGCAGCCAGCGGTGCCCTCGGGCAGCTCGTCACCGGCAAAGCGGGGACGATAATGATCGCGAATGGCGTGGGCGACCTCATCGTTCTCCCCCATCGCGGTGGCGTAGTAACCGCCCATCACGCCCTGCTGGCTCGTGAACTCGACGACGGCGTTGGATACCAAGTCGGCCTTGCACAGGTGCGCGGCGCGAGCGGCATCGGCTGCCAGGTGAGCACCCAGGTGTGCCTCACGGGCAATAGCGAGCGCGAGCTGCTCGATGCGCTCGGACTTGGCGAGCACGCTACCGAGCTTCTCCTGGAAGGCGACCTTGGCCAGACGCTCGCGGAACTCGTCGAGGGAGATCTTCAGGTCCTCCTCGTAGAAGAACTTTGCATCGTCCAGACGGGCACGCACAACGCGCTCGTTGCCGTCGATCACGCGCTCGGCGTTCTCGGGCTTGCTGTTGGAGACGACCACGAACTCACGCGTGAGCTTGCCCTCGCCGTCATAGATCGGGAAGTAGCGCTGGTTGGTGAGCATGGACTCGCAGATGATCTCGTGCGGGACCTTGAGGAACTCCTCATCGAAGGTCCCGACGAGCACCGTCGGCCACTCGCAGAGGTTGATGACCTCCTCAAAGACCTTCTTGGGCGTATCGACATGGCAGCCGGGACGGGCAGCCTCGACCTCGGCGATACCGGCAAGGATGGCCTCGCGACGGCGCTCGGCAGAAAGCACGCCGGCGTCCTCGAGCACCTGCTCGTAGACGGCGGGGCTGGCGACCACATGGTCACCGGGGCCAAGCACGCGATGACCACGCGTGGTGTTGCCACTCGTCACGTCGGCAAACGACACGGGCACAACGTCCTCGCCCAGAAGGCAGCAGATCCAGCGGACCGGACGAACAAAGGTCGCATGCTCGTGACCCCAGCGCTGAGAGCGGTAGTTGGGCCACTGCAGGCCAGCGATAGTCTTCTCGCACAGGGCCGTCAGGATCGGGGTGGCCGGGGCGGAAGGGATGTTCTTCTCGGCAAAGACATACTCGCGACCGTCGGTGTCCTCGCGACGAACCAGATCCTCGGCAGCCACACCGCACTTGCGGGCGAAGCCCTGGGCGGCCTTGGTGGCGTTACCATCGGCATCGAAGGCGATGTTGGCCGCGGGGCCGCGCTTGACCTCGTGAACCTCGTCGGTCGCGGTGGCGACGTCGGCAACGAGCGCAGCCAGGCGGCGCGGGCTCGAGATCACACGGACCTCGCCGTGGGCCAGACCGGCCTCGTCGAGACCCTTGGCGATCATGGTGCCAAGCTGCTTGACGGCATTGTTCAGCGGTGCGGAGGGCATTTCTTCCGTACCGATCTCAAACAGGAAATCCTTAGCGTCTGCCATGGCTTACGCCACCTCGCCTTCCTGATCGGCATTCTCGTTGACTCCGGCGACCTCGGCCATGTAGGCCTCGCAGCACGCCTTGGCGACGGCGCGGACGCGCAGGATGTAGTTGGCACGCTCGACCGCGGACAGGGCGCCGCGAGCATCGAGCAGGTTGAAAGCGTGGCTGCACTTCATGACGCAGTCATATGCCGGCAGCGGCAGCTTGCGCTCCAGGCAGGAATGGCACTCGGCCTCGTAGTCGTCAAACTTCTGACGCATCATCTCGACGTTTGCGACCTCAAAGTTATAGGCACTGAACTCGCGCTCGTTCTCGAGGAACACGTCGCCATAGGTCATGGGCGTGCCGTCGGGCAGGTAGCTCCACACCAAGTCGTAGACCGAGTTAACGCCCTGCGCATACATGGCAATGCGCTCTAGGCCATAGGTGATCTCGACGGGCACGGGGTCGACCTCGATGCCGCCTACCTGCTGGAAGTACGTAAACTGCGTGACCTCCATGCCGTTGAGCCAGACCTCCCAGCCAAGGCCCCAGGCGCCGAGCGTCGGGCTCTCCCAGTCGTCCTCGACAAAGCGGACGTCATGGTCGTTGGGGTCCAGACCGATAGCGGCAAGAGACCCCAGGTAAAGCTCCTGGGCGTTGACCGGTGAGGGCTTGATGAGCACCTGGAACTGATAGTAGTGCTGCATGCGGTTGGGGTTCTCGCCGTAGCGGCCGTCGGCGGGACGGCGGCAAGGCTGCGCATAGCAGGTGTGCCACTCGGCGGGACCGAGCGAGCGCAGCGTGGTCGCGGTATGGAAGGTACCGGCACCGACCTCGGAGTCATAGGGCTGCATGATGACGCAGCCCTGCTCGCCCCAGTACTGCTGGAGGCGCAGGATGATGTCTTGGAAGGAAAGCGATGAAGCGTTCATGCCTCTAATATCCCCTCGTCGAAACGATTACACGGTTAGGTACTGTACTATAGCGGTTTTTAGTCGATAGCGCCCAGACGGTTGAGCGGCCAGTAACGCACGAGCGCCACGGCGATCAATTCGGAGCGGTCGACCGGGCCAAAGTAGCGGGAGTCAGCAGAGTTCTCGCGGTTGTCGCCCATCACCCACACGCACCCGTCGGGAACGGTGTAGGGATAGCTTACCTGAGCGCCGGGCGCTTGGACCGAAAGTGGCCAGCTCATGCCCGTCGTATAGTCCTCGTCGAGCGCTTGGCCGTCAACGACCACCTTGCCATCCTGCAGGTCGACCGTCTGCCCGGCCGTGGCAATAACACGCTTGACAAGAACATCATGCTCGGAGGTGCCATCGGGGTTGTGAAACACCACGATATCGCCCTGCTTGACGGGCTGACCGAGCTCGAGGCTCACCTTTTGTGCCAGGATCTGGTCGCCAATCTCGATCGTGGACTCCATGGAACCGGTGGGTACCACAAAGGGTTCGACCACAAACGAGCGAATCAAGAAGGTAGCGACCAGTGCGATCGCGACGACCACGATCCACTCAAACGCACCCTTTAGCACGGAATGCTGCGATGGAACCATCCTCACTCCTCGCTCTGCGAATACGAAGCGTCCAGAATCTCCTGCGCGTAAGCGCGCTCCTCGGGCGTGAGCCGCGCCGTCTCAATCAGATCGGGACGCCAACGACAGGTGCGCTCGATGGCGTTCTTACGACGCCACGCATCGACCTTAGCATGATCGCCGCTCACAAGCACCGGAGGCACGCCCTCGCCGTTGAACTCGGCAGGACGGGTGTACTGCGCGTACTCGAGCAGGCCTCCATCCTCGGCGGTCGAGAACGACTCGTCCACGTTGCTCATCTCGTCGCCCAGGGCGCCGGGAATCAGGCGTACGACGGCATCGGCAACGACCATAGCGGGAAGCTCGCCGCCCGTAAGCACGTAGTCGCCGATCGACAGACGCTCATCGGCATACGCATACGCGCGCTCGTCGACGCCCTCGTAGCGACTGCACACAAACAGCAGGCGCTCACTTTTGAGCAGGCGCTCGGCCACATGCTGCGTAAAGGGCTCGCCACAGGGGGTGAAGAACACAACCGTGGGCTTGGGACCCTCTGCGCTAATGGCCTCGATGGCCTCTGCGATAGGCTCGACCTTCATGAGCATGCCCTGCCCGCCGCCGTACGGCTCGTCATCGACGGTACGATGGCGGTCGTGCGTCCAGTCGCGCAGGTTATACGCCTTAAAATCAAAAAGGCCGGCCTTGCGGGCGCGGCCCAAAATCGATGTGGACATGACGGGCTCAAACATCTCGGGAAAGACCGAAAGGGTCTCGATCAGCATGTTGTCCTCCCTACTTGTCCATATCGATCAGGCCGTCCATAACATGGACGGAAATTGTTCCTGTGTCGGGAAGATCGAGCACGACCTGCTCGATCACGGGAATCAGTACCTCGCCGTACCGATCGCCCTCGACAACCCAAACATCGTTAGCGGGCGTCGACATGATCTCGACGATCGTGCCGAGCGAACCGAAGCGCTCGTCGACCACCTCGCGACCCATCAGGTCGGTATAGGCAGCGTCGAGCGAATCGAGCTCAAAGTCGTCACGATTTGCCAGCACGTAGCATCCCGTGATGCCCTCGGCGGCCGTCAAGTCGTCAATGCCCTCAAACGAGACCAGATCGCCATCGCCCGTATCGGTGACGGACACGACCGTGCAAAAGCGGTCGCGCTTGAGCGCCGGCGGCGTCAGGGCGACGCGCATACCCGGCTCTAATACAGAAGGAAGCCCCCGCAGCGGCTGCGCGAGGACCTCCCCCTTCCTTCCGTGCGGCTTGACCACACGGGCGATGTTTTTGTACTGGGACCTCAAGGTCCTAGCCCAGAACCTCTACCTCGACAGCAGTGTCGAGGCGAGCAGCCAGTGCACGGGCGAGCGTGCGAATGGCCTTGATGGTACGGCCACGACGGCCGATGACCTTAGCGACGTCATCCTCGGCGACCGAAACCTCAATCGTAGAGGCGTCATCACCATCGATGACCTCAAGGCTCACGGAATCCGGGTCGTCGACGATCTGAACAACGAGATATTCGACGAGATCGGCGATGCGATCTGAGAGCATTGCCTCACCCTCGAGCTGTGCAGCGTCAACCTCAGGCACGATTTACTCCTCGGCGCCCTCAGCGGCCTCAGCGGCAGCCTTAGCGGCCTCGGCCTCTTTGGCGAGCTGCTTCTTGGACTTCTTGACGACGGTCTCGGTCTTCTCGCCCTCGTTGGCGGCCTTGACCAGAGCGGCGACGGCGTCGGTGAGCTGAGCGCCCTTGGACTGCCAGTCGGCGATCTTCTCGAGGTCAAGGTTGATGGTCTTGGGGGCGGTCATCGGGTTGTAGCGGCCAACCTCCTCGATGATACGACCGTCACGCGGGGCGCGGGAATCGGCGACGACGACACGGTAGTACGGACGCTTCTTAGCGCCGTGACGAGCAAGGCGAATCTTGACTGCCAAAGGAAACTCCTCCAACCAAGCAGCTTTAGGCTGCAACTACAAACAAACAGTTGAACATAATACGCCATCGACGCGGGCAGGTGAAGTCCGTGAGACCAACTTCTTCGGTGTAGTCGAGGGCAAATCCATATCTTAGACAAGAATTCGGGATTTGCAAGCACATACACGCACCCCACATGAGCTGCGCGGTATACTCATGACATGGAAAGACGCGAACATACATACGGTTATGAGGATGCCATGGGCGTCACGCCGCCTCCCTGGACGGGTCCGGCGGTGGGTCTGATGGACCTTGATGCGTTTTTTGCGAGCGTGGAGATGCTCGATCATCCCGAATGGCGCGGAAAGCCGCTCATCGTGGGCGGAGACGCCGATTCGCGTGGCGTCGTGTCCACGTGTTCGTATGAGGCACGTCGCTTTGGCGTGCACTCCGCCATGCCCTCAGCCGAGGCGCGGCGCTTGTGCCCGCAAGCCATTTGGACGCACGGGCACTTTGATCGCTACCGCGAGGTGAGCGCGCACGTTATGGCAATTCTCGCCGACGAGACCCCGCGCGTTGAGCGCGTATCCATCGACGAAGCCTTCATCGATATCACACCGGGTCGCTTTGCGCCCGAAGACCCGCTGCTGGTTGCGCGGCGTATAAGCGGTCGCGTGGCAGAGCTGGGAGTGACGTGCTCCATTGGCGTGGGCTGCAACAAGACGGTCGCAAAAATCGCAAGCGAGCGGGATAAGCCGTTTGGGCTGACCATCGTGCGCCCCGGAACCGAGCAGCGCTTTTTGGCCGCGCTGCCAGTATCTGCCATGAGCGGCATCGGGCGCTCGGCCGAGGAGCGACTGCGCCGCATGCGCATCTACACCCTCGGCGAGCTATCACGTGCACCGGAATCCACCTTGGCCTCTATTTTTGGCGTCAACGGCGAACGCATGCGCCAGCGTGCGCAAGGACTCGAAATCTCCGAAGTCACGAGTCTCGATGAAGAGCGCGAGGTCAAATCGGTCAGCAATGAACGCACCTTTGCGAAAGATTTGACTGAGCGTGGGGATATTGAGGCGGCGATTGCGCTGTTGGGAGAGTCAGTGGGACGCCGCCTGCGCCGTCAGGGGCTGACGGGTGCCACGGTAACGCTCAAGCTTAAGTATTCGTATGGCAGCGGGCGTACGGCACAGCGCCGGCTGCCTCATCCGACCGACGATGAGAACATCTTCGTGGCGGTTGCACTCGAACTGCTCGACAACATCTGGCAGGATGGCATGCATGTTCGCTTAGCGGGCATCGGCATGAGCGACTTCGACCACCAAGGCGGCATCCAGACTGACCTGTTCTGCGAGATCGATGACCGCGGAGCCCAATCCAGCGACCGCCGCGACCTCTCCGTCGCCATCGACGCCGTCCGAGACAAATTCGGCGACACCGCCCTTTCCTTCGGCCGCCAATCCCGCTTCAACGATTAACCGCCTTTGGGCAAAAAGAAAGCCGGGCAGGTGCGGAAACCGCACCTGCCCGGCGATATGCGTGAGGGTAGCTAAACCCCGTCTCAAATGAGCTACTAGAGGAGGTTGAGGGGGAGCTGGGGGGCGTCACCCCAGAGCTTTTCGAGACGGTAGAAGTCGCGCGCCTCGGGAGTGAAGACGTGGACGACAACCGAACCGTAGTCCATGAGCATCCAGGTCTTCTGCTCGCGGCCCTCGATGGAGAACGGATGCTCGCCGCAAGCCTCGGCGACCTTCTCCTCGATCTCGTCGACGATCGAATCGACCTGGCGGTTGTTGGTACCGGTGGCGAGCACAAAGTAGTCGCACACATCGGAAAGCTCGGTCAGGTCGAGCACCTGAACGTCCTCGCCCTTCTTGTCGTAGGCGGCCTGCGCGGCGGCGCGGGCGACATCCTCGGCGGCGACACCGCTCGCGGACAGCGAGGCGGCAGTGCGGTCAGACGTGGCGGCGAAGCTCTTGTGCTCCACACCTTCAAGAATCTGCTCGTCGGTCATGGTCTCGTCGGCCATGGAATACCTCTTTCTAGTCAGCCCGAGCTAGCGCAGCTGGGCGTAATGGTTGTAAATCGAAATAGCCGTGGGATAAAGATAGCGCCCGGACTGGATCACATAGACCAGACCCTGCGCAAAACAGGAGAAGAACAACTCGTCGAGTGAGGACTTCCCCACCATCTTGCGCAGCGCATGGGCATAATCGCCGTGGCGGTTGGGTTCGATGGCATCGGCCACAAAGACCACCATATCGAGCGGCGTCATGTCGCAGTCACCCACGGTGTGACGGTCGACAGCCTGGAAAACGGCCGGCGACAGTTCGGGAAAAAGCTGCGGAAGTTCATAGGCGGCAACAGGGCCATGCAAAAGCGGCGTCGCGGCGGAAGGAGAGCCGGCAATCTTAATGCCGTAATGCAGAGCGCGCGTGACCAGCTCGTCGTCGGAGAGCACTTTGTCCCAGTCATGGATCAGGCCGGCGGCAGCGGCATCAAAGCGGTCAACGCCGTAGACCTCGGCCAGATGAAGTGCGGTCTCGGCAACACCCAGCGAATGCACATAGCGCTTGCGCTTATCCTTCATGCGAACATCGAGCAGCTCTTGAATGCGCTTGAGCAGCGCGCGCTCATCGCCCTCAAACTGATCCTCTACCGACAACGTAGACCCCCATCACTCAAAATCTTCTTGGCCCAAATCGGCATATAGCCTGCGTTTGCGAATGTAGCCGAGCACGGACTCGCTCGTAAGATAGCGCACGCTCATACCGCGGGCAACACGCTTGCGAATGTTCGTCGAGCTGATCGCCAGCGCCGGAATCTGAATATAGCGCACGTCGAACGGCAGCCCCGACTCTTTGATTCGGGCACGCGCCGTATCGATATCAAAGCCCGGTCGCGTCGCCGCAATAAAGGTAGCAAGCTCAGCGATTCGTTCGGCATCATGCCAAGTCACAATATCGATAATCGCGTCGGCGCCCGTAATAAAGTAGAGCTTTACCTGCGACGGGTAAAAGTCGCGAAGGGCATGAAGCGTATCGGCCGTATAGGTTACACCCGGACGGTCGATCTCGAACCGGCTCGCCAAAAAGGCCGGGTTCGCGGCGGTGGCGAGGACCGTCATGGCATAACGGTCCTCGGCAGGCGTCACCGGCTTGTCAAGCTTAAAGGCAGGAGAGCCCGCCGGCATAAAGAGCACAGCGTCCAAGTCGAGCGACTCGCGCGCCTGCTCGGCGGTCACCAGGTGCCCGTAATGGATGGGATCAAAGGTGCCACCCATAATGCCGAGCCTAAACTCCTGCCCGTCCTCTAGAGGAAGCTCGGGCAGACCGATTCCACCGCGCAGCGACATGGCTTACTCGCCCTCCGAGGTCTCGGCATCGCCCGCGGCATCCGCCGCATCGACAACCTCGACTCCCTCATCCGCAGCATCGGCCACGTCAATGGCTTCAACGGCAACGTCCTCGCCAGCATCCTCGAGCTCCTCGTACTCCGAGAAGTCCTCGGCGCCCTCAAAGTCAAAGGCGCGCTGGCAAATGCGGACCTCGTCGCCCGCACGGCAACCGGCCTTCTCGAGCGCGTCGTCAACACCCATACGCGCAAACTTATGCTGCAGGTAAATGACGGCTTCCTCGTTTTCCCAGTCGGTCTGGATGACCATGCGCTCGATGGCACGACCGACCACGCGGAAGGCACCGGGCTCTTCCTGAACAATGCGGAAACGCTTCTCACGCTGCAGGCGACGGCGCTCCCACTCATCGTCGCGCAGAACGACCGGCTCATCCGAGACAGCCAACTCGGCGCGCAGCTTAGCCACCTGCTCGCCCACGGCAAGCATCAGCGTGTTGAGGCCGGCGCCCGTCACGGCAGACACGGCAAAGAACATATGTCCATCGTCGAGCGCTGCGCGCTTGAGGTCGGCAATCTTGTCGGCCGTGCCCGGCGCATCGCACTTGTTGGCAACGACGATCTGCGGACGCTCCGAAAGCTCGGCGCCATACTGCTCGAGCTCGCGGTTGATGATGTGGTAATCCTCGACCGGATCGCGATCCTCAAAACCACCCGTCATGTCGACGACGTGCATGATCAGGGCCGTACGCTCAATGTGGCGCAGGAACTGGTGACCCAGGCCCTTACCCTCGCTCGCGCCTTCGATAAGACCGGGGACGTCGGCAACGACGTAAGAATATTCACCGGCACGCACCATGCCGAGGTTCGGCACGAGCGTGGTAAACGGGTAGTCGGCAATCTTGGGACGGGCGGCACTCATGCGCGCGATGAGCGATGACTTACCCACGGAGGGAAAGCCCACGAGCGCGGCATCGGCCATAAGCTTCATCTCGAGCTCGATCCAGTGCTCCTCGGCCGGTTCGCCCAACTGGGCAAAGGCCGGAGCGCGACGCACCGACGTCACAAAGTGCGTGTTGCCCAGACCGCCGGCACCGCCGGGCGCCACGACGACGCGCTCGCCGTCGTGCACCAGGTCGGCAATCTCAAACATCGGGGTCTGCGTCTCGGGATCGAGCTCGCGCACCACGGTACCCATAGGGACCTTGAGAATCAGGTCCTCGCCGCTCTTGCCGTTACGACGGGCACCCTGCCCGTGCGTGCCGCGCTCGGCGCGAAAGTGATGCTTAAAGCGGTAATCGATCAGCGAAGACAGCTGAGCATCGGCCTGGATGACGACATTGCCGCCACGACCGCCGTCGCCGCCATCGGGGCCGCCCTTGGGGACAAATGCCTCGCGCCTAAACGACATGCATCCGGCTCCGCCGTCGCCGCCGCACACGTTAATGCGGCTGATATCGGTGAACTGTGACAACAGAATCGCCTCCTACAAAAAAGAGGGAGACCCTTGAATCCTAAAACTCAAGTGCCTCCCACATATGTGCTCTATGAAGGGTGAATTACGCGTTCGCGAGCGGGCGTACGCTGACCCTGTGCTTGATACCCTTGTGGAACTCAACGGTACCGTCGACCAGCGCGAACAGCGTGTCGTCCTTACCACGGCCAACGTTCTCACCCGGGTGGATGTGCGTGCCGTGCTGACGGACGAGAATCGTGCCCGTGGTTACCGTCTGGCCGGCATAGCGCTTCGTGCCAAGGCGCTGACCGCGGGAGTCACGGCCATTACGGGAGGAACCGAGTCCTTTTTTGTGTGCCATTGTGTATACCTACTCTTTCGTTACGAGTGTAATCTACTCGGCGACGGGAGCCTCGGCAACAGCCTCAGCCTCTGCCTTGACAGCCTTCTTGGCGCGGGAGGTAGCCTGAACCTTCACGATCTTCAGCTTGGTGAGCTGCTGACGGTGACCCTTCAGACGACGATAGCGCTTGCGCTTGTGGAACTTGAAGACCAGCTGCTTCTCGCCCTTGAACTGCTCAACGATCTGAGCGGTAACCTTGGCCTTGGCCAGCTTGTCGGGATCGGTGACGATCTTCTTACCATCGTTGAGGAAGATAACCGGCAGGGTGACCTTGTCGCCCTCATTGCCCTCGATCTTCTCGACGGTGATGACATCGTCGGTGGCGACCTTGTACTGCTTGCCGCCCGTGTTAACGATTGCGTACATGTTTACTTGCCCTTCATGCATCAGTTAGTGCAACAGCCGAATATAGTAGCAGGCGAAAATACCCCCGTCAACGAGTATGTGGAGCAAATCCACAAGTTCGCACAGGTATGGGGCTGACGAGTCGGCCCTCGTCGTCCTCGCATGCTTGATTCTGACGCTCGACATCGTAGGAGCAGATGGTCACGAGGTCTTGCATACCGGTGGAAACAATAGGTGCATCCACGCCCGGGGTCAAGCCCTGCAACAAAACATCAGCAGCAGAAAGCAAAATTTCCGGACGCATGGAGCCCTCGTTGTCGGCATGGGTGTCGAGCATGAGCACCAAATGGTCCGGGCGCTCCCCCGCCGTGAGCTCATAGCCCACGAGCGTGTGATCCAAATCCAAGCGCTTGCTCTTTTTGCCGCGCGCGTAGTCGATGCCGTGGCCCGCGCGCAGCGTGTCGATCGCACGACGCACCTCGTCGGCGCTTACGGGCGCCTCGGGATCCAAGTGCAGGTCGATGCGATACGACAGGCGCGTGAGCTGCGCCGTCAACGCCGGCGTGCGCACGTCGATGTACGCCGCCTCGATGGGCGCCAGATCGGCCGGAGACGCCGCAGCCAGGCGCCCAAATGCCTCGTCGTGCGCCACGAACTCGGTCATAAACAGGTCATACCACTCGCAGGTCGACGACGTACCCACCGGCAGCGCCGAAGAGAAGCCCACGCGCATGTGCGGAGAGAAGCCCTGCGTGACGGCATAGGGAAGTCCCGCACGGCGCACGATGCGCTCAATGGTATGGATTACTTCGAGATGGCCCAGGTACTTAAGGCGATCGCGCTTGCCATAGCGAACACGAAGCCTAAAGAGCGAGGGGTTGTCGGTCAGGCGCTCACTCATGCGCGATCACCCATCAATACATTCTTGGCGTGGAGCGTGGGGCAGATCCCGCAGCCGGTGCACGACGTGCGGGTACAGTCGGGAGTCGTGACGCCCTCGAGCGAGCGACGGTACTCGCGCTCGAGGAAGCCGCGCGTGCAGCCGGGGCTCACGTGCTCCCACGGCAGGCGCCAGTCCAACTCGTAGGGCAGGTGCACGAGCTCATTGAGGTCGATGCCGTTTTTGGCAGCAGCTTCCTTCCAGTTATCGAGCGAGAAATGCTCTACCCAGGCGTCAAAGCGAGAGCCCGAGCGCCAAGCATCGATGATGACGGGCGTCATGTCACGACCGGCGCGGGAAAGCGCGGCCTCGATGAGCGAGGTCTCGGCATCGTGGTAATGCACGCGGACGGCACGGTTGCGAACGCTCGTGATAAGCAACTTCTGGCGACGCTTGACGTCGTCGTAGTCGAGCTGCGGGCACCACTGGAACGGCGTGGCAGCCTTGGGGATAAAGACCGAAACCGAGATGGACACCGAGATCGAGCCGCGACGAGCCTTGGGCACCACGGAACGACCGAGCTCCAGCACGTGATCGGCCAGATTGGCGATGGCCACGATGTCCTCATCGCGCTCGCCGGGAAGGCCCATCATAAAGTAGAGCTTCATGCGGTTCCAGCCGGCCTCGAAGGCCGCCTTGGCCGCACGGTCCAGGTCCTCCTCGGTCACGTTCTTGTTAATGATGTCGCGCATGCGCTGGCTGCCGGCCTCGGGCGCGAACGTCAGGCCGCCCTTCTTTTCGCCGGCGACCGACTCGGCCATATCCACGCCAAACGAATCCAGGCGCTGCGACGGAATAGACACGCGTATACCCGTATCCTCCAGGCGACGGTTGAGCCTGCCGAGCACGTCGCGAATGCAGGAGTGGTCGGTCGTGGAAAGCGAGGTCAGCGACACCTCGTCATAGCCGGTCTTTTCCAGACCCTGAATCACCGACGAGACGATCTGGTCGGCCGAGCGCTCGCGCACCGGGCGATACGTCATGCCGGCCTGGCAAAAACGACAGCCGCGGGCGCAGCCGCGCAGGATCTCGATAGACAGGCGGTCGTGAACCAGCTGTGCATAGGGCACGCACGACTGCGACAGCGGATTCGTGGCGCCGAAATCCTCGACGACGCGCTTGTAGACCACGGTCGGCGCATCCTTGCCCTCACGCGGCACGGTGTAGCCATGCGGCGAGCAGGGCTCGTCGTGACGAACCTCATAGAGCGACGGCACGTAGTTGCCGGCAATGGATGCAAGCTGCTCGACAATCTGCGCGCGCGGGACCCCTTCGTCACGCAGGCGGCGATGCAGCTGGCAGGTCTCGAGCAGCGATTCCTCGCCCTCACCGATGAGGATGGCATCGAAGAAGGCCGCGTACGGCTCGGGGTTGTACACCGAGGGACCGCCGGCGATGATGATTGGGTCGTCTTCACCTCGGTCGGCCGCTAACAGCGGAATGCCAGCGAGGTCCAAAGCCTCGAGGAAGTTCGTCACCGCCATCTCGTGCGGCACATGCAGACCGACGATATCAAACGAAGCGACCGGCGCTGCACCCTCGAGCGATAGCAGCGGAATACCCGCCTCGCGCATGGCGTCGCCCATATCGGGCCACGGCACATAGCCGCGCTCGCAGGAGATGCCCTCGGCCTGGTTAAGGATGTTGTAGAGGATGGCGATACCCTGGTTGGGCAGACCGACCTCGTATACGTCCGGATAGATCAGACAACAACGGTAATCGGCATCGGCCTTGAAAAGCGTGCCCCACTCGTGATCGATATAGCGACTCGGCTTCTCGACCTTGGCGAGCAACGGCTCAATTAAATGAAAACAGTCTTGGTATGCAACGCGCAACGGAAAACCCCTAAGCAGCGAGATCTGATGCGTCCTGATAGGACGCCATAGGACGGGTAGCGCCCACGACCGTGGTCACCAGATCGCGAACGCGGGAGAACGTGGCAGTGACCACCTCGTTGGCACGGCTGTAGTCGACATCGCGCTCGTAGAGCGAAACGAGCGCACGGCCCATGCCATAGGTGCCCGCGGCAGCAGTGAGCGCCTTGACGGCAAACCCAATATGCGGCGTCTGCTTGACGAGCGCGCGGGTGACCGCGCGGATCACAAGACCGCCGGCAAGCACGCCCGCGACCTCGTAGCCGCGCTCGGGCTTAATGCCGCGTCCAAAGACGGCAGCGAGCTCAAAGAGCATGCCCACCTGCGCCAGCGCCATAACGGGATAATCGGCGCCCGGCAAAAACACCAGCGCACCGGTCGCCATATTGGTGAGCGCGCACGAGGTGATGATACGGTTGGCCGCCGCGATGCGCATGAAGGCAAAGTTCGCCGCAAAAGCCGTTTCCTTGTCGGTGCGATCGAGAATCCAGCGGGCAAGCGTCTCGAGCAGATACGTCTTATCGATTGCCGCTACCACGCCGAGCATGGGCGTGGACTCCTCGATAAACGGCACCTCCACAGCAGACTCGGCAAGCACGCACACGGGCGCGCCGGCGATCACGAGCTCCTGCACGGCACTCTCCAAGCGGTCGGAACCACACGAGAGCACCAGCACCACATCGGTATCGGTCTTTGGAGCAATTCGCTCCTCCCGCAGACGCTCGACGCGCACAATGCCCGAGGTCGTCTGCGGCACAAAGGCGTCACGCACCGTCTCGGCCAGAAAGCGCGAGGCGGACGAATCCAGATAGACCGAGACGCGCACCGGCGTATCGGAATCCTTCTTAACGGACGCGCCCATCTTAAAAGCGCGGGTCAGCTTATCTACGGGAATTTTCATAGCAAACCCCTCCAGCGGTTACGCGGCGCCCGAACGATGCCGCCATATGGATTGTACGATACCCACCGTCAGCAGCTGAATCATCATCGAAGACGAACCGAAGCTAATAAACGGTAGCGGAATACCGGTAATCGGCATCATGCCGATGCACATGCCGATGTTTTCGAAAGTCTGGAACGCCCACATGCCAACGATGCCCACACACGAAAGACGCAAAAACAGCGACTCGCACTTAAAGGCGACGCGAATCGTCGAAAAGATCAGCAGCACGTAGAGGCACAGGAGCAAAAAGGAACCGCAAAAGCCAAAGGTCTCGGACAGGAAGGCGAAGACGAAGTCGGTGTGGAACTCAGGCAGAAAGCCGCCGGCCGACTGCGTCGCATGCCCCAGGCCCTTACCAAAGAAGCCGCCCGAGCCAACGGCGATAAGCGACTGCTGCAGGTTGTAGGCATCGTCCAAATCGGCATTATCGGGGTCGATAAAGACCGTCAGACGGTTCATCTGATACTGCTTGATGAGCACATCGTGGCCGAGCAACGAATCAAAGACCGAATCAAGCGCCAGGACGAGGGCCACCAGGCCCACGAGCAGGGCCAGGGTCGACAGCACCCATTCGCGGCGTGCACCGCTCATGCAGATGACGATGGCGCCCGAAACCAGCACGACCAGGCCCGAGCCCAGGTCACCCATGGCAACGACGGCCAAAAACGGAATGGACAGCATGCCGCAGAGCTTGACGTAGTCGCGAACGGTATCGATGCGACCGTTATACTGCGAGCCAAGCGTAGCAATAAAGAAGATGGTGATGAGCTTGGCAAGCTCAACCGGCTGGAATGTCAAGCCGATACCGGGAATCTTGATCCAACCCGTCATGCCCAGACCGCCCGTATAGGACAGACCCGGAATCTTGGGCGAGAAGATCACGATCAGGTCGATGACGAGCAACGCCGTCGAGAAATTGGAAATACCGCGCAGGTCGGTTCGCCAGACGAGCACCGCCAGCACCGCTCCGATACCAATTCCCAGCAGATGGCGTGAGAACGAAGCATCGGCCTTAAACTGCGAAGCCGACCAGATAATGATGGCACCGTAGGCGACGAGCGCCACAGTAGCCACGAGCACACCGATATGCACCTTTTGGCGAAACGTGCCGCGCGAGGCCGAAAGTTGCTTGTTGACGCGGTCCAGGCTGCTGCGAGAGCCGGTCTTGGTTGAACGGAACAGATCCGCCGGAGAAAAATCCATCGCAACCTCCTATCGAACCGAAGAATCGCCCGAGGCCGAAGAGGTATCGGGCTCGTCATAAATCACACCGAGCACGTCGCGCACGACATGCATCGCGGTATCTGAGCCGCCGCCGCCCTGCTCCAGGACAGTAGCGATGACATACTTGGGATCATCGGCCGGTGCATAGGCGCAGAACCACGCGTATTCGTCCTCGCCGCTTTTCTCGCCCGTGCCCGACTTGCCGTATACCTGGGGCGTCAGGGTGCCAAAGTGAGCCGCCAGGGACGTCGATGCCGTGTAAATCACGTCGTGCATGCCGTTGCGAACAAGAGCCAAATCCGAATCGCTGTTGATCTTGGCCTCCAGGCGCTTCTTCTTGCCCTTGCCGTTGTACTTATAGGCATCGCCGTCGCCATCGCGCGACACGGCAGACAAAAACACGTGAGGCACGTACTGTTTGCCGCCGTTGGCAAGACCCATATAGGCGCACGCCATCTGCAGGGGCGTCACCAGGATGTCGCCCTGGCCGATGGCAATATTGGTCATATCGCCGGCATTCCACTTGCGGTCCTCGGCAGAGGCGTCGGTGAAGTACGACTCTTTCCACTCGGCATCGGGAATACGGCCCGCGCCCTCACTCGGCAGATCGATACCGCAGGTCTTGCCTAGACCCCAGCGACGAAAGACCTCCTGCAGGCCCTCGGGATGTTGCTCGTCATAAAAGAACGCCTTGCCCATGTCGTAGAAGACGGGGTCGCACGAGTTGGCGATACCCGACTGCAGCGTCATGGTGCCGTGGCCAGACGTCAACCAGCAGCGCTTGCCCCAAGCCTTGCCCAGGCCCGTCCAATAGCCCGTGCAGTTGGTTGTCTGCGTTGAAGTGTAGGTTCCAAACTCAAGACCGGCCAGCGCCGAGAGCGGCTTGATGGTCGAGGCCGACATGTACTGTCCGCTAATGGCGCGGTTGAGCAGCGGGTGCGAACCCTTGTCATCATTGAGCTCGGTCCACACGTCATTTGAGACGCCGCCGATAAAGACAGACGGATCGAACTTGGGCTCGCTCGCCATGCCCAGGATCTCCCCATTGTTGGGATCGAGACACACCACAGCGCCGTTACCGGCATTGCTGTAGCCAGTGGTCTTGGCAAGCTCGATAGCGCTCGCCAGTGCCGTCTCGCAGGCCTGTTGGATCTTAAGGTCGAGCGTGAGCTTAATGTCGGAGCCGGCCTTCGCGGGCACGGCGCCGGCCTGACCGGTCACATTGCCTGAGGCATCGACCTTGACGGTCTGCTCGCCACGAATACCCTGCAGCAGATTTTCGTAGTAGCTCTCAACGCCCGCCTGGCCCACGATATCGCCCGACTGGTACGTAATCTTGCCAGCAGAAGCATCATCATCGCCAGAGGTTTTCTTATTCTGAGCCTCGAGCTGCTCGGAGGTGATGGTGCCGGTATAGCCCAAGATATGGCATGCCGTCTCGCCATATGGATACTGGCGCTCGGTACGCTCGGCAATCTTGACGCCCGGGAACTCGCCGGCGTGTTCCTTGATATAGGCAACCGTGGAGCGACGGACGTCCGTCGCGATGGTATGCAGGCTCTGGGCGCCCTCTGTATTGTCCTGAATATTGCGAAGGACCGCCACGTAAGGCATTCCAAGCACGTTGGCAAGATGGCGAACCAGAACCTCATCCTCGGCAAGGTCGCGGTAGGCCACGACAGCAAGTGAGGGACGGTTCTGGACAAGCGCCACGCCATTGCGGTCGAGGATGCGGCCGCGCACAGCGGGAGTGGTAACGGTGCGAGTCTGATTGCTATTAGCCTGCTTCTCGTAATAGTCCGACGAGACCATCTGCATGCCCCACAGCTTGACGGCGAGCGCCGCAAACATCGCGCCCACACCCGCGGTGAGGATGGAAAAGCGGCCCTTAAAGGCGGTCGCCGCTGTATTGCCCTCGCCCTCGGTGGCGCGCGGGGCCGTTCCATGCTGCGTATCGTAGGTAAAACGGGAATCGCCGCGACGCATGATGACCAGCGCGACCACGATGGCCACAACCAGCACGATACCGGCGATAATAACCGTCAACTGGGAAGACATCTACGGGCCTCCCCTATTTGAGCTTGCGGGTCTTGGGCTTAAAGCGCATGCCCGTCTGGCGTCCGCCACGTGCGGAGAATCCATAGCCGGACTGCGGCACGACGCCGGACATCAAAAACGGAATGGCAACCAGACCCGACAGGATCGAGGACGGTAGCGCATGGCCGAAGATCGCCACGACAAAGCTCGTCTCCAAACCCATAAACAGCAAGATGATGCTGTAGATCACATTAATGACGAGCGCGAAGGCGCCCACAGTGACGCCGCGCGCACTCGGGGTACCGCCCGTCTGACCGACGGCGCTGTGCACCAGGGCAAAAGAACCCACGGTCAGCAGGAGCGACATAACGCCCACCGGCACGGCAGCGGACAGGTCATAGAACAAGCCGCTGCAAAAACCGCACACGACGGCACGGGTCGGGTCGCCCGAGAACACGCTTAGGCACACCAGGATAATCATGAAGTTGACGCGACCGCCCGCAATGGAGATCTGCGGTGCCAGGCCTGCCTGCAGCAGCACGCACACGATGGCGGCGATTACAAACGTACGGGAGCTCATCCCCTGCTCGTGTAGATCCATGGACATGCCCCCTATTCGCTCGAGCCGGAATCGGTCGTCTCGGACGCGTCGGAACTGTCATCCGAACTCTCGTCCTTCGTCTTGGTCGCAGCGTCGCGCGACGTTCCCTGCGGCGTGCTATTTGCGGTGCTCACGTCCTCATCCGAAGCCGACTGTTCGTCGGTCAGCGAGGTAATGACCAGCACTTCCTCGTTGTTCTCGGCCGTGGTCTGAGCGCGCACCACAATGGTGTAGTACACGTCGTTTGCCGACTTCTCAACCGACGAGACGGTGCCGAGCGGTAGACCCTTGGGGAATACACCGCCAATGCCCGAGGTCACGATGATGTCGCCAACCTTAACATCGGAGTCGACGCTCACGTACTCAAGACGCAGCGTGCCGTCAGCCTGACCCTGCAGCATGCCCTGGGCGCGCGTGTCCTGTACCATGGCGGACACACCCGAGTTCTCGTCGCCAATAAGGCGCACGGTAGAGGTCTTGGCCGATACCTCGATAATCTGACCGATAACACCGGCAGAACTCGTCACGGGCATGTTGATGGTAAGGCCGTCGGCAGAGCCCTTGTCGATGGTTACGGTCGAGGTCCAGGCATCGCCCGAGGCACCAACGATACGAGCAGCGGTCGATTTGAGGTTGTAGGTCGACTGCAGGCCGACCAGCCCCTCCAGACGCTCGGCGGTCTTTTGAGCCTCGGAGAGCTCAGCAACCTTAGAGGTCAGCTCCTCGTTTTGCTTCTTAAGCTCGTCAAGCGTGTCCTGCGACGCCGTAAGGTTAGAGAACACGTTGCCGATCGCATTGAAGGGGGCCGCCACAGCCGAGCCCACAAAGCGCACCGGCGAGGTAATCGTCGTCACGCCCGAACGCACGGCATGAATCGGTCCTGCCTCGCCCTCGCGGATGTAAAACGTGAGCAGCAACACCGAAATCAGGCTGAAAACAATCAACGGGCGCATACCCGTTGATTGTCGCTTGGTATTCAGATTTGTGGAGAAACCCGAAGATCGTGCCAAATGGAATCCACCTTTTGGAAATTAAGCATTGGTCTGGACGAAGCCGCCATCAAACGCATTGGCCTCGAGCACGCGGGCACAGCCGTTAACGACGTTATCGAGCGCCGTGGGGCTGACGTTGACCGAAACACCGGTCTCATCGCGCAGGCGCACGTCGAGACCGCGCAGCAGCGCGCCGCCACCAGTCAGCAAAATGCCGTAGTACATAAGGTCCGAGGCAAGATCGGGAGGCGTAGCGTCGAGTGCGTCCTTGACGGCCTTGGCCATCTCGTCGAGCGGCTTGTTGAGCGCGCGACGAATCTCCTCGCTCTCGATGCGCACGGTCTTGGGCAGACCGGTGATCACGTCGCGGCCGTTGACCTCGACGTCGAGCTCGTCCTTGAGCGGCACGGCGGAGCCGACCTTGATCTTGATGTCCTCTGCCGTACGCTCGCCGATGGCCAAGTTGTAGGCATCACGAACGTGCGTGAGGATGGCCTGATCGAACTCGTCGCCGGCAATACGGATGGACTGCGAGACGACGATGCCACCCATAGCGATAACGGCAACCTCGGTGGTACCGCCACCGATGTCGATGACCATGGAGCCGGTGGGTTCCTCGACGGGCAGATCGGCGCCGATAGCGGCAGCCATGGGCTCCTCGATCAGGTAGGCCTGGCGAGCGCCAGCCTGGATCGTGGCCTCAAAGACAGCACGCTTCTCGACCGACGTGACGCCGGAGGGAACGCAGACGACAACGCGCGGACGCGGGGTCCACGGATAGCGCTTCTCGGACGCCTTGTCGATAAAATAGCGAAGCATAGCCTCGGTAACATCGAAGTCGGCGATGACGCCGTCCTTCAGGGGACGAACGGCCACGATGTTGCCGGGCGTACGGCCGAGCATGCGCTTTGCCTCGATACCGACCGCTAGGATGCGCTCGTCGTTCTTGTCGATGGCGACTACAGAGGGCTCGCGAATGACGATGCCCTTGCCGCGCACGGAGACAAGCGTATTTGCGGTGCCGAGGTCGATGGCAAGATCGCCCGCATAGCTACCGAAGAACATATCCATCAAAGAAAACAACGCAACTCCTGATGTGTTGGATGATTGCTGGAAAACTACTAGCTCATCATACTAGCGCAAGCCCGGCACCTCACTTGCGGTGAAGCGCCGGGCAAAGCTAAATCCCATAAGGTCACTACTGGTTGTCAGCAGCCGAGAAATCCATATCGAGCGAGGAAACGGCCCAGCCGATATGGTTGTCGGAGCGCACGAATTTGACGGTGTACTCCTGCTCGCCGCCCTTGGACAGCGATGCCTTCACCTTAGCGGTCGTCTCGGTCATGGACTGATCCATGCCCTCGACGGACACGGTGGCACCCTGCGGAATCGAGGAGATGATCATCGACTTAGCGTCCTCGGACAGGCTCGATGCCAGGCAAGACTCGGCCTTTGCGGTGTCACCGTCGCCGGCAGCCTGGAACAGATCGGTAACGACAGACTCCTGGGACGGGAAGCCAAAGCCGCGCGTGTAGGCAAAGCCCAGACCGCCCGCGGCGATCAAAATGAGCAGAAGCAGCACGATGAAGACTTTGAGACCCGTGTGGCGATGGCGACGACGGACCTTGGCCTGCTTACGATCCTGACGGTCCTGCTGAACCATCTCGGACTCGGACAGCGTAAAGAAGCCGGTGTCCGAGGGATCGGGCATAAACTGACCGGTCGCGCCCGTAGGATCGAGCGGATCGACGGCAGGAGCGTCCATCGCGGGCGCCGGAGCCGTGGCCATAGCCGTCTGGGCAGACAGCGCGGCAAGCGAATCGTGCACGCGGGCAAGCTCATCGGCCTGCTCGGAGGTGAGCTGGTAGATGCCATCGGCAGTAGCGGCGTTAAAGGCGTCGAGTGCGTCGGAAGGACGGCCGGCGGCAGAAAGCGCCTGACCCATGCCGGCGTTGAGCGCACGCGTGTCGTCGCGGGGGCCGGCAAAGTCGATAGCCGTGCGGTAGGTCTCCACGGCATCCGCCGGACGGCCGAGCTTGATGAAGCAACGACCGAGCTCGCCGAGCGCGGCGGCAGGAGCCGGATTGGCGCCATCGATGGCAGCCTGACGGAAGGCAGTACCCGCGTTGGCATAGTCGCCCGACTGGAACAGCGCGTTACCCAGGCCCAGATAGGCCTTGAACGGCGTGGCATAAGAAGCGTCCTGCGTAGCAGCAGAGAACGCCTGAGCGGCCGTCGTGTAGTCGCCCACGGCGGCGAGCGCCTTGCCGCGGTTGGTGAGCAGCGCGCCGCGCTTGCCATAGGTGCCGTCGTTGAGGGCGGCGGCGTAGGCCTCGGCGGCCTCGGCATACATGCCCAGGTGCATCAAGGCGTTACCACGAAGGTGATCGGCCTCGCCCATAATCTCATCGGGAGTCTTTGCCGCCCCAAGCATCTGGGCTGCAGCGGAAAAATCACCCGCGCGGTAAGCGGCGCGGCCCTGTTGGATCAGCTGGCTATTCAAGGAAATCCCCTTTACTCGTGAACGATCTCGACATGGACGATCTCGTCGCCGGCACGCAGCTGCGAAATCACATCGAGACCCTCGACCGTGGTACCAAAGACGGTGTAACCGGAATCGAGGTTATGCTGGGCGCCCAGGCAGAAGTAGAACTGCGAACCCGCGGAATCGGGGTCCATGGAGCGTGCCATGGCAAGGGCGCCATCGACATGGCTGTTGCGCGGATTGGTGGCAAACTCGCCCTTGATGCAGTAGCCGGGGCCACCGGTACCGGGCATGCCATCGGGGCCCTCAAGACCGGCAGCGACGTCGGCGCCGGACATATCGCGGGTATTGGGGTCGCCGCCCTGAATGACAAAGCCGGGCACATAGCGATGGAACTTAAGGCCATCATAGAAACCCATCGTGGAAAGCTCGCAGAAGTTCGCGACATGAATGGGAGCGCCCTCGCCGTCAAACTTGACCTTGATGGTACCCTTCGACGTCTCGATAACGGCGCACTCGTCACCGGCAAGCTGATACTCGGGCGTGTAGAGCTCTTTCTTAAAACCAAACATGTGGTTCCTTCCTCGTGCGTTTAAAGCATATTTGTACGAATTGTAGCAATAAGCATGGGCTTACATCAATTGCGCACGTAGGTTATGCCGACTATGGCGAACTAATTTTAGGAACGCTGCTGCGGCTTCCAGGAGCCCACGTTGGCGTCGTACTGGTTCAGCGCGCTGTTGCCGCCCTGCGCGATGGGAGCCAGGATCTCGCTTTGGTGGGGACTCATCGACTCGCCATCGGGAATGGCCAGCGAGATGTCCCAACTCTGGCAGATCACGTCGACACGCTCGTACATCCACTCGGCAAGCTGCTTTAAGTGGGCGATGTCATCCGCATAGACCGTATCGTCCTGGTACTTAAGGTTGTTGAGCTCATCTTGCGTCTTTTTGATCTGGTCGCGCAGGGCGTAGGCACTCTGCGACAGCTCCTGACGGGTGGACAGCGGCGTTCGGAGATAGCCGTTGTTAAAGGAATCGATGACCTCGCCGATCTGGTCCTCGTCACCGTAGGACACGATGGTCTGATACAGACCGTCGAGCCTGGTATAGAGCTGATCATCGGTCAGCACGGTTTCTTCCTGGACCACCTCGGCAGAATCGTCTTGCTTGGTATCGTCCTCAGTCGCCTCGCCCTTTTGGCGCGTGGGGAAGGTGGTTTGTGCAGCTTGGCCAAACTGGTCGTAGAAGCCAGGCATGACACCCATGGGATCGGTCGTCACGAACCAATAGGCACCGCCGCAAACGACGGCAAGTACCGCGATGACGATGAGCGGCTTGGGGATATGACGCTTGTGCTTGTGATAGGCGTCCTCGTCGGGATGCACTTTGCGCTTGGGTTTTTGAGCATCGTCGTGCAGGGAAACGGGCGTGGGAATATCGACCTTGGGGATACCGAAATCCTTATCGAAAGCCGGCAGCACGCAGGTCTCGTTAGGATCGGCGGCGTCCGAAAGAACCGCGGCAGCCGAGGCGGGCGCATGAGGCACCTCGGTATCGATCTGCTCTTGCGTTAGGCGCGGAAAGCCCGCCGTGTGGCCCGCTGCCAGGTCGGATGCGGCCGCGTCCTCGGAGAGGATACCCGGAGCGGGGCGTCCGCATTTGGGACACGTACGATCGTGCGGAGAAAGACGGGCACCGCAGCCCTCGCAGAACACGAACTCGGTGTGCTCGGGGCCATCGCCCGGACCCACATAGGCGTTGCAGTAGGGGCAGAACGAGGCGCCGTCCTCGATAGTCTTAAGGCAATGCGGGCAGATCACGGCATCCTCTTTTCGAAGCAATTCAAACAATCGAGGTTAGAGCATAACATCGCCACGGCCCCACAGGAGCAAGGCACCAATTCAACATCGCCAGGGCGCGTAGTTACTTCTTCTTTTTGCTTGGCATCGAGACTTTGATGCCTTGGGCGGACTTGGTCACGCGAGAGCGCTTGGCTCCGGTACTCCTCTTTTTCTTGGGCTGGGCCTGGGCCACGCCCTCGAGTGCACGGGCCTCGGCCTCGCGAGCGGTGCGATCTTCGCGGCGCTGCGCCATGTCGGCGGCGACGCGCTTGGCAAAACGCTCGGCCGTCGAACCCGTCGAGCTCACCTTGCCGCCACCGCGACCCAGGTGGACGCGCACACCACGGCCAAAACCAGTTGCGGCATGACGACGACGCGGCTTGAGCGAATCCATCATCGTGGCGAGCTTAAAGAACACCGAGCAGGTAAAGACCACGATAACAGCCAAGATAACCATCTGGCCCATCGACAGGTTGGCAATAGACAGCAGCTCCGGGAATCCGATAACGCCCACCAGGATGCCGGCGACTACAAACACAAAGAGCACCACACGTAAGGGCGTGAGAGGCTGCGAGATGCGCCAGATTAGGCTGACGCTCGCCGCGCACGACGTAAGCAGGCACATCGTAGACAGCGTGAGCTGGCTAAAGCCAAACACGCGCGCCACAAAGATATCGAGCGCCGCAGCCAAAATGACCGCAATCGACGCCGGCAGTGCACGCTTGAGTACGTTGCTCAAAAACGCACCCTTCACACGAGCATTGTTGGGCTCCAGGCCCAACACAAAGCCCGGCGCGCCGATGCAGAAGAAGTTAATGAGCGTCATCTGGATGGGCTCGAAGGGGTACGGCGGCAGCGCGATACACAGCGCCGCCAGGCCCATCGAGAACAGCGTCTTGGTCAGGAACAGTGAGGCCGAACGCTGCAGGTTGTTGATGGAGCGACGGCCCTCGGCCACCACGGCGGGCATCGAGGCAAAATCGTTGTCGACGAGTACGATCTCGGCCACGTTGCGCGCGGCATCGGAGCCGGCCGCCATGGCGACGGAGCAGTCGGCCTCCTTGAGCGCCAGCACGTCGTTGACGCCGTCGCCCGTCATGGCCACGGTGTGCTCGCGGCGCTTGAGCGCCTGCACGAGCTCGCGCTTCTGCTGCGGGGTCACACGACCAAAGACATGGTAGCGGTCCACTGCGGCATCGAGCTTGGCCGGCGTATCGAGCGTCGTGGCGTCCACATAAGCGTCCGCCCCCGGCACGCCCACCACGCGCGCGATCGACGACACCGTACGTGGGTCGTCGCCGCTGATCACGTTGAGGGTCACGCCCTGCTCGTTAAAGTAGCCGATGGTCTCGGCCGCCGAGGTACGAATCTCGTCGCGGATGGTCACAAATCCCACGGGCTCGGCCTCGCCCACCATATCCCCATCGGGCGTAAAGCCGTCCACGCGCGCCACCACGAGCACGCGGCAGGTATCGGCAAGCTCGGCGACACGGTTCTCGACCTGCGAAAACACACGCTCCGAAAGCACAAACTGCGCGGCGCCCATCACATAGGAGCCCTGCGCAAACGAAGCGCCGCTCCATTTTTTAGACGACGAGAATGGAATGACCGACAGCGGCTCGGACACCTCGACCGGGCGATCGGCGTAATAGTTGAGCAGCGCCTGGCATGTCTCGTTGGCATCGGCCGAGGTCGCACGTGCCACGTTAGCCAGCGCAAAATCGAGCACTGTGGTATCGACGGGAACAGCCGCCTCGTCCGAGTCCACGCCAAAGCCAACACCCTCAACAGGCAGCGGGTAGGTGCCCTCGACCTCCATACGACCCGAGGTAATGGTGCCCGTCTTGTCCAGGCACAGTACGTCGACGCGAGCGAGCGTCTCGATGCAGTAGAGCTGCTGCGCCAGCACCTTGCGGCGGGCCAGGCGCACCGTGGCGATGGCGAGCACCGACGAGGTCAGCAGCACCAGGCCTTGCGGGATCATGCCCAGCAGGGCGCCCACCGTGGACAGCAGCGCCGACGAAGGCACATGACCAGCCAACAGCTCGGAGAAGCACCATGAAAGCGCACTATCGCCCGGGGTTCCCGCGGCATCCCACAGCTCGCTCACACTCGAGGCAAACAACGCCAAACCGAGCGGGATCATGATGATGCTCGCAAAGCGCACGATGGCGTTAAGCGCGTTCATGATCTCGGAATTGACCTTTTTGACGTACTTCGCCTCGTTATTAATTTTAGCCACGTAGTTGTCGGCGCCGACATGGATCACGCGGGCGCGCAGCAGGCCCGAGTCGATAAAGCTGCCGCTCATGAGCTCGGAACCGGGCTGTTTCTTAATAAGGTCGCTCTCGCCCGTCAGCAAGCTCTCGTTCACGAGCGCCTCGCCCGAAACCACCACGGCGTCAGCGGGAATCTGGTCGCCGCGCCCCAGGCGGATGATGTCGTCGAGCACGATCTGGTCCAAGTCGAGCTCCACCTCGGCACCGTCGCGCACCGCGATGGCCTTCTTAGAGGTCAGCAGCGTGAGCTTATCGACCATCTTCTTGGACCGCATGGATTGAATGACGCCAATAGCGGTATTGAGGAACACCACAAACAGGAACGTCAGGTTCTTAAATGAACCGGTCAAAATGACCAGGAAAGCCAAGATCACGTTGATCAAATTGAACAGCGTGCAGAGGTTCTCGATGATGAGCTCTTTGACCGACTTGGTCTTGAGCTCCATGTTGCGGTTGATCTTACCGGCGGCGATGCGCTCCTCGACCTCGGCGGTCGAGAGTCCGCGCTCGATATCCGTTGCTGCCATACCACGTCCCATCACGTCGCGTCGGTATAAGAAAAACCGCCCGGACCATGCGAGGTTCGGACGGTCTTACGTTCGATGGTGCCCCATGTTGGATTCGAACCAACGGCCTTCTGCTCCGGAGGCAGACGCTCTAATCCCCTGAGCTAATAGGGCCAATGTTTGCCATTATACCCAAGTGCACCACAGGCTATCAAAATAAAAGAAAAAGCTTTGCAATTCCGAGGAAGACGAGGCGCAACGGCCCACTTTAGAAGGCAAAAGCGAGTCAGATAGTATAAACTCACATGCACCATATATACACGGCTCGCGATGCGGGCCGTTTTTGCAAAAGTTATCCATCGAGGTGAGAGGCACACCATGATTGCAATTTTAAAGCAGAGCGCCAGCGACGATGCCGTAAGCCATATCGTCAGCTGGATTGAGAAAAAGGGGCTGAAGACCGATGTCTCGCGCGGCGAGAACGAGGCGATCATCGGCCTGGTGGGCGATACGACCAAGATCGACCCGTTCCTGCTCGAGTCCATGGATGTCGTCGAGCGCGTGCAGCGCGTCTCCGAGCCGTTCAAGCGCGCAAATCGCAAGTTCCACCCCGAGGACTCCGTCATCGACTGCGGCCACGGCGTCAAAATCGGCGGCGACCAGTTCCAAGTCATCGCCGGCCCCTGCTCCGTCGAGGGCGAGAACCTCATCCGCATCGCACGCCGCGTAAAGGCCGCCGGCGCCACGATGCTGCGCGGCGGTGCCTACAAGCCCCGCACCTCCCCCTACGCCTACCAGGGCATGGGCCCCGCCGGCCTCGACCTGCTGTGCGAGGCGTCTGCCGAGCTCGACATGCCGATCGTCACCGAGATCATGGACCCACGCGACGTGCAGGTCTTCTTGGACAAGAAGATCGACGTCATGCAGATCGGCGCCCGCAACGCCCAGAACTTCCCCCTGCTCAAGGAGGTCGGCAAGACCCAGACCCCGATCCTGCTCAAGCGCGGCATGTCCGGCACGATCGATGAGCTGCTCATGGCCGCCGAGTACATCATGAGCGAGGGCAACGACAACGTCATCCTGTGCGAGCGCGGCATCCGCACCTTCGAAACCCGCACCCGTAACACCTTCGATCTCAACGCCGTGCCGGTGCTGCACCACCTGTCGCACCTGCCTGTCGTTGCCGACCCCAGCCACGCCACCGGCTACACCCGCTACGTTGAGCCCATGGCGCTCGCCGCGACCGCCTGCGGCGCCAACGGCCTGGAGATCGAGGTCCACGACGAGCCCAGCCGCGCATGGTCCGACGGCGCTCAGGCCCTCACCCCCGACCAGTTCGACGACACCATGCGCCGCATTCGCGCCATCCGCGAGGTCGTCTGCCAAGAGACCATGGAGTAGCCCATGGGTACGGTGAGAAACGCGCGCGTTAACCAGGGCGGTCCCAAATGCGCGGGCATCGTTGGCCTGGGCCTCATCGGCGGCAGCTTTGCCCGCGGCTATGCGCAGGCGGGCGTTCGCGTGCTGGCCTGGGACCCCGATGATGATGTCATGACGGCCGCCAGCATGGGCACTGTCGCCGGAGAGCTCAACGACGAGACACTCGGCGAATGCGACATCATCGTCCTTGCCTGCTACCCCGAGGCCTGCATCGAGTGGCTCGAGGCGCATGCCCGGGCACTCGCCGACGCCACCGACACCGAGGCCATCATGGGCCCCGTGGTGATCGACACGGTGGGCGTCAAGGGCATCGTGTGCGAGCGCGCCTTTGAGCTTGCCCGCGAGCACGGCTTTTACTTTGTGGGTGCGCACCCCATGGCAGGCACCCAGTTCTCGGGCTACGCGCACTCCCGCGCCGACCTGTTCCAGGGCGCCCCGCTCGTGCTCGTGCCACCCGCGGTGGACGATGCGCTCAAACTGGAGCTCTTGGGGCAGGTGCGCGAGATGGTGCGCCCCTTGGGCTTTGGCAAGTTCAGCGTGACCAGCGCCGCCGAGCACGACCGCGTCATCGCCTTCACGAGCCAGCTTGCGCACGTGGTGTCCAACGCCTACGTAAAGAGCCCGACCGCCCAGGTCCACCACGGCTTTTCGGCCGGTAGCTACCGCGATCTCACCCGCGTGGCGCACCTCAACCCGCAAATGTGGTCCGAGCTCATGATCGACGACGCCGACGCGCTTGCCTTCGAGATCGACCACCTGATCGACTCGCTCGGCGCCTACAGCCGTGCGCTCAAGGACCGCGACCAGCGCTATCTGGAGAATCTCCTTGCCGAGGGCGACCGCATTAAGCGCGCACTCGACGACGAGGCCTCCCACTAGACCACCTATCACGCCAGGTCGAAAGGACCATAGCTTATGGCGATTACCATCGATATCGACACCGCACGCCCCTACCAGGTGCATGTTGGCACGTTTTTGCTGGAGCAGGCGGGACCGCTCGTGCGCGCCACTGCCGGCGGCACCAAGGCCGTCATCGTGACGGACACCAACGTAGGCCCGCTCTACCAGATGCCCGTTAAGCAGAGCCTGGAGGCATCAGGCTACGAAGTGAGTATCTGCACCTTCGAGGCCGGTGAGGCACACAAGCGCGCCGAGACCTACGTTGCCATTTTGGAGTTTGTGGCCGAGCACGAGCTTTCGCGCTCCGACGTGATCGTGGCACTCGGCGGCGGCGTCGTGGGCGACGTGGCGGGCTTTGTGGCCGCCACCTACATGCGTGGCTGCAAGTTTGTGCAGATCCCCACGAGTCTGCTCGCCATGGTGGATTCGTCGGTGGGCGGCAAGACCGCCATCGACCTGGCTGCCGGCAAGAACCTGGCCGGCGCCTTTTGGCAGCCGAATGTGGTTATCGCCGACGTGGGGTGCCTGGCCACCCTTACGCCCGAGCAGTTCGCCGACGGCTGCGGCGAGGTCGTCAAGCACGCCGTGATCGCCGACCCAGAGCTTTTCGCCGAGCTGGAGAAGACCCCGCTCACGCTGGAGCTGCTCAACCGCGATGTAGCCCGCGTAGCGCTCATCATCGCCCGCAATATCGACATCAAGCGCGCCGTGGTCGTCGCCGACGAGCGCGAAACAAACCAGCGCAAGCTGCTCAACTTTGGACACAGCGCCGGACACGCCGTCGAGGCCTGCGAGCACTTTGAGCTCGGACACGGCAACTGCGTGTCGATCGGCATGGGCATCATCACGCGCGCCGCGGCCCTGCACGGCGTTTGCGATGCTGCACTGCCCGGTCGTATTGAGGAGCTCTGCGCCCGCCATGGCCTCAAGACCCGCTGCGACCTAGATGCCGACGCCGTCTTTGCCGAGGCGCTGCACGACAAAAAACGCGTGGGCGACACCATCGACCTGGTAATTCCGCACGGCATTGGCCGCTGCAGCATCGACCGCACGCCGCTTTCCACTTTCCACGAACTCATTGCCGAGGGCCTCGGCCAGAAGGGAGACGCATCCGCATGCTAGCCCGCATCACCCCGTCCCCGCTCAAGGGCACCGTTCCCGCCATCGCGTCCAAGTCGATGGCGCATCGCCTCATCATCTGCGCTGCGCTTGCCAACGGCGAGACGCACGTTACCTGCAACACCACCTGCGCCGACATCGAGGCTACGGTGCGTTGCCTTACGGCCCTGGGCGCTCGCATCGAGACCGTCGAGGACGGCTTCCAGGTCCACCCCACCATGAAGAGTGTTGAGTTTGGCCTGCTCAAGGCACTTGCGGGCGGCACGCTCGACTGCGGCGAAAGCGGCTCCACGCTCCGCTTTATGTTGCCCGTCGCCTGCGCGCTGGGCGCAGAAGCAACTTTTGTGGGTCAGGGACGCTTGGGCGCCCGCCCGCTGTCCCCGCTCTCGGACGAGATCATCGCCGCCGGATGCGACCTACAGGGTCTGGGCGGTTTTCCGCTCAAGACGAGCGGCCGCATGCGCCCGGGCACCTTTGTGCTTCCGGGCAACGTGAGCTCGCAGTATATCTCCGGCCTGCTGCTGGCGGCCCCGCTACTGGCCCAGCCCTCCTGTGTGCAGGTGACCGGCCTCATCGAGAGCCGCCCCTATATCAACCTGACCATCCAGGCCATGAAGGCCTTTGGCGTCGAGGTCAACGTCGAACGTATTCCGGCCAAGGACGGCCAGCCCGAGGTCACGAACTTCCGCGTGAGCAGCGGCTCGTACCGCACGCCCGGCAACGTGGCCGTCGAGGGTGACTGGTCCAACGCTGCCTTTTGGCTGTGTGCCGGCGCCATCGGCACCGACCCCATCACCGTCGAGGGCGTGTCGCTGAGCTCTGCGCAGGGCGACCGCAACGTGCTTGCGGCGCTTTCGCGCTTTGGTGCCCGCATCGTGCGCTCCACCAACGCCGCCACCGTGCAGTCCGACAAGCTCGCCGGCTTTGAGATGAGTGCCCACGACATTCCCGACCTGGTGCCCGTTATCTCGGCCGTGGCCTCGCTGGCACAGGGCCGCACCTTTATCCGCGATTGCGCCCGCCTGCGTATCAAGGAATCCGACCGCCTGGCCACAACCACCCGCGAGCTCACCGCGCTGGGCGCGCAGGTGCGCATTGCCGGCGACGACCTCATCATCAAGGGTGTCGATGCCTTTACCGGCGGCGAGGTCGATTCGCACAACGACCATCGCATCGCCATGATGGCCGCCATCGCCGCAAGCCGTGCCACCGGCGAGGTCGTGATCCACGGCGCCGAGGCCGTCAACAAGTCCTATCCCGATTTCTTCGACCACTACCGCCTGCTGGGCGGCAAGGTCACACTCGAGGAGGAATAGCATGTCCTCGACCTTTGGCAACGTCTTGCACTTAAGCATCTTCGGCCAATCGCACTCCCCCGCTATCGGCTGCTCACTCGACGGCATCCCGGCGGGCATCGCCGTGGACCAGGAGAAGCTGCAGGCCTTCCTCGACCGTCGCGCCCCCGGTCGCGACGAGACCGCGACCAAACGCCGCGAGGCCGACGCCGCCCACATCATCGCCGGTGTTGTCGATGGACATACCACCGGCGCGCCCATCGCCGCGATTATCGAGAACACCAACACGCGCTCCAAGGATTACTCCGAGCTGCGCCGCAAGCCCCGCCCCGGACATGCGGACTTCCCTGCGCGCGTGAAGTATCACAACATGCACGATGTCGCTGGTGGCGGGCATTTCTCCGGCCGCCTAACGGCACCCTTATGCATCGCCGGCGGCATTGCGCTGCAGGCACTCGAGGCCCGCGGCATTCAGGTCATGGCCCACGTCGCGCAGATCGGCGGCATCTCCGACCTGCCGATGGACGATATGGTCTATCGCGAGGCCGACCGCAAGGCGATCCTTACGAACGATCTGCCGTGCATTGACGCCGCCGCAGCCGGCCGCATGCGCGAGGAGATTCTGGCCGCGCGCGACGAGCTCGACAGCATCGGCGGCATCGTGGAGTGCGGCATTTACGGGCTTCCCACGGGCATAGGCGACCCCATGTTCGACGGCATCGAGAACCGCATCGCGCAAATCGCGTTTGGCATTCCCGCCGTAAAGGGCGTGGAGTTTGGCATGGGCTTTGCCGTGGCCGCCATGCGCGGCAGCGAGAACAACGATCCATATCGCATCGATGCCGAGACCGGCGAAATCGAGGTCGAGTCCAATAACGCCGGCGGCATCCTGGGCGGTATTTCGACCGGCGCGCCCGTCATGTGGCGCATGGCCGTAAAGCCGACGCCCTCAATTGGCCGCGAGCAACAGACCGTGGACATGGACGCCATGGAAAATGCCGAGCTCTCGGTCCACGGCCGCCACGATCCCTGCATCGTCCCGCGCGCCGTCCCCGTAGCCGAAGCAGCCGCCGCCCTCGCCATCTGGGACGCCCTCCTCGAGGACGCAGGCCAGCTCTAACCCGACTCACCTGAGTTGCCCGTCAACTCTGCCATTACGCGAAAGGGGCCTCCATGGACCTTGCCGATATTCGCCAAGCCATCGATGGCATCGACACCACGCTCCTCAACAGCTTTGTCGAGCGCATGGACATTGCCACCGAGGTCGCCAAATCAAAAATCGAGATGGGCAAGGCCGTCTTCGACCCCGCCCGTGAGCGCTCCAAGCTCAACAACCTCGCCAGCCGCGCGCCCGAGCGCTACGAGGCGCAAACTATCACCCTGTTCCGTCTCCTCATGAGCATGAGCAAGGCCGAGCAGCAGCGCTACATCAACGAGCTCAGGGGCATCACGGTCTCGCAAAAGGCCCATGCCACGGCCGCAGCCTGTGACACGCCCTTCCCCCAGACGGCCACTGTCGCCTGCCAAGGCGTCGAAGGCGCCTACAGCCAGATCGCCGCGTGCAAACTCTTCGACGTGCCCGACATCGCGTTTTTCGAGACCTTCGAGGGCGTCATGCGCGCCGTGCGCGACGGCTTTTGCGAGTTTGGCGTACTGCCCATCGAAAACTCAACCGCCGGCTCGGTAAACGCCGTCTACGACCTGCTCGCACAGTTCGACTTCCATATCGTGCGCTCGCTGCGCCTCAAGATCGACCACAACTTGCTCGTCAAGCCCGGCACCAAGCTCGCCGACGTGCGCGAGGTCTACAGCCACGGCCAAGCCATTGCCCAGTGTGCGAGCTTTATCGAGTCCCACGACCTGCACGCCACCAAGTACCCCAACACCGCCATGTCGGCCGAGATGGTCGCCAGCTCCGGGCGCACCGATGTTGCCGCCATCGCATCGCGCAGCTGCGCGACACTCTATGGCCTGGAGGTGCTGGAGTCCAACATTCAAGACTCCGACAACAACTACACGCGCTTTGTCGTCATCAGCCGCGAGCCACGCGTCTATCCCGGTGCCAACCGTACCTCGCTCATGATCACCACGGCCAACGAACCGGGCGCCCTTTATCGCGTACTCGAGCGCTTCTATGCGCTCAACATCAACCTCATCAAGCTCGAAAGCCGTCCCATCCCCGGTCGCGACTTTGAGTTTATGTTCTACTTTGATCTGGACTGCCCCTTTGGCAGCAAGGCCCTCGACGACCTGCTCGATTCGATCGACGACGTGTGTGAGAGCTTCACCTACTTTGGCAGCTACACGGAGGTGCTCTAGATGACCGATACCGCCGCAACCCGCCCCTACGGCGTACTGGGTCGCGTGCTGGGCCACAGCTACACCCCGACCATCTACAAGGAGCTCGCTGGGCTCGAGTACGTGCGATTTGAGCGCGAGCCCGAGGACCTCGCGGCTTTTATGACAGGCGACGAGTGGGAGGGCACCAACGTGACCATCCCCTACAAACGTGCCGTCATAGAATACCTGGACGAGCTGAGCCCGCTGGCCGAGCGCATGGGCAACGTTAACACTATCACACGCCTGCCCGATGGCCGCCTGCGCGGTGACAACACCGATTACTTTGGTTTCCAGTGTCTGGTCGAGGAGCTGGGGGTTGAGGTTGCCGGCAAGAAGGCCCTCGTGCTCGGAGCCACCGGTGGTGCCGGCACCACGGCAAGCATGGTGCTCGGCGACCTGGGCGCCACCGTGGTGCCCGTGGGCCGCACAAGCGAGGTCAACTACGGCAACATCGCGCAGCAGTCCGACGCCGCCCTACTCGTCAACTGCACGCCCGCCGGCATGTTCCCCCATTGCCCCGACGCACCTTGCACGCTCGAAGGGCTCGATGCGCTCGAAGGCGTTATCGACATTGTCTACAACCCCGCCCGCACGGGCCTGATGCTCGAGGCCGAGCGCCACGGTATCCCTTGCATCGGCGGCCTGCTCATGCTTGTGGCACAGGCGGCGCAGGCCGTTGAGCGCTATACCGGCCAGGTCACCCTGCGCGAGCGCATCCTGGATGTAACGGAGCGCTTGTCACGCCGCGAACAGAACATCGCGCTGATCGGCATGCCGGGCTCGGGCAAGACCCGCGTGGGTGAGCAGATTGCCCTGCTCACGGGTCGCGAGCACATCGACCTGGACCGCGCCCTCGAGGAACGCCTCGGCATGCCCTGCGCCGACTTTATCGTCAAGCGCGGCGAGGCCGCCTTCCGCGAGCAGGAGACGGCGGAACTGTCCGACATCTCCAAGCGCAGCGGCCTGGTGCTCTCCACCGGCGGCGGCGTGGTCACACGCGACGAAAACTATCCGCTGCTGCACCAAAACAGCCAGATCGTGATGCTCAACCGCAAGCTCGACGAACTCGCCCACAAGGGCCGCCCCATCACCGCGCGCGACGGCATCGCCAAGCTGGCCGAACAGCGTATGCCGCGCTACCGCGCCTGGGCCGACTACATCATCGACTCACGCGACTGCGCCGCCAACACCGCGCAAGCCCTTCTCGACACCCTCCCACCCACTCTCTAACCAAATCCATCACAAAGGGGACAGGCACCTTTGTGATGGATTTCCAACCGCAAAGGAAGCAGCCATGAAAGCACTCGTCATCAACGGCCCCAACCTTAATATGCTCGGAATTCGCGAGCCGGGCATCTATGGCAGCGACAACTACGACCGCCTGGTCCAGATCTGCCAGGAGGCAGGCGCCGCGCAGGGTTTTGACGAGGTCGAAGTCTTCCAGTCCAACCACGAGGGCAGCATCGTCGATAAGATCCAGGAGGCCTACGGCAAGGTCGACGGCATCGTCATCAATCCGGCGGCCTACACGCACACGAGCGTAGCGATCCTCGATGCCCTCAAGGCCGTCGCTATCCCTGCCGTCGAGGTACACATCAGCGCTGTCGAGACCCGCGAGGACTTCCGCCAGGTGAGCTACGCACGCCTAGCCTGCTTCGCCACCATCACCGGAGAGGGCCTGCAAGGCTACGCCCACGCGCTGGAGCTGCTGAGGGAACGCCTCGAAAAGTAGCCTCGCGAGCAAATCCATCAACGCGATTCACACGCTAATAATGCCAGTGCCGCCAGCAGCAACCTCGCTACTGGCGGCACTTTATTACTGGCATATAATCGTTGCAGCCACACAACGTCTGGAGACTCGCATGCTAAGCATCCATCTGGGAGATTACCCCGGTTCCATCTACGATACCGAGACCTACTTTAGGAACTCATACTTGGACTCATGGTTCGAAGACCCTATGGCCGCACAGATCATTAAAAGCGTGGACGGATCAGAGCTCATCGGCCCCCACAACATCGTAAGCAAGCAGCTGGGCTCGATCACCCCACTCGAACTGTCCGGCGGCGTTAAGACGCTGCTGCTGGTGCGCAATCTACCAAACATGGTGTTCAATGCATCCACTTGCGGAGATAACTGCGCCCGCTGGCTGCTCAAAATTGGCAAAGAGCAGGATGTGCTGGTGACCCTTTACCACATCATGAAATTTCCCTGGAAGCGTTTTGAGATTCGCATCAATAACGACGGCCGCATCGTCAGGAACATGCAGGAGTTCGTCGGTGCCACCAATGATTTTCTGGATGTTGATGAGTAATGAAAGGATCACACACCGTTGTCGTGGAGCGCGCAAAAGTCAAATACACGCTCACCTTTAAACGCAATATTTCCTTCATCCGCGGCAACAGCGGCACGGGCAAAACGACGCTCATCTCGATGATTCGCGACTACAACGACCGAGGACCGGAAAGCGGCGTTGCACTCAGCTGCGACGTGCCTTGCGAAACGCTTTCCGGCAGACGCTGGGAGCGCGAGCTTTCGATCATCGAAGATTCAATCGTCTTTCTAGATGAGGGCAACGAGTTTATCTACTCAAAGGACTTCGCCAAAACCGTAAACGGCTCGTCCAACTATTTTGTTCTGATATCTCGTCGCGATGCCAACGAGCTCCCCTACAGCGTTGATGAGATCCTGAAGTTAGTCAACACGACGAGTAAAACAATCAATGGCCGCAAGAGCGACAGGCGCTTCTACTCGGTGACCAAGCCGCTATATGACCACACGGCAAGCATGCTGTATCAGGATCTAAATGTTGGATTCGAGGTACCCGACGCCGTAGTTGTCGAGGATAGCAAATCTGGCTATCAATTCTACGACGCTCTTTGCAACCGGCTCGGAATCCCCTGCTATACCGCCACCGGCGTAGCAAATCTAAAGCGGACAATTCACGAATGCCCCGAGCAAAACGTTCTTGCCATTGGAGACGGCGCAGCGTTTGGTCCCTACATCGAAAAGGTGCTCGGACAGCGCGTTTACAAGAACGTTCGCTTGTTCCTCCCGGAATCATTCGAGTGGACACTTCTGCAATCTGGCCTCATTCCCAGTAACGACATTCCAAAAATCCTCAAGGATCCTTCGAGCTATATCGAAAGCCGCGACTACCTAAGCTGGGAACGATTCTTCACCGACGTATTGATCAAGTACTCGGCAGACACTCGCTACGCCTACAGAAAGGCAAAGCTCAATGAGCAGTACCTGAGGCCGCAGGCGATGAATGCAGTTGCAAACGTCTTGCCCGAGTGCCTGAAGGCAGACTAGACAGACTAGATATAGTGGGGAGGGCCAAGTTGGTCCTCCCCGTTTTTGTTACGCCTTCTTGATCACGTACACCAACCCTATGTCGCACCTGCGGCGCACAATCGACGCAAAGAGCCACGATGCTGGCAGCGTCATAAGCAGAGGCATGGTCTGCCAAGGAATAAACCAATCGACCGCGTGGATTGCAAAGATGGCAAGACTGGCCTGTCCGCAGAACACGAGCGCTCGCTCAAAGGACCCCAAAACCGGCACGTCTTTCAACTTCTCCAACGCCATCGAAACCCAGCACACGCAGTAGCTACCGGCAAGAGCGGCAACTGTCGCAACCAAAAACCCATCCACGCGGCGGCTCGAAAGCTCACCCCACTCAGCGCGGCAAGGACAAGCCAAGCAACACCGGCTCCAATAAACAGCAGAGGCTCGCTCACGCTCGGCTCCAGCCCCCTTAGGCGCGCCGTATAACCAATCCACATCAGCAGCACAACAGCAGCTCACGCCACGGCTTCGGTCTAAACGTATACCCGGCAAGAATAAAGAACACCGGCATGTGAAAAAGCCCAGACCACCAAGCGGTCTGGGCTTAATAAACGATGGTGCTCCATGGCGGATTCGAACCGTCGACCTTGGGATTAGAAGTCCCCTGCTCTATCCAACTGAGCTAATGGAGCAAATAACCGCACGCCCAAGCAAGCGCAAGCCTGTCAGGCGCAAGTAATTATAACCTAGTTGAACTGCTCGCGGTACGCCTTGCAGACCTCATCGACCGGGCCGTCCATGCGAAGGTCACCCTTCTCAATCCAAACGGCACGCTGGCAGATGCGCTCAACCTGCTCCATAGAGTGCGAAACGAACAGAACCGTCACGTCGCCGCTCTGGATAAAGTGCTGGATACGGTCCTCGCACTTCTGCTGGAAGAACACATCACCGACGGACAACGTCTCGTCAACGATCAGAATATCGGGCTCGGTAATCGTCGCGATTGCAAAGGCGATACGCGCCACCATGCCCGAGGAGAAGTTCTTAAGCGGCATATCGACAAAGTTCTGCAGCTCAGCGAATTCGATAATGCCGTCAAAGTTGGCATCGATGAACTCCTTGGTATAGCCGAGCAGGGCGCCGTTCAGATAGATGTTCTCGCGGGCGGTCAGCTCGGGGTCAAAGCCGGCGCCAAGCTCAATCAGCGGCGCGATGTTACCGTGCACCTTAACGCTGCCCTCGCTAGGCTCAAGAACGCCAGCGATAATCTTGAGCATCGTAGACTTGCCGGAGCCATTGGTGCCGACCAGACCCACAACCTCGCCGCGATGAATATCAAACGAGATGTGCTTAAGCGCCCTAAACTCCTCAAAGAACAGCTCGTGCTTGGCAAGCTTAATGAAGTACTCCTTGAGGTTGGTCAGCGACTCGGACGCCATGTTAAAGATCATGGTGACGTCGTCGACCTCGACAGCCAGAGGCTGCTCGCTGTAATCAACAACAGATTCAGTCATCACAGCACTCCTTAGATGTAGAGGATGAACTTGCGCTCGGACTTATGGAACACGGTATAGCCAATAATAAGCGCAAGAACCGCCCAGGCAACGCACATACCAAACGTCATAAGCGAGGGCGTAGTCTGGAACAGGAAGATATCGCGCATAAACTGCAGGTAGTTGAACATGGGGTTCGCATACATCAAGATACGCACGAGATGCGGCATTTGCGCAATATAGTCAGTCGTCCAGAAGATGGGCGTAATGTAAGTCCACGCCGTAATGACGACGCTCCACAGATGCATAACGTCGCGGAAGAAGACCGTAAGGGCAGAGAGCATCATGCCCAGGCCCATGCAGAAGCACATAAGCAGCAGCAGGCAAACCGGCAGCAGAATAAGGTGCCAAGAAGGCATAACGCGGAACCACAGCATGACGATGGCGACGGCGACCAGCGAGAAGGCAAAGTTGACCAGCGAGAAGAGCACCTTCTGCACCGGGAAAACCCAGCGGTGCACCTTAACCTTCTTGAGCAGAGGGGCAGCGCCCACGATCGACGTCAGGGCCTGGTTAGTAGACTCAGACATGACGGCAAAGGTAATGTTACCCACGATCAAGTACAGCGGGTACATCTCGGGCGTCATTGAGCCATTGCGGCCCTGGCCAAAAATCGTCGAGAACACGATGGCCATGACGATCATCATCAGCAGCGGGTTGAGCACCGACCATGCGACGCCCAGAACGCTACGGCGATACTTGATCTTAAAATCCTTGGTAACCAGCTGACGAAGGATAAACGCGTCCTTCTCAAATTCGTTCTTAGCAAACGTCGCAGGCAGACTGCGAGTTTCTTGTTGCTTTGTCTGATCCGACACGGATGCAACTCCTTTACTCGTAATCGTTGACAAACGAACAGTATAGACCCGACGGCCATGCAAACGATTCGCGCAACAAAACTGGAGAACTAACCCACATCTTAGGATGCCAGGCCCAAACGGCTATACTTTCTAGGATTGAATGTATAAGGAGCATTAAGTGAATTCTGAATCCATCGCCGTCATCATCCCTTGCTACAACGAAGCGCTCACGATCGGCAAAGTCATCGATGACTTTCACCGCGAGCTTCCGCAGGCGACGGTCTATGTCTATGACAACAACTCGTCGGACGATACCTCACGCATTGCCACCGAGCACGGCGCCACAGTCCGCTTTGAGCCCCGTCAGGGAAAGGGCAACGTGTGCCGCCAGATGTTTCGCGATATCGACGCCGATTGCTACCTGATGGTCGACGGAGACGACACCTACCCCGCCGAGGCGGCCAAGGCCCTCTGCGAGCCCATCCTTAACGGCACGGCCGACATGACCGTAGGCGATCGCCTTTCCAACGGCACCTACGCCGAGGAGAACAAGCGTGCCTTCCACGGCTTTGGCAACAATCTGGTCCGTGCCATGATCAAGTGGATCTATGGCTACAGCTTCGATGATGTCATGACCGGCTACCGTGCCATGAGCCGCCCGTTCGTTAAAACCTTCCCTGTGCTTTCCGAGGGCTTCCAGATCGAAACCGAGCTCTCGATCCACGCCGTCGACCACCGCTGGCGCATCAAGGATGTGCCCATCGAGTACCGCGACCGTCCGGAAGGTTCCGAGTCCAAGCTCAATACCGTAAGCGACGGCATTAAAGTCGTTGCGATGATTGGCACGCTGTTCAAGGACTACCGCCCGCTGAAGTTCTTCAGCCTCGTTGCGCTTCTGTTCGCGGTATTCGGCCTCGCCCTGGGCATGCCCATCGTTGTCGAATATTTCCAGACCGGCCTCGTCCCGCGCTTCCCCACCGCTATGCTCGCCGCCTCGTTTATGTTCCTGTGCGGCCTGAGCCTTGCGACCGGCTTCATCCTAGATTCTGTAGCAAAGGTCGAAAAAAAGCAGTGGGAGGTCAACGTGTACAGCAAATACGCCTACGACGACCAGCCCGGCCACCCTACTTCCATGCCAAGCGAGAGGTAGATCTTCCGCAAAATACTATTGGCACCACTGCGCAGATAGCCACCAACAAGAAAAGCCGCCGTTAAAGAACGGCGGCTTTTACTCTCGAAAAGTTAATAGCGGCTAGAGCGTCTTGATGTACTCCCCCAGCTCTTCCTCCCAGTCGGGCATGTGGAAGCCGGCAGCCTCGAGCTTGGACAGGTCGAGCGCGGAGTGGACCGGGCGCGGGGCGACGGGGCCCTCGGCGCTCGCGTAGTAGTCGGCGGTCGATACCGGCACGACCCTGTCCCCGTTGCCGTTGGCGGCCTCGAAGACGGCGCGGGCGATGTCCGCCCAGGACTTCACCGCGCCGGATCCGGTGCAGTCGTAGGTGCCGTAGGGGGCGTGCGTCCCCAGCACGTGGAAGATGGCCTCGGCCATGTCGCGCGTGAAGGTCAGGCGGCCCAGCTGGTCGTCAACGACCGTGACCTGCTCGAGCCCGTCCTCGAGGTCGGCGACGCGGTCGGACAGGCCCTTCATCGTCTTGACGAAGTTGCGGCCCTCGCCGATGACCCAGCTGGAGCGCATGATGTAGTGGCGCGGGCACCCGGCCACGGCGATGTCGCCGGCGGCCTTGGTCTGGCCGTAGACGGACAGCGGGCTGAGGGGCTCGTCCTCGTCATGCACCTCGGCGGTGCCGTCGAAGACGTAGTCGCTGGACACGTGGACGAGGGTGATCCCGTGATCAGAGCATGTGCGGGCGAGAAGGGCCGGGCCGGTCGCGTTGGCCTTCCAGGCGGTCGCGCGGCCCTCGGCGGTCTCCGCCCTATCCACGGCGGTGTAGGCGCCGCAGTTGATCACGGTGCCGTAGAGCGACCAGTCGTACTGTGTGTAGGCGTCCGGGTCTGACATATCGAAGGTGTCGATGTCGCAGAAGTCGAAGTCCTTGGCGACGCCGCGCTCCTCGGCGAGTCTGCGGACCGCATGGCCCAGCTGGCCG
>NZ_QRUF01000014.1:62904-63363 GCF_003458415.1 Collinsella sp. AF25-2LB
GTCATGCACCTCGGCGGTGCCGTCGAAGACGTAGTCGCTGGACACGTGGACGAGGGTGATCCCGTGATCAGAGCATGTGCGGGCGAGAAGGGCCGGGCCGGTCGCGTTGGCCTTCCAGGCGGTCGCGCGGCCCTCGGCGGTCTCCGCCCTATCCACGGCGGTGTAGGCGCCGCAGTTGATCACGGTGCCGTAGAGCGACCAGTCGTACTGTGTGTAGGCGTCCGGGTCTGACATATCGAAGGTGTCGATGTCGCAGAAGTCGAAGTCCTTGGCGACGCCGCGCTCCTCGGCGAGTCTGCGGACCGCATGGCCCAGCTGGCCGTTGCAGCCTGTGACGAGGGTGCGCTTCGGCGCCATCGGGACGACGTCCCTGAGGTACGGGTGGTTGAGGTCGGCCTCGGAGACGGTGGCCTCATCGAGCGGGATCGGCCACTCGATGGCGAGCTCGGGGTCGGCGAG
>NZ_QRUF01000015.1:0-48034 GCF_003458415.1 Collinsella sp. AF25-2LB
TTGCAGCGTCGAGCAGCTACGCGGTTTGGTAAAACCGCGTAACCACTAGTTTGGTACCTTGACATTCATTTCTCATGCTCCTAGATTGGTTAGGCACAAAACAATTCCACTACCTAACTAAAGAAAGGAGCAAAACTAATTCATGTGCGATGAACCTCTTAACCTTTGTTCGCACGAGCCCGGCGGCGACCCGTCACAGCCGGCGGATGCACCCGAAGCGGTTAGCTCAGAAGACAAGCTTGCCAAACGCATCCTCAATGGCCTGGGCTTTTGCGGCCATTACATGCATTTTCATGGCGGAGGCGTGTCCGGCAAGGCGCCCATCATCTGCCTGCTGGCCAAGCAACCCGGCGGCGAGATGTCGCAGCAAGAACTCGGCATGCACTTTGACCTCAAGCCGGGGTCGCTTTCCGAGATCCTGTCCAAGCTCGAGCTCAACGGCCTCATCGAGCGCAGCCGTAACCCCAAGGATCGACGGCAGCTCACCATTCGCCTGACCGAAACCGGCCGGGAAAACGCCCGCATCGACCAGGCAGCCCGCATTCGCTTTAGAGAGCAGGCCTTTGGTGCCCTCACCCACGACGAGCGCGAGCAGCTCGCCGAAATGCTCGAGAAAATCCGTGTAACCTGGGAGGAACTGGATGATTAAAACCCTCATGGGCAGCATCCGCGACTATATAAAAGTCACCGTTGCCACGCCGTTGCTCGTGCTTGGCGAGGTGCTCTGCGAGATGCTGATTCCATTTATCACCGCCAACCTGATCGACGCCATCAAAGATGGCACCACCGTAGCCGAGATGCTTCCCACCGCGGGCTTTTTGGTGCTCATCGCGCTGACGTCGCTTGCTTTTGGCGCCGCTGCCGGCGTCACCTGCAGCCATGCGAGTTGCGGCTTCGCTAAGAACCTGCGTCACGACCTGTTCTACAAGATCCAGACGTTCAGCTTTGCCAACATCGATGAGTTCTCGAGCTCCTCGCTCGTCACGCGCCTGACCACCGATATCAACAACGTGCAGCAGGCCTTTATGATGATCATCCGTATCGCCGTGCGCGCGCCGCTGGTATTGATCTTCGCCTTTACCATGGCATTTATCATGGGCGGCAGCGTCGCCATGGTCTACCTGGTCATCATTCCGCTGCTGGGCTTTGGGCTGTTCTTTATCATCTTTAAGGTGCGTCCCATCTTCTCGCGCGTGTTCCACAAGTACGACGCCCTTAACGAGTCCGTCGAGGAAAACGTCACCGGCATGCGCGTGGTCAAGAGCTATGTGCGCGAAGACTTTGAGAAGGAGAAGTTCGCGACCGCCGCACGCGACGTCCAAATGGACTTCACCCGCGCCGAGAAGCTGCTGGCCTTTAACAACCCCATGATGAACATCTGCGTCAACGGCGCGTTCGTCGTCATCATCTACCTGGGCTCCAAGCTCATCATCACGAGCCAGGGCACGTTGTTCGACGTGGGCCAGCTCTCCTCGATCTTTACCTATGGCTTCCAAATCCTCATGAGCCTGATGCAGCTATCGATGATCTTTGTCATGGTGACCATGGCCGACGAATCGGCGCACCGCATCACCGAGGTGCTGGCCGCCGAGCCCACGATCGCCGATCCCGCCGAGCCCGTGCTCGAGGTCGCCGATGGCTCCATCGACTTTGACCACGTGAGCTTTAAGTATTCCGCGCATGCGAAGCGCCAGGCGCTCGACAATATCGACCTGCACATTAAGAGCGGCGAGACCATCGGCATCATCGGCGGCACCGGCTCGGCCAAGTCCACGCTCGTAAACCTCATCGCCCGCCTGTACGACGCCACCGAGGGTACCGTGCGCGTGGGCGGCGTGGATGTACGCGACTACGACTTGGACGCCCTGCGCCACCAGGTGGCCATGGTGCTGCAGAAAAACGTGCTGTTTAGCGGCACGATTGCCGAGAACCTGCGTTGGGGCGACCCGAACGCCACCGACGAAGAGGTCCGCGAGGCCGCGCATCTGGCCTGCGCCGACGAGTTTGTCGACGGCTTCCCCAAGGGCTATGACACCTGGATCGAACAGGGCGGCTCCAATGTTTCCGGCGGTCAGAAGCAGCGCCTGTGCATTGCGCGTGCCCTGCTGCGTCGCCCCAAGATCTTGATCCTGGACGACTCCACGAGCGCCGTCGACACCAAGACCGACGCCAAGATTCGCGCAGGGCTGGCAAGCTATCTGCCCAACACGACCAAGCTCATCATCGCCCAGCGCATTAGCTCCGTGCAGGATGCAGACCGCATCATCGTCATGGAGGGCGGCCGCATCGCGCAGATCGGCAACCACGATGAGCTGCTCAAGACGAGCGAGATCTACCGCGAGACCTTTACCTCGCAGAACAAGATGTCTGCCGAGGGCGAAGGGGCCGTCGAGGCCGACACCGAGGCATCTGCAGCACAAGCTCAGACCCAGGAAGGAGGCGAGGCACATGAGTAAGGCAACGACCGCCGAGCGCGCGCTCAACCGCAAGGGCGGCACCATGTCGCGCCTCATCAAGACGCTCTTTGGCTTCTACCCCGTGCTTTTGCCCCTCGTCGTCGTCGGCGTGGTGCTCTGCGCCATCATCAACTCCATCGGCGCGACCTTCCTTCAGAGCGCCCTGCAGATTATTAGCGAATCGTGGCAGTCGGGCGATTGGGAAGCTGCACAGCCCAAGATCGCACAGCTCGTGACCACCCTCGCCTGCATCTACGGCGTCGGCATCCTGTCCTCGCTGTTCTGGAACCGCGCCATGGCCATCGTCACGCAGGGCTCGCTCGAGAAGCTTCGCGAGAAGATGTTCAACCGCATGCAGGACCTGCCGATTCGCTACTTCGACACGCACCAGCGCGGCGACATCATGAGCCACTACACCAACGACATCGACACGCTGCGCCAGATGATCAGCCAGTCGCTGCCCAACCTGCTCATGACGACCATCGTCATCGTCACGGTGTTCTTTATCATGCTGTACTACAGCGTTTGGATGTGCCTGGTCATTGTGGCAGGCGTCGCCTTTATGACCTTTATGACCAAGCTGCTCGGCTCCAACTCCGCGCGCTTCTTTATTGCGCAGCAGACCGAGCTCGGCGTTGTCGAGGGCCATATCGAGGAAGTCATGAACGGTCAGAAGGTCGTCAAGGCATTCTGCCACGAGTCTGCCGCCGAGGCCGATTTTGACGAGCGCAACGAAAAGCTCTTCGAGGTCTCGCAGAAGGCCAACATGTACGCCAACATCCTCATGCCCATCCTTATGAACCTGGGAAACCTGCTCTACGTGCTGGTCGCACTGGCAGGCGGCATTTTCCTGGCGCTGGGCGTGCCCAACCTGAGCATCTCGGGCATGGCGCTGTCCATCGCCGTCGTGGTGCCGTTCCTCAACATGACCAAGCAGTTCTGCGGACAGATCGGCCAGATCTCGCAGCAGATCAACGCCGTGGTCATGGGCCTCGCCGGCGCCGACCGTATCTTTGAGCTCATCGACGAGGAGCCCGAAGCCGACGAAGGCTATGTGACGCTCGTCAACGCTCAGGTGAACCCCGACACCTGGCAGCTCGAGGAGGCCGACCACCACACCGGCATGTGGGCGTGGAAACATCCGCACCGCGCAACCGGCGAGATCGAGTACGTGCCGCTGCGCGGCGACCTGGTCATGGACAACGTCGACTTTGGCTACACGCCCGACCACGAGGTGCTGCACGGCGTGTCTGTGTTTGCCAAGCCGGGCCAGAAGGTCGCGTTTGTCGGCGCCACCGGTGCCGGCAAGACGACCATCACCAACCTCATTAACCGCTTCTATGACATCGCCGACGGCAAGATCCGCTACGACGGCATCAACGTCAACAAGATCCGCAAGGCAGATCTGCGCCGCTCGCTGGGCGTGGTGCTGCAGGACGTGAACCTGTTCACCGGCACCGTGATGGATAACATCCGCTACGGCAATCTGGATGCCACCGACGAGGAGTGCATCAAGGCGGCTAAGCTCGCGGGCGCGGACGACTTTATCACCCGCCTGCCCGACGGCTACGACACCATGCTCACCGGCAACGGCGCACAGCTGTCGCAGGGCCAGCGCCAGCTGATTTCGATCGCACGCGCCGCCGTCGCCGATCCGCCGGCGATGATTCTGGACGAGGCCACGAGCTCCATCGACACCCGCACCGAGGCTATCGTGCAGGCCGGCATGGACAAGCTCATGGAAGGCCGCACGACGTTTGTCATCGCGCACCGCCTGTCCACCGTGCGCAACTCCGACGCGATCATCTGTCTGGACCACGGCCGCATCATCGAGCGCGGCAACCACGACGAGCTGATTGCCAAGCGCGGGTATTACTACCAGCTCTATACCGGAGCGTTTGAGCTGGAGTAGTTCGGCTCGCCGAGATGGCCGATTTGCCGCTCATTCGTCGGGCATGACCCTAAGATCAATGCCCTCCTCTTTCGGGGCAAATCGACTCATCTCAACGACCCAAACACAATGCACCGCAACGAATAAAGCCTCCGCAGCCACACGAGCTGCGGAGGCTTTTTTCATGCCGGCCGGAAACCGTATCCCACTTTTCGGGCCCAGAATGGGATGCCGTTTCCCGCTGGGCCCCCTCCGGGAAACGACATCCCATTTCAAGGGCATAAACCGGGATGTGGTTTCCCCTAACGGCACCTTTGGGAAACCGCATCCCACTCTAGACGCACAAAACGGGATGAGCTTTCCCATGGTGATCCAAGACCAGAAGCATGTCCGATAGCGCGGCCAGGTCAAGAACAACAAGGCAAGCGTCACGCCAATTTGGACGAGCGTCTGCTGCAGTTTGAGGCTGCTGGCCCATATGGTAGAGTTAACCACCCATGAATTTCAGCACACTGCGTGCTACCTGTTCTTTTGTCATTTAGGGGAGTGAACTTGTGAATACTTCTGTCGCCAAGAAGGCCGGCCAGGCGGTGCGCCTGCTCATGATGGTGCTCACGGCAGTTCTCATCTTCTTCTTCATCAATGTTATGCTGCTCGTCTCCGATATCCAGGGCACGGCGCGTGTGGTCAACTACGCCGGTCTGGTGCGCGGTACCACGCAGCGAATCGTTAAGCTCGAGGACGCGGGCCAGCCTCAAGATGACCTGCTTAAAGCCGTGGATTCATACATCAACGGTTTGCGTTACGGAAGTGACGACCTCAACCTCGTCCGTCTCGACGACGATGAGTATCAGGCAAAAATGACCGAGTTTGCAAATTATTTTGATGAGCTTTGCACCGAGATCATCCGCGTGCGCGAAGTCGGCTATGAGAACACCGACATCATCTCCATGAGCGAGGAGTTCTTTGGCATTTGCGACGATGCTACGCGACTCGCAGAGGACTACTCTCAGGAGAAGGCGTCGGCACTCAACTATCTCGAGGGCCTGGTGATCATCGACATCATGGGCTTGGTGGCGACCTTTGCGGTCGAACTTGTTCGCGCGGTGCGAACTGCCGCGCTCAATCGCGAACTGCAGAGCAAAGTCTATCTCGACGAAGCCACGGGACTGCCCAACAAGAACAAGTGCGAGGAGGTCTTGGGGCAGGAGCAGCCTGTCTCCGCGGAGGCGCCCGTTGCGGTGTGCGTCTTCGACCTTAACAATCTGCATACGGTCAATAACAGCTTCGGCCACGAGAAGGGCGACGAATACATCCGTTCTTTTGCCCGGCAACTGGGAAGTGTGGCGTCCGAGACGTGCTTTGTGGGCCGCGACGGCGGCGATGAGTTTATCGCGGTGCTGTGGGATGCCGATCGGGCTGCCGTGGAGTCCTGTCTCGCTCGGGTTCGTGCGAACGTGAACGAGTATTCCGAGGCTCACCCCGACATGCCTATCAGCTATGCGGTGGGCTATGCGCTTTCCAGTGATTTTGATGAACCGCCTACGATGCGCGAGCTCTTTTCCCAGGCCGACAAGAACATGTACGTCGATAAGAACCGCGTAAAGACAGCCGAGGCAGCCGGGCCGCAACGCGAGGACCGCTAAACCCGTAGCAAAGGGTAGCTAATTTGGGACGGGACTCTTTTGGCTACTTGAGGAGTTGGGCCATGGCGTTGACGAATTTTTGTACTTGGAGGGTGGGCTCGAGCGGATAGTGCAAAAAGACCGGCACCTCTCGCCCGCACAGGAACGGCACGCCCACAAAGGCCGGGTGCACCCCCGACCATGCGCCGCAGGTGAGCACCGCGTCGCCCTTTTCCTCTGCCTCGTTAAAGAGCGCAAAGTCAAAGCTGTCCACGTCGATCACGTCTACGCCGCCGTCGGCCAACAGATCGATACGCAGACTGTCCATAGCGTCGTTGCCGTGACGGAGCACGCGCAGGCGCATACCCTCTAAGTCGGCAACTGTGATGCGCGTCTTGCGCGCCAGCGGGCTCGTGCGCGGCAGGTCGATATAAAACGGCACGTTAACGATGCGAAGCTTTTGGCAGGCGTCGCCCCAGCGTGGAGTAGAAAAACTCGACTGCACTACATCCACCTCGCGGCCCAAGCTGCGCATGACGGATTCGCGCTCGTCATAGAGGTCGCTTACCGGCACGATCTCAAATCGCAGCGATGGTTCCAGATCGTGGATGTCCGACCACATCGACAGCGTTTGGCGCCCCGGGCACATCATCGACACGCCCAGGCGCACGGCCCCGCCATCGCCTGCCGCGCGTCGGGCACGGCGCAGCGCGTCCTCGGACTGCCGCATGATCGAACGTGCATCGTCCACCAGCAGAGCACCTGCCGGCGTCACCTTAACACCAGAATGCGAGCGCTCGAACAACGTGATGCCGAACTCGGCCTCGAATCCCGACACCTGTTTGACGAGCGCCGGGGTCGACACGCGCAATTTTGCCGCCGCACGCGAGAAGCTTCCCAGCTCCGCGGCGGCCGATATGGCCTCAAGTCGTCGATCGTACACGTCAATCTCCTGTTTCCAGACGTATGGCAATGAACTGCCAAGGGGGTCGTTTTGGCAGGTCACACACTAAATTAGGGACACATCGTCTTGCGAGCTATAAACCTACGGTTAACGCCATTCTAACAAATATGCAATTCACCTGCGCAAATGCAAAGCATACGATAACCTGCGAAAACCACGTGGGTCGGTTAATGGGAGCGACTCACCGGGAGGCACAAGAAGGGAAGTTCCTATGAGCAATTGGCTTAAGCTCGAGGGCGATGTCTGCGCCGTGACCGGCGCACTCGGCGGTATGGGCGTCGAGATTTGCCGCGAGTTCGCCCGCAACGGCGCCAACGTCGTCCTGCTCGACCTGGACGAAGAGAAGGTCAAGGCCGCAGCCGCCGACCTCGCCGCCGAGTTTGGCATCCACGCCGAGGGCTACAAGATGAACGCCACCGACGAGGCCGAGGTTCAGGCCGCCGTCGACGCCACCATCGCCGACTTCGGCCGTGTCGACGTCCTCGTCAACACCGCCGGCATCCTGCGCTTCGCCGCCATGGAGGACCTGCCGCTGAGCGACTGGGAGCAGGTGCTCAACGTCAACCTCACTGGTTACTTCATCACCTCGCAGCGCTTTGGTCGCGAGATGATCAAGGCCGGCCAGGGTCGCCTGGTGCACATCTCGACCGTTGCCAGCCACTCCCCCGAGACGTTCTCGGGCGTGTACAGCTCCACCAAGGCCGGCGTCAACATGATGTCCAAGATGCTCGCCGCCGAGTGGGGCCCCTACGGCGTCCGCTCCAACTGCGTCGAGCCCTGCTTCGTTAAGACCCCGATGTCGGCCAACTTCTACGCCGATCCCGAGGTCGAAAAGAGCCGCAGCCGCCTGATCGCCACGCGCCGCATCGGCGAGGTCAGCGATATTGCCAACGCCGTCATGTTCCTGGCGTCCACGCGCTCGGACTTTACCACCGGCGACGCTATCAAGGTCGACGGCGGCTTCTCCAACATGATGGGCGACCTCACCGCCAAGCCCGGCGGCCGTCGCGCCTATGCCGACAACTACCTTAAGAACAAGGGTGTCGAGCTCTGGTCCGATGAGTCCGGCGTCGCCAAGCCGACTGACCAGTAAACCAACCTGACAGGGAGGTCCCGCGGACACGCCCGCTCCTCCCCCGTATCGATTAGAAAGAGTCCAATGGCTTCCACCAACTCCAACAAGGGTCGCGCCGTCGTGCTTTCCGCCGCGTGCGTCACCATGTTCTTTATCAGCTCCATCGCGCTGTATTCCGTCGTGAGCAAGAACCTGCTCGCCGTCTACCCCGAGTGGTCGAGCGCCCTTACCTGGGCTTTCCCGGTCTTTCAGACCATCATGGCCGTGACGGGCATCTTCGCCGGCCGCATCTCCGATAAGATCGGCCCGCGCAACGTCGTGATCGCCGCCGCTGTGTGCTACGGCCTGGGCTGGTTTATGTCCGGCACCGTCACCGAGCCGTGGCAGTTCTACCTGTGGTTCTCGCTCGTCGCCGCCATCGGCAACGGCCTGGGCTACAACCCGGCACTCACCACCGGTCAAAAGTGGTTCATCGACAAAAAGGGCCTTGCCTCCGGCATCACCCTGGCCGCTTCGACCGCCGGCCCCGCCGTGCTGTCCCCGGTGCTCGCCTCGTTGCTCATCCCAAGCCTGGGCATCTTTGGCGCCCTCAAGGCACTCGGCGTCATCTTCTTTGTGACGATCGCCGCCTCCGCCCTGTTCCTGAAGGCCCCCGAGGCCGGCTGGCTGCCCGAGGGCTTCGAGGCCCCCAAGGGCGGCGCGCATGCCGGCACCTTCGGCGACCTCACCCCGGGCGAGATGGTCAAGACCCCGCGCTTCTGGGTTCTCATCGTCACCTTCGCCTTTGCCGCCACCGCGGGCACCCTGCTCGTGGGCAAGGTTGCCTCCATCGCCGCCGTCCAGCTCTTCGCCGACCCCACGAGCGCCGCGGCCGTCGCCCTCGGCGGTGTGGTGGTCTCCGTCAACACCTGCGCCAACCTGGTCGGCCGTCTGTCCTTTGGCCAGATCATCGACAAGCTCGGCGCCTATAAGTCGCTGCTCATCAGCCTTGTCGTCACCATCGTCGCGCTCGTCATCATGTCGATGAGCTTTACGCAGGCCATGTTCTTTGTGGCGCTCGCCCTGCTTGGCTTTAGCTTTGGCGCCCTGCTCGTCATCTACCCGCCGCTCACCGGCGGCGCCTTCGGTACCAGCAACATCGGCGTCAACTACGGCATCATGTTTTTGGGTTATGCCGCTTCCACCTGGATCAGCCAGCCCATCACTGCCGTGCTGTATCACGCCGAGGCCGGCAGCGCCGCCTACCAGCAGTCCTTCTACGGCGCCATTGTGATCGCCGCCATCGCCGTCGTGCTCACCGTCTACATGATGGTCTCCGACAGCAAGAAGAAGTCTGCCTAGTTTTACCGATGCGACAAAGGGACAGCCCCTTTGTCGCATCCCACCGGTCACCAGTATTAAGGAGTCGAAATGTCTGAGCTCAACCCCGTCCGCATTGCCGTTATCGGCGCCGGCGCCATGGGCCGCAACCACATCCGCTTTGTCACCGAGGAGCCCGAGGCCGAGCTCGTCGCCATCGCCGACGCCTTTGAGGGCGCCCGCGCCACGGCCGAGGCCGCCGGCGTGCCGTTTTACACCGATCCCGCCCAGATGATGGACGAGATCAAGCCCGAGGCCGTCATTATCGCTACCCCCAACGACCTGCACCTGGGCGTTGCTCGCGAGGCTGTAAAGCGCAACATCGTGCCGCTGGTCGAAAAGCCGATCTCCAACGACCTTGAGGATGCTCAGGCCTTCGCCGCCGAGGCCGAGACCGCCGGCGTGCCCGTGCTCGTGGGTCAGCACCGTCGCCACAACCCCTTCGTCAACAAGGCCAAGGAGATCATCGAGTCCGGCGAACTGGGCAAGCTCACCGTGTCGAGCTTCCACTACATGATCTATAAGAACGACGAGTATTTCGATGTCGAGTGGCGCCGCAAGAAGGGCGCCGGCCCGATCCTGGTCAACCTGGTGCACGACGTCGACCTGCTCCGCTACCTGCTGGGCGAGCCCGTTGCCGTCCAGGGTATGCAGTCCAGCGCCGCCCGCGGTTTTGAGACCGAGGACTCCGCCGTGGTCAACGTCCGTTTTGCCGACGGCGCGCTCGCGAGCATGACCATCTCCGACGCCACCGCCAGCCCCTGGAACTGGGAGGCAACCGCTCGCGAGGATCCGCAGTACCGCCCCTTCGACGCCGACGCCTACTTTATCGGCGGAACCCTGGGCGCCCTGTCGCTGCCCCGCCTGCACCAGTTCTCCTACGACGGCGCCTCTAACTGGCACAAGCCGCTGCAGATGGAGATTCCGGCCGTCGACCCGGCACTGCCGCACAAGATGCAGCTCAAGCACTTTGTGAAGGTTGTCCGCCGCGAGGTCGAGCCCGTCGTGACCCCCGCCGATAACGTTAAGACGCTCACGCTGCTTAACGCTATCAAGGAGGCCGCCGAGACCGGCCAGCTCGTCGAGCTGTAATGCCTTAAGAGCGACCGCGGCAGAAACCCCATGCCGAGTCCCTTCGGTCCGCCACCAACAAGCCCCTCTTCTTTGCCCTGCGAGCAGCCTCCTGCCCGCAGGGCATTTTGCTACCTTGCCGACGATTTTTCTGGGGCAGGGGCTATTTTGCACCTCGACTTGGTTCGTTCGCCACGAAATGCGCCTATCTACTACGTTTAACCGACTACCCTCAACCATGCCGAATTTTGCGAAATAAAAGCCGCAGGTAGACGGCTTGCCGATTTCCGGTAAAACCAGGCACGGTCGACCCATGCGGTTCAAACGTAGTAGATGGGTCGTTTTCGTGGCGCGGCTCCAAAACAGCCTTTTGGGACGGGTGGTATCCTTGGTAGCCCTGTGCTGCAAACGCACCTTAAACGCAAGGAGTCCCATGGATCTTATCGCCCAGCTCGCCCGCGAGCTCAACCTTAAGGCCGCCAACATCGAGGCAGCCGTCAAGCTCATCGACGAGGGCAACACCATCCCCTTTATCTCGCGCTACCGCAAAGAAGCCACGGGCGGCATGGACGACGTCGCCCTGCGCGCACTCGACGAGCGCCTGTCTTACCTGCGCAATCTTGAGCAGCGCAAAGAGGACGTCATTCTGCTCATCGACGCCCAGGGCAAACTCACGCCCGAACTCGAGCAGCAGATTCGCGAGGCCACGCAGCTCCAGCGTGTCGAGGACCTCTACAAGCCCTACCGCAAAAAGCGCATGACCCGCGCGCAGAAGGCCCGCGAGGCCGGCCTGAAGCCGCTTGCCAACATGATCATCATGCAGGCCTCGGCCAAGGGCAGCGCACTCGACGCTGCCGCGGCATACGTCAACGAGGAGGCCGGCTTCGACACGCCCGAAAAGGCGCTCGCCGGCGCGGCGGACATCGTGGCCGAGACGGTGGCCGAGGACCCCGAGAACGTCGCCGACCTGCGCGCCTTTACGCAAAACACCGCCGATATCGTCGTCGAGGCGACCGACCCCGCCGAGAAGACTCCCTACGAGCCGTACTACAGCTATGATGAGCCGCTGCGCCGCATCCCCAACCACCGTGTGCTGGCTATCGACCGCGGTGAGCGCGAGGGCAAGCTCCGCGTGCGCGTGAACGTCGACGGCGCCGCCGCCACGGCACGCCTCGGCAGCCGTTGGCCCCGACGCCAGGGCGTCTTCGCGCCCGTCTTTGACGCCGCCATCGCCGACGGTTACAAGCGCCTCATGGCCCCCTCGCTGGAGCGCGAGGCCCGCGCCAAGCTCACCGTTCGCGCCCAGACCGAGGCCATCAACGTCTTTGCCAAGAATCTCGAGGGCCTGCTCTCGGCGCGCCCCGTGCGCGGCGCCCGCGTGCTCGCGCTCGATCCAGGCTACCGCACCGGCTGCAAGGTCGCCGTCATGGACGAGACCGGCAAGCTGCTCGACCACGGCGTGGTCTACCCCACCAAGCCGCGCCATGACGTCGCCGGCACCAAGCGCGAGCTCGCTCGCCTCGTCAAGAAGGACGGCGTCAACACCATCGTCATCGGCAACGGCACCGCCAGCCGCGAGACCGAGGAAGTCGTCTCGGAGTTCATCGCCGAGCAGGCGCCCAGCCTTCGCTACACCATCGTTAACGAAGCCGGCGCGTCGGTGTACTCCGCCTCCGAGCTCGCCAGCCAGGAATATCCCGACCTGGACGTCACCGTGCGTGGCGCCATGAGCCTGGGCCGTCGCCTGCAAGACCCGCTGGCAGAGCTCGTCAAGATTCCGCCCCAGTCCATCGGCGTTGGCCAGTACCAACACGACCTTGATCAGGCCGAGCTCTCGCGCACTCTGGGCCACGTGGTGGAAGACGTCGTCAACCGCGTGGGCGTCGACGTGAACACCGCGAGCGCAAGCCTGCTGGGATATGTATCGGGCATCACGCCGAGCGTGGCCAAAAACATCGTGGCCTACCGCGAGGAAAACGGCGCCTTTACCGATCGCCGCCAGCTCAAGAAGGTCCCCAAGCTGGGCCCCAAGGCATATCTCAACGCCGCGGGCTTCCTGCGCATTAGCGGCGGCAAGAACCCGCTCGACGCGACAAGCGTCCACCCCGAGAGCTACGAAGTGGCCACATCCGTCTTGGAACGCGCCGGCGTTAAAGCCAGCGAGCTCAGCCGCGGCGGCGTACCCGACATCGAGCGCCGTCTGGGCAGTATCTCGACGCTGGCAAGCGACCTAGACTGCGGCACCCTCACGCTCATCGACATCGTCAACGAGCTCAAGAAGCCCGGTCGCGACCCGCGCGACGACGCACCCGAGGTGGTCTTTAGCCGCTCGGCGCTTTCCATCGACGACCTGGAGCCCGGCATGGAACTCAAGGGCACGGTGCGCAACGTTGTGGACTTTGGCGCCTTCGTCGACGTGGGAGTGCACCAGGACGGCCTCGTACATATCTCCAAGCTGGCCAACCGCTTTGTCAAGCACCCCAGCGACGTGGTGCGCGTCGGCGACACGGTCAAGGTGTGGGTCGAAAAGGTCGATCGCGACCGCAAGAAGATCTCCCTCACCATGGTGCAGGGAAAGTAAACTGTTTAAAGCAAGGGTCCCCCCTCTCGCGACGTGCAAAATCGCGAGTATTCTGCAAATTCCGCCGTTCCGAACGCCCCACAGAGACGAAAAAGCAAAAAAACAGCCCCGTTTTAGCGTCGTCAGAGCCAAAACGGGGGCCGTTCCATGCTTCGGTTAACTGATAAAGACCTTTACCTTGCTGAATACTCGCGATTTTGCACGTCGCTACAGGGGGTACCCTTGCTTACGGCAGAATATGAAAGCCGAGCGAGGCGATATCCTTGGCAAAGCCGCGGACGGTGTCGAGCGAGACCTCGTACGGGTCGCGACCGATGTTCTTGCGCTTGGCCAGGATGCTGTTGGGTACCGTGATAATCTGGCAACCGCAGGCCTCGGCCTGGTAAATGTTGATGAGCTCGCGCGTGGACGCCCACAGGACCTCACAGTTGGGCTTGGCGGCGGCCTTCTTGACCGACTCCGTCATAAACGGAATGGGGTCGACGCCGGTGTCGGCGATGCGGCCGGCAAAGAGCGAGATGATGGACGGCGTCTCGGCGTCAACGGCCTCGACCATCTCATCGACCTGCGTAGGCGTAAAGATGGTGGTGACGTTGACCTTGATGCCGTCGGCCGAAAGCTTGCGCACCAGCTCGGCGGTGGACTCGCCCTCGGTGGTCACGCACGGAATCTTGACGTAGACGTTCTCGGCCCAGGTAGCGATCTCGCGCGCCTCGACCTCCATGGTCTCGACGTCGTCGGCAAAGACCTCAAACGAGACGGACACATCGGTGATATGGGCCAGGACCTCCTTGGCAAACGCGCGGTAATCCGTCACGCCGCCCTTCTTCATAAGGGACGGGTTGGTCGTGAAACCCTGAACGTTGCCGTTCTCGTACATGTCGAGCATGCCCTCGAGGTTTGCACCGTCAGCGAACACCTTGATTGCCATCTGCCTGATTCCTTTCGTTAGCATACGGCCGATAAACTGCTAAACACTTTACCTACGTTTATCAAGGCGTGAACTGCGGTTTTTTATCTTCTCGGCGAACGGTATAAACACCTCAGCGTTTGGATTGATAAATCGATTGAGCATGCAAAAACAAAGAGTCGCAGTTTGAGCAAACGTCAGAACGCGGGATTCATTAGATGAGGCCGAAATGCTGCATCGCTGTGACGGTGCCGTCGTGTGCGACATCATCAGTCACGTAGTCGGCGAGCGCCTTGACCTCGGGCATGGCGTTGCCCATGGCCACGGCCGTCTCGACAGCGGCGAGCATACCCAGATCGTTGCCGGAATCGCCAAAGCCAAAGGTGCGCGCGTTGCCGGTGCGACCCAGGTATTCCAGCGCTCGCGCCACGCCCACGCCCTTGTCAATGCCCTTGGGGCTCAGCTCGCGATTCTGACCACCGGTGTTGCACGGCTCAAACTCGCGATCGATAAAGCCGTCATCGTTGGCTACGCGAGCCAGGTAGCTCGCGACGATGCACACCTTGCCCACGCGCAGACGGCCGTCGACGCGCATTTCCTCGGTGCTGTGCACCACAGAAGTGCCGATCAGAGACGACTGCTCAACACCCGCGGGTTCCAGGGCAAAAGTAGCCACGTTGGTCTCGAAAAAGGCCTCAATCCCTGCCGCGGCCATACGGCGCGCAAGCTCCTCGATAACGTCCTCGTCAAAGCAGTCCTCATGCACCACGCGGCCCTCGACCTCGAGCGTCGCTCCCGCCATGGCAACGACACCCGCCGGGTTCAGCGCGCGCAGGCCATCGGCAATCAGCCACAAGGGACGACCCGTGCAGATAAATGCCTGGTGTCCCGCGTCGCGCAGACGATGAAACGCCTCAACGACCGCCTGCGAGGGGCGAACCGCCGAAAAGTCCTTGTCGGTCATGTTGTCGGGATCGAACGACGTCAGCGTGCCGTCCACGTCAAAAAAGAGCACGGCGGAATCGGGGCACGCATCAATCATATGGGTTCCTTTCGGGGGCGAGAGTAAACGAAGCATCCATCATATAATGGAGCGACGCAACCAGAGAGGTCACCCATGGAATTTTACGCAAGCTGCCCCGAGGGCTTTGAGTCCGCACTCGCCGATGAGCTTAAACGCCTCGGGCTTTCGCATGTTCGCCGGCTGAAGGGCCGCGCTACATTTGAGGGCGAGCTCGAAGAAGGCTACCGCGCCTGTCTGTGGTCGCGCCTGGCGAGCCGTGTGTTCGTGGTACTCGGGCGCTTTGAGGCGCAGGATGCCGATGAACTGTACGACAGCGTTTACGACATCGCCTGGGAGACCATCATCCGCCCCGGCGCCACCATCGCCATCACCGCCCGCGGCGTGACCGAGCAGCTGCGCAACACGCGCTTCTCGGCCCTGCGCGCCAAGGACGCGCTGTGCGACCGTCTGGCCGAGACCACGGGCCGTCGCGCCGACGTCGATGCCGCCGACCCCGATGTTCACCTACTGCTTTCGCTGCGCCAGCGCCGCGCGAGCATAAGCCTGGACCTTTCGGGCGACCCGCTGTTCAAGCGCCTGCCGCCCGCGGCGACCCGTGCCGGCGAGGGTGCGCACGTGTTGCGCCCCGACTACGCCGCCCTGGTGCTGGCGCAGGTCGGCTGGACCGCACTGTGCGAGCGCGAGCTGACGGCCGATGATTACGAGAACGAAGCCCTGCCCACGCTGATCGATGCCTCGTGCGCCGGCGGCGGCCTGTTGCTGGAAGCCGTGAACATTCTGTCCGACCGCGCCCCGGGCGCCACACGCGAGCGCTGGGGCTTCGAGGGCTGGCAGCTGCACGACGCCGCTCTGTGGGAGCAGCTGCTTGCCGAGGCGCGCGAACGCGAGGCGGCAGCACGCGAGCGCCAGGCACGCATCGTGGCCGTAGACATCGACCCCGCCGCCCGCAAGACCGCCGAGCGCATGGTCAAGAGCGCTGGCTACAAGCGTTTCGTCGACTTTTGTGCCGCCAAGCCCGCCACCGTGCTGGACCATGCGGGCGCCGTCGCCGGTGCCGCCGTGGTCGCAGACACCACCGAGACCCCGCTTTCGCTCATGCACGACGCCATGACGCTGGTCGGCGAGCTGCGCCGCGCGCCCGAGCTCGCTTCGGCACCGGTCGCCGCACTCACCCGCGATGGCCTTATGGCCCGCGCGCTCCATGCCGAGCCCGCGCGCTCCATCGCCGTCATGCCCAATAACGAGGAGGCGGCTATTGAGGTTTGGCCTTCGCTCGACCACGCCGCCGCAGCGTTTGAGGCTGCGACCAGTGCAGATGCCGAGGCCGAGGTTGCGGATGCCAACGAAGCCAACGACGAAGCCACCGCTTCCTCCATGCCCGAACCTACCGCCACGCTCGACTTGGGCGACGGCAAGCCGCTGCCCGTGCTCATCCCCGAGTCCGAGCAGTTCGCCAACCGCCTGCGCAAGAACGCACGCCTGCGCCGCAAGTGGGCCAAGCGCGAGGGCGTGAGCTGCTACCGCGTCTACGATGCCGACCTGCCCGATTACTCCGCCGCCATCGATCTGTACGAGGGCTGCCCGCAGACGCCGGGTCGCTGGCTCGTCATCGCCGAATACGCCGCGCCCAAGACCATCGACCCCGCACTGGCCCAGGCCCGTATGCTCGACATTCTGGCCATCGCGCCGCGCATCCTAGATGTTCCCGCCGAGCATGTGCACGCCAAGGCCCGCATGCGTTCGCGCGGCGGCTCGCAGTACGGCAAGCAGGGCGCCGGCAAGGGCGCATCGGGCGAGCGCGCCAATATCGCGCGTCGTCGCCTGCCGCTCATCGAAGAGGGCGGCCTCACCTTTGCCGTCAACTTTGACGACTACCTGGACGTCGGCATCTTCTTGGACCACCGCGTCACCCGCAACCTGGTGCGCGAGCACGCCAAGCAGGCGCGCCGCTTCCTCAATCTGTTTGCCTACACCGGCACTGCCACCTGCTACGCGGCCGATGGCGGCGTCGAGGAAACCGTGACGGTCGACCTCTCCAATACCTATCTGGACTGGGCCGAGCGCAACATGCGCCAGAACGGCTTTGTGGGGCCTCAGCATCATTTTGTGCGCGACGACGTGCTCGCCTGGATTCGCGACCAGCGCCAGACGCGCAACCGCTGGGACCTGATCTTTGTCGACCCGCCCACGTTCTCGAACTCCTCCAAGATGGGCCGCCGCACCTGGGATGTCCAGCGCGACCATGTTGAGCTTTTGGCTGGCGTATCGCGCCTGCTCGCGCAGGGCGGCCATGCCATCTTTAGCTGCAACCTGCGCGGCTTCCGCCCCGAAACGCGCAAGCTCGCCCGCGCGGGCGTGGTGCTGGAGGACATTACGGCGCAGACCATCCCCGAGGACTTCGCGCGCAACCAGAAGGTGCACCACTGCTACATCGTGCGCCGCCTGCCCATCGAGGACGCCATGGCCGAAGTCGGCTTTAGCGCCGAGGAAATTGCCGAGCGCGTCGAGGAACTACGCAACCCCGAGGCCCGCAAGCCTCGCGCAGCAGCACCCGCGCACGCGCAGGCCGGCGACCGCGGACCACACGGCGACGGCAAACCCGCCGGTGCAGGTAAGCCCAAAAAGAAGAAGTTCTACGCCAGCAAGCCCAAGGGCAAATAGCAAAAATGCGGTGGAATAGTTCCCAGACGGCCTCATCAAAGGCCAAAACGGGAACTATTCCACCGCAACTCGTAGTGGGATGGCGGACGCCGTCTATCCCTGGGTAACCAGCCGGTAGCCGATACCCACGTGCGTCTGGATATAACGCGGATGCGCGGGGTCGGACTCGATTTTCTTGCGCAGCGTACCCATAAAGACACGCAGGCTCGCCAGGTCGCTCTTGGTCGCCGTACCCCAAATCTCGTGCAGGATAAATTGGTGCGTCAGCACCTTGTCGGCGTTGTGTGCCAGCAGGCACAAGAGCTTGTACTCGATCGGCGTCAGATGCAGCTCCTCGCCATCCATCATGGCGATGCCAGCATCAAAATCGATATGCAGCTCACCGGTATTAAACGAGCCCTCGGAGGCAACGCCGCCCGTTTGCGCATACGAAAGGCGCCTGAGCGTGGTGCGGATGCGCGCAAGCAGTTCCTCGACCGAAAACGGCTTGGTCAGGTAGTCGTCGGCACCGGCATCGAGCGCTCGGATCTTGTCCGCGTCCTCGCTGCGCGCCGAGACCACGATGATCGGCATGCCCGACCACGCGCGCACCGACTCCACCACCTTGACGCCGTCCATATCGGGCAGGCCCAGATCGAGCAGCACAATGCTCGGCGCCTGCGACGAGGCGGCGGCGATGGCGGCATGGGCGGTCTCCACGGCCATATGGCGCAAGCCGTGCGCCTCGAGCGCGGCAACGATGAGGTTGCGAACGGCTGGATCGTCCTCAACGACCAAGATGAGCGGTTTCACGGCAGAGTTCGGCACGGTGCTACTCCTTATCAAACGAAACATCGGCGACGGGAAGCTCAATCGTAAAGACCGAGCCGTGCGGGTCCGCCGCGGCAACCCCTATGCTACCGCCATGCGCCAGCGCAATGGAGCGGCAAAGCGAAAGCCCCAGGCCCACACTGCGCCGGCTATCGGCCAAACCATGGTTGGCGGTGTAGAACGACTCAAAGATACGCTCGCGGTCCTCGGGAGCAATGCCCGGGCCGTCATCGGCCACCGAGCACGCCACGCGTCCATCGCCGGCGTCAATCGAGATCACGATATGCGAGCCTGCGGGCGTGTAGGTAATGGCATTGTTCACCAGGTTTACCACCAGCTGCACCATCAGGCGCGCATCGACATTGACGAGCGCCGGCTCATCGCTCGCCACCACCTTGAGGTCGTGCTCGCGCACGGCCGGATTTACATGGCGCAGCGCCTCCTCGACGATATCGTCCATAAGCTCGAGCGTGGTCGACAGATGCATGCCGCCGCCCTCGAGTTTGGTGATGGCGAGCAGGTTCTCGACGGTGGCGTTGAGCCACAGCGCATCCGAGCGAATGGATAGCAGCAGGCCGCGGCGCGTCTGGGCATCGAGCACCGCGGTGCCGGTCGAACCCTGATCGAGCAGCACGTCGGCATTACCCGAAATACTGGTAAGCGGCGTGCGCAGATCGTGCGAGATGGAGCGCAGCAGATTGGCGCGCAGCTGCTCGTTTTTGGCGAGCACCGCCGCCTCCTCGCGGGCCTCCATGGCGCGGGCGCGATCGAGTGCCAGCTCGCCTTCGCTCACGATGGCATCGGCAAGTGTCCGCTCCTCGTGCGTCAGCACGTCGGGCTCGGCAACGATAGCCAGCACGCCCACCACCGAGGCAGGATCGCCCGCGCGCACCATGGTGTCGCCCGAGCGCACGGTCAGGTAGATGCCGTAGAACGCCGAGCCGCCGTAGGTGGCATCGAGCGGCGTTCCCACATAGGCGGACGCCGAGAGCCGCGGCGGCATCTGCGGCGCCAGTTCATGCACCGGCGCGACATCGCCCACGGCCGTGTATGTCGCACGCGGCAGCAGGTCATCGCCCTCGGCGTCGGCGCTGTACCACACGACAGGACAGCCCGAAAGACGCGCCAGCTGCGTTGCCATAGCATGGACAATCTGCTGCTGATCGGCGCAGCGCTGCAGCATGCGGTTGGTCTCGAGCACCATCTGCGTGCGGCGGTCGCTGGCGGCGGCCTGCGCCAAGGCGCGGCGCAGGGCCAACGCAATCGAGCTCGACACGAGCGAGACCGCAAACATAATGAAGAACATGCCGGGATAGACGCGGTCGATAAACGACAGCGAGTAGCGCGGGTCGACAAACAGGAAGTTGTAGAGCGCCACGGCGGCAGCCGAACTCAGCAGGCAATACAGGCGGCTCCAGGTAAAGAATGCGCACAGCTGCACGGCGAACACATAAACGATCATGATGCTCGGCGCGAGACCAGGATGGTCGAGCAACGCGCCCACAATCGTCGCCGCGACCAGCAGCCCCGCCGACACGCAGACGTCATACAGAGGGCTGCGGCGCGTCAGCGTCGTGCGCCGCCACCAAAAGTTCTCGGCAATATCGCCGTCCGCACGGACGTCCATCAGCACCCCGCCCCTCTCTCAAAAACAAAAACCACCACAAAGGGACAGGCACCTTTGTGGTGGTTTCCCTTGTGGTGGTTCCAAGTGTATAGCCTTTGCAACCGGCGGTCGCTAGACAAACAGCACGTGCGCGAGCAGGGCACACACGCACACCGCTCCAAATACCAGTGCCACGATCGAAATTACGCGATCGGCCATATCCATGTTGGCACGATTCGTAAAGAACCGATCTTCGGCGGCGTCGACGCGCGCCTCACGCACCATTTCGACCACCGCCTCATGGCCATCGAGCGCCTTTGTATCCATGTTTACCTCCCCGGCCTCATGCTTGTCCATCGAAAACCAACTCCGTGCAACCTGTCGGCGCCTACGGACGCTCGTCGGGAGCCAGGCGCTGCATCTTGCTCACGGCCTTAAACTTGGTGAACAGCGGCACGTACTCAAAGCTCACGTTGGAGTTCTCCAGGCCGTACCAGCGCGCAGGCGTGCCGGCGGCGCGGCGGATGATGTACTTGAGCGTGATGGCCGTACGCTCGCTGGGCTCCACGTCGCTTTCGGGCGCCAGCAGCTTGCGGATCATGACGAACTTAAACGTACCGATGTTGCCCGGGTCCTTGTAGACCGAGTAGTCATGCGTCTGCGCCGGCAGCTCGCCGCTGGCAGCCAGGTCCTGAACAACCTGGCGCAGGTAAGCATTGACGCGCTGGTTGATCTTATAGCCCAGGTACAGATGCACGCGGAATACGTAGTCGGTGCCGAACGTCTCGACCGAGTAGGCAAAGGTATGCGGCTCCTCCATGGTCTCGACATTCACGAACCACCAGGCGCGAGCGCGCTTGGGGTGCTTATCCAAAATCGAGTAGACGATATCGCGGTCGATATAGTCGGTGTTGGTGTCCTTGGTCAGGTACACGATGTTGTCGCTCATGAGCTCGTAGCGATCGTCGTCGCGCAGGCGTTTGAGCTGCGGCAGATAGCTGCGCAGCGGCAGCAGCGTAAACTGACGTTGCTCGACCGCCGTGCCGTTGTACCAGCACACCATAATGCCCATGATGAGTGCAGCCATGAGGATGGTGAAGTAGCCGCCGTGGAAGAACTTGGTGAGCGAGCTCACAAAGAAGAAACCCTCGAGCAAAAGGAAGAAGGCGGCAAAGATCCACGGCGCGACCTTGAGATTGCGCTCCACGTGCAGATAGAAGAAGAGCAGCATTGTCGTGCACATCATGGTCAGGGTAATGGCCAGGCCGTACGCGGCCTCCATGTGCGCCGAGTTCTGGAACAGCAGCACCACGACGACGCAGCCCACGAGCATGACGTTGTTGACCATGGGGATGTAGAGCTGGCCCTTGGTCTCGGCAGGATAGAAGACCTGCATATGCGGCATGAGGTCCAGGCGGCTGGCCTCGGACACCAGCGAGAATGCGCCGGTGATGAGCGCCTGCGAGGCAATGATGGCCGCGACGGTGGAAAGGCCGACGGCAAAGGGGCGCAGACCCGGGGCGAGCATCTGGTAGAAGGGGTTGAGGTCGGCGATACCCATGAGCTCCGGGTTGCCGGCGTTGTTGATAAGCCACGCGCCCTGGCCCATGTAGGACAGCAGCAGGCAGCACTTAACGAACGGCCAGGTGGCATAGATGTTGCCGCGGCCCACATGGCCCATGTCGGAATAGAGCGCCTCGGCACCGGTGGTAGCGAGGAAGCAGCTGCCCAAAATCATGATGCCCGCATGGTTGTTGGGGCTCAGCAGAAAAGCGATGCCACGCAACGGGTTGAGGCATAGCAGCACCGCGGGATACTGGCAGACAAAGAACAGGCCCGTGCCGCCCAGGAACAAAAACCACAGCGTCATGATGGGGCCGAAGGCGTGACCGATCTTGGCCGTGCCGATGCGCTGCACCAAGAAGAGCGCGATGATGATGGCAAGCGTGATGGCGACGACACGACCCTGGTCGTCACCGAGCACGGCATGGACCGCCGGGATGGTGCGCAGGCCCTCGATGGCCGTGGTGACGGTAACGGCAGGCGTCAGGATGCCGTCGGCGAGGAGCGCCGCGCCGCCCAGCATGGCGGGGATGATGAGCCACTTGCCGCAGCGCTTGACCAGGCTGTACAGGGCAAAGATGCCGCCCTCGCCGTGGTTGTCGGCGCGCAGCGAGATCAGCACGTACTTGACGGTCGTCAGCAGCGTGACCGTCCACACGACAAGGGAGAGCGCGCCGAGCACGAACTCCTCCGTCACGCTTCCGATGCCGCCGTTGCCGGCAACGAGCGCCTTAGTTACATACATAGGGCTGGTGCCGATATCGCCGTACACCACGCCCAGCGTGACGAGCATCGCCGAGATGCTCACAGGAATCGCAGCGTGCGAAGCTGCCTCCTTGGCCTTTTGTTCCATAAGCCGGTTTCCTCCCAATTTTAACGTTCGACGGGATTATATGTAATCAGCCCATATTTTAATGGCACCGTTTTCCCAGCTAGATAAACATTTATGCGGCCTTTAGGCCACCGCGGCGATATGGAATGTGACAAAGGGACGCCCCCTTTGTCACATTCGTCATTTTCCGAGCCAGTTTTTGAACCACCACTCCATAGAGCGGCTCATCTCGGCCATAAAGGGGCTCGTGTGCTTACGGGTGTAGATGTCGATGACGCGGTCGCCCACCTCGCGGGCGTGCGGGCGAAACATCGCATCCATCTCGGCCACCTGCGCATCCATCGTCGCGGCGTCGGCGCGACAATAACGCTCCTCGTGCACCAGGTTCACCACGGGATGCGCGATTGCCGGGCGCTCCTTACGGGGCGTGCCGATGATGAGCATCGACAGCGGCATGGTATAGGCAGGCAAGTCCAGCAGTGCGGCAACTTCCTCGGCGTTCTCGACGATATCGCCGATATAGCAGCTCCCCAGCCCCAGAGATTCGGCGGCAACCACGGCGTTTTGCGCGGCGATCACGGCGTCCTGCGCCGCGATGGCAAAGTCACCCAGACCCGGTGCACGACGGGGCGCCTTGCCCGTGCGCTCGACAAACTCGGGCTCAAAGCAACCCGCGTGCTCAAACAGATCGATCCACTTGGCATAATCGACCACAAATATGAGTGCCCAGGGCGCCTTGGCGATCATGGGCTGGTGATCGCACAGGTCGGCCAGACGGTCCAGCGTAGCCTGCTCGCGAATGCTCACGATGGAATACATCATCATAGCGCCTGCCGACGGCGCGCGACTCGCCGCATGCAAAATCGCCGCTCGCTGCTCGTCGGTCACCGCCACGGGACGGCCGTCGTCATCGCGCGCAAAAGCGCGCGTGGACGAGCGGTGCTCCAAAATGTCCAGTACCGCGTTGCCCGTAGTCTCGACCGGATAGCCGTACGTATCCACGCCCGCAGCTCCGTCGCCGCCCATGTCCGCCTCGCAAACCTGCTCGCTCATCGCCCTACCCTCGCCATTTCTTTAAGAAGCCTTTACGTTTCCGTGTAATTCCCGTCCATTATCGCGCAGGTCGCCACTACATTGCGTCACACCGCCACACGCGCGCGTTAATATGGCTGGTTGTTGTGCGCAGCCACCAATCGCTGCGCATATCTTGGTAACAATCGGGTAAATCCCCGCTTTCGTAGGTTTTAGTTTGTGAGGAGTCTCAGCATGTTCGCTGCCGCCATCTCGCTCGTCGGTCTTGCGGCGACCGTCTACCTTGTCTTGCGCGAGGCCAAGGCCATTTGCGCAAAGTCGGGCACCGTTGCCAAAAGCGCTCTTGGGTGGAGCGTCGCCTTCGGCCTGTTCCAGGTCTTTTTGACTATTTGGGGCGCCGTGGGCCTCGTCGCTCAAAACGAGCCGCTCGCCTTTGTGATGCTCATCCTGACCAACGCCATCCTCACCGGCTGCGCTTGGGCCAGCATCGCCCGCGACCGCATCGCCCCGCGCGTCTTTGCGTTCGCCTCGGCCGACGCTCCCGCCCCCACTGGCAAGCTCGCCCGCCTGCGCGGCGCCTTTGTGGGCAAACCGCTCGTCGCCGCCGTCCTGTGTCTGCTGCTCGCCGGCGTCTTTGCGCTGCTGGGCATGGAGGTCTCGTCCAACCACGACTTTACCTGGGTCTACCCCCTGTGCATCCTGCTCGAGTGGGCCATCATCACCGTGCTCATGACCGGCTTGTTCTTCCTATTCCAGCGCCACGGCGCAGCTCCCGCGGTCCTGGCCTTTGCCCTCTTTGTCCTGGGCATTGCCGAGTTCTTCGTCATCACGTTTAAATCCATGCCCATCCAGCCGGGCGACCTTTCGGCCATCTCCACCGCCGCCGCGGTCGCCGGCAACGGCTACACCTTCTCCATCTCGCTGTTCTGCGTGCTGTCCATGGGCTTTACCGCCATCGCCATGCTGCTATGCGAGTACGCCGGCCTGGTGGCACCGCACCGTCAGAAGGGCGCCGCCAACGCCAAGCGCATGCTGCTCACCAACCTGCTCGTGGCAGTGCTGTGCCTGGGCGGCGTGACCGCGCATGTCACGCTCATCGACTATTACAACACTCTCGGCATCACCGTCTACACCTGGCGCCCGCTCGAGAGCTACTGGCGCGAGGGCTATCTGCCTGCCTTTATTAGTGCAGCACAGTCCATCAAGCCGCCCAAACCCGCCGACTACTCCGTTGACGATGCCAAGGCCACGCTCAAAAAGTACGCCAAGGCCTACGACAAGTCCGACGCGGCCAAGAGCGACGAGCGCGCCGCCGCCCAGGAGCAGTTCGATAGCGAGAAGCCCACGGTCATCGCCATCATGAACGAGACCTTCTCGGACCTGTCGATCTATCAGAACATGCGCGCCGGCTACGAGGGCCCGCAGTACTTTAAGAACCTGTCCAACTGTCTCAGCCGCGGCAAGCTCTATGTGAGCGCCTACGGCGGCGGCACCGCCAATACCGAGTTTGAGTTTATGACCGGCAACTCCATGGCCAACCTGGGCTCAGGCGTGTACCCCTACACCATCTACAACATGGAAACGACTGGGAACCTGGCAGAGCAGTTCAAGTCGCTCGGATATTCCACCACGGCCATGCACCCCAACCACGCGACCAACTGGAACCGCGAGAACGTCTACAAGGACTTTGGCTTTGACCAGTTCCTGTCCATCAACGATTTCCAGGGCGCCGATACCCTGCGCGGCATGGTGACCGACCAGGCGACCTACGACAAGATTCTTGAGCTGCTCGACCAGAACGCCGATCCGCAGTTTATTTTCGACGTGACCATGCAGAACCACTCGGGCTACGACACGGGCCTGCTGCCGGTCGACAAGCAGATGCACCTGAACATCGACACGACCGACCTGGACGCCAAGACCGTCGAGGACGGCACGCTCTCCGATGTCGACGAGTATGTCTCGTGCATCGAACAGTCCGACCAGGCGCTGCGCTACTTCCTCAACGCCCTGAGCAAGCTCGACCGTAAGGTGGTCGTGGTGTTCTGGGGCGACCACCAACCGTTCTTCCCGTCCAAGTTCAACGATAAGTGGTTTACCGGCGAGGACGACGCCACCCACCAGGAGCGCTTGTGGCAGACCGACTACATCATTTGGGCTAACTACGACGTTGCCGGTTGTGACCAGACGAGCGAGGTCGACGACCTGTCCACCAACTACCTGTCCACCCAGCTCATGCAGCTGATCGGCGCACCGCTGACCGACTACCAGAAGGCGCACATGACGCTGCGCGAGTCGCTGCCCGCCATCAACTCGGTGGGCTACGAGGACGCCAGCCTGCGCTGGGCGCTCTCCTCCAACGTCACCGGCGACGACGCCGTTGCCGCAGCCGCCACCAAGGCACGCGAGGATTACGCCAAGATGCAATACTACGAGATGTTCCGCGACGGCAAGAACGTGTACACCGAGCACTTCCAGACCGAGGCCAACGAGACCGACCCCAACCTGGCGCCGGGTACGACCAAGATTAAGTAGCTGCTAGCTGCTGAGCCACAACTGAAACGTCTGTCCAGGCGGAGGCATATAAGGTTCCCTGCTCGGACAGTCCTGCGCAAGACGAAGGCCACATTAAGTGGCCTTCTTTGCGTGCGGAACTCGCGATGAACCTTATATGCCTCCGTCCGGACAGACGCCTTGTTGTTGGAGCGCGGCTTGTCATGGGGGTATCCGCTGAACATATATAAGTTGAAGGCCACATTAAGTGGCCTTCTTTGTATTCGGAAAGTGTGTCCCGGAATCTGCCTTCGGAATGGGACGCAGTTTCCGCTTGAGGGCCTGTTGGGAAAGCGCATCCCACTTCAAGAGTAAATTCCGGGTCGCACTTTCCGCTAAGGCTCTCAACCGGAAAGTGCATCCCATTCCAAGCCTTAATTCCGGGACATAGTTTCCGGACAAGACATCAACCGGAAAGTGGGGACCACTCTGAGCGCCGATTCTGGGACACACTTTCCGAAACACCGCCCATCCGGAAAGCCCGTCCCGCTCTGAATACATCCGGGCATGGAATATCCGCTTATTAGGCCTTCCGTCAATAAAGGGGCGCCCTCCCGAGCGGCGGGCTCGAAGTTCATCGCGAGTTCCGCACGCAAAGAAGGCCACTTAATGTGGCCTTCGTCTTGCGCAGGACTGTAGAGCAGGGAACTTCGTGCCCGCCGCCCGGGAGGGCGTTGCGTTTAGAAGATGAACCTAGCGCTTATCCCTCCGGGACAAAAGAAGTGCGGCTATAAATGCGATGATTGCAAGTGTCAGCAACACCAAAAGCAACGTGAGCGTGTTGTCGCCCGTTGCCGCCAGACCAAGCAAGCCGAGCTTCTTGCTGTCAGCAGACTGCACGGAAATCTTCTCGCCATCGTCCTCGGCGGTAATCTCCCAGCGAATGGTCTTGTTTGCGTCGGCAACCTCGTTGCCCACCGATGTCGGAACGTTTAGCTGCAAATTAAGCACCGTGCGGCCATCGCTCGTAAACGTGGCGATTTGCGTGGGATAAGCGAACGCGCTGCCCGGTGTTCCTGTCTGGAGCCAACCTGCAGAGCCATCGCCCGCCGACGCCGTTAGGGTAATGGGCGACAGCAGGCGTGCCGTCTCGTGATCGACAACGGCACGCACAAACACGCGCACCTGGGACTTTACGCCCGTGGCACGAATCTCTATCTGCTGATCACGCACATCGCCAGGCATCAGATCTTTAAAGGCCAAAAACAGATCGGGCTCCCCCGAGGAGTCCGTCGCCCCCGAGACCGTCAGCTGACGCGCATTTCCGTCATAGGCAATCGCGGGAGTATCGGCAAACGCACGGGCGGGAACAGCGAGCGCGACCACGCAGAAAATGGCCGCGACCATGCAACGCAAGGAGCGCGCAACACCTTTACGAATCGGGAACGCCATACTTACGCACCTCCATGCGGCGGCACCAGCACGTCATTCTCGACCGAGCAACCCCATGCGTCGTGCACGGCCTCATCGGGCGTCGCCTGGACCGCCTGAGTGGAGATATCCACGACAAGATTGCGACCTTCGGTTGCCTTGAGCTCGGTAACCCTATTAATGAGCACGCCGGTTTCCGCGCCGGGAGCGACGGGCGACGTCCAGTAATAGAACCCGTCGCTCGCCTTAACCCAGTTATAAGCCGAGTTCGCGCCCGAGGCATCAGCCACGCTCCACGCAATCTCGTAATCCGCCTCACCCTTCGGCTCCTCCTTCGGCTCATCCCACAGGCGTGCGCCATCCTGGTCCTGCCAGTAGATATCCACTGCAGCACGAATATAGGCGGGCGCGGTACCCGTGTTCTTCGCCTTGACATCGCTTTTCACTTTGCCGTTGAGCGTTTCCTGAACCGATGGCGTCACCGACCCGATGCCGAACTGGTTGACCAGCACGCCCGTAACCGAAAGCCAGGCCAACGTGCCTGCCGTACCGGCCAGGAGGATAACCCCCACCAGCAAGGCGATGATGCGCTTGCGCTTGGACATGCTAATCCTCCTTCTTTGCTACGTTGCCGTTGCTCCAAACGTTATGGGCACGCTTGCTGCCGTCGATCCATTTGTCGTTCACACGCGTGTTCGTGCAGGTGAACGTGGCATCGTTCGCGCTCGATGCAGCGGAGATAGTCGCCTGCGCCTTATCGCCCGGCTGCTTGCCAGGGACGCCGATTTTGTTGCTGTAGCGCCATGCCCACGCTGAGTCCTCCTCGACGGTGTAGATACCCGCCGGGACCGCAAGCTCGATAGCGCCGGAGTACCAGGCGGAACCGTCCTTCAGCTGCGCATCCGATGACACCGTTACCTCAACCGTGCGCTCCTCCAAGGCGTTGCCGTCCATGCCGGCCCGGGAAACCTTGAAGCGGAACGTCTTGCCCTTCGCCCAGCTATCCTGGGTTTGCTTGACGATCTTGAGCGTATGCGTAGCGGCGAAATCGAACACCGCATTGCCATCGCTCTGAGTGCCGTCGCCCGTGAGCTTGTAGTCCAAACGATTCGTCAGCTCAAACGAGCCCTCGCCTGAACCCGAACTGTAAAGCGAGACATACTTCCCGTTGACAGGCGCAGGAGTCTGGCCAGGAAGACCATAGCCCACGCGGTCAACGTGCACCGTCAGTTGCGTGCCCATGAAGGGCTTTGCAAAGCAAGCCTTGAACGGCGCCTTATCGCTCTTGTCATCTATCGTGTTCGCGGCATTGGGATCAAGCAACCACTTGAGCTGCCCGGTCACATTCTTAGGGCTCGCATCGTCCGATGTGTCGTTAGCGACGACCCTATACGTCACCGGATACAAATCCATGTTGGCTGTAACCGGTTTACCCTTGAAGTCGCTCCACGCCACAGCTTTGTCGCCATTAACCCACTGCCACTCCAAGAACAACTCCTTCAAGCTGCTATCCGCTCGCTCGCCCAGGAATGCGACGATTGCGGAGTAGGCTTCGGGATCGTAGGCCACTTCCTTTGGCTCCATGACGGGTTCACCCTTGTCGTCATAGACCGGGTTGCCGTTCTCGTACATCTTGGGCACCTTAACTGTCTGAACAAAGCCGGCATTGCCATCCTGGCCACGCAGAACACTCGTATCGTTCGGGTCTACCGTAGCGGTGTAGATGACGTTGCCTTCGGTGTCGTGATAGCGCACTTTAAGCGGCGTCTTCTTGTACACCGCAGTGTAGGTCACGCTCTCAAAGGGCTCGCTGCCCTCGAGGGGATACTTCTCATCGTCAGTCATCAGGGTGTACTGCCCGTCATTGACATAATCGCGCGACCAGCCGACAAAGTCGTACTTGGTGCCGTCAATGCCCACAACCTCCTTGACAGCCTTGACCTCAAGAGAGATCTGGTCGCCGGAATCAGTACGGCCGAGACCGCGGACAAGAGCAGGATTCGCGAGATTTAAGTCGATGTTCGATTGAACGGTAACCAGGCTGGGACGGTAGACCGGGTACAGCTCCATGGGGGCCCTGACCACGGTAGAAGCACTCACCATGCGGATACCCTCCGACCAAGCGACATAGCCCTTGACAGGTGCCGGCTTGGCTTCCGTCCAGCCCACGAAGGCGTTGAACGCACCTCCTGTATCCCTATCGATAGCGCTGACGTCATAAGTGGGCTTCGGGATGCCGCCATCAAGGTTGCCGAGCATATCGCCTTGCTGAGCAACTTTGCCGTCAACATCTTTGGCATTGAGATGGTACACGACCGCCAACGGCGAATAGTACGCCACAAATGTATAGGCCCCGCCGGGTTCCACCTGATGGGAATACGAGTTATCGCCGTTAGGTTCGATCTCTTCAACTTCGCCATTCGGAAGCTCGATCTCAACCTTCTGCAACTTATACAGCTCACCGCCTGCTTTATAAACCGGAGTCGTGACGTCAGGGGTCACCGTTGCCGTAGCAGGGTCGGTGCCCGCGTTGATAACGGGATCGATGTCGTACCTAGGCACATTGACCTTGTCCGTGCCCTTAAAACCGGCGCGATACAGGTTGGTGGTGTACCTAACATCGTACTTCGCGTACACCGGATAGGCATCCTGCCACTGGGTGACCTTAAAATCTGGTTTCACCAGATACGGTTCGGCCTTATCCGGGTCAGAAGTGGTGAAGGAATCGCCGGCGACGTCGTAGATATAGTTCCAGACGGCAGAATCCTTCTGGACCTCGGCAGTCGAAATCCAGCCCAAGAACTTATAACCCGGCACCGCCATCTCCGCATCGGTCGGAGAAGACTCAAGGGTCAAGGGGCTTTCATAAGAACCAGTTAGCCCGTCCTGCGGCTTTCCTTTTGCCTCAACCGAGGTGTTCACATGCGGGTAGTAATACGTGAACGTCGGATCCGCCCCGTTCACCTTGGCCTGCAGCAAGTTACTCTCATAGCGCCGCGTGGCAGTCCTCACGACATTATCGCCCTTGTTGTAGAAATTAACGTCCGTGGTAATCATCGCGCGAACGTAGTACTTCTTATCTGTACGCACCATGCTCTCGATGGGATTTTTCACATATGTCCAATATTCACCATCGCGCTCAAGCGTCCAGAAATTCAGGCGATAGCGATCATTCACCGGTTTGACCGTTACGTTCAGCGAAGCCGAAGTCCAAGTATCGCTTAGCGTTGCAGCGCCTGGAAAATCGGTATCGGCATAGAGGTTTTTTAGAGTATCGGCTCCCGTATCGTTTTTAACGTTGTGCGAGTACGCGTTAAGGGGACTCACGACAAGTGTTTCCTTCGTGAAGCGTGTGCCACACGTTTCATAACTATCCTTTATACCGTGGTCAACATGCTCCGGGCCCCAGTGGACGACGTTTTCACGCACGAAGGTACTACCGACGTTTTCCTCAAAGGGCGTTTGATAGCGATTCCAAACGGAACAAAGTAGCTTGCTGTCCGTAAACTCATGGTTGGTATAAGCCCGAACGTAATAATCCACTCGGTACTCAAAGCGGGCGATGTAGGTATGCGGCGCGGTTAAATCGACATCGGCGGGGAGCGTATAGCTGGGATCGCGGCTTACGCGCACCTCGAGCGGGGCATCCTCGGTTCCCTTGTTTTCATACCAACCCAAGAAGCGATAGCCGTCGGGCAGGGTGCCGTCCTTGGATATAGCATTGCCGGATACATCGAGCACCTGCACGGTATACGCGCTTGTGCCATCTTCTGCAGTCCCAACCTTAACGTAAGTTTTGCCCACGCCTTCGCGCTTAGTTTTATCATCCGGGTCGTGGCCTTCAAACTCCGTCAGGATGTTCGACACGTAGTCGCTGTACACGGGATAGAAATCGGTAGGCCCGACCACGGTGATCTCGCTACCCGCAGGATAGAATGCTCCCTTGTTTTTCAGATCAGCCAGCTGAGTAGAGGTGATGGCGGCATAGGCACCGTTCTTCCCGGCCTCGTTGCTAGGCTGCGAGGTCCAGCCGATAAACGTTGCGCTGTCGGAAAGCCCCTCGCGGTCTGCAGGAGCCGTAGGCGTCACATCCACACCGTAGCGATACCAATCAACTGACTTGTCGTGCGCATCACCGGTTTTCCAATCAAGCGTCTCACCCTTAACGTTATAGAACAGCACCTGCGCCTCGTATGAAGCGATAAAGAGGTCGTTACCCTTGAAGCCGAATTTTTCATCGACGCCGCTTCCGTTGTCGGCGGTGTAGGTCGAAGCCTTATCGTGGGCCGTGTTCTCCTCGACGCGCTTGTCAGCAGCGACAGCAGCAGCATCGGTCTTGCCGTCAAACCAGCTGTTGTCTTGTCCAATTCGGTTCACACGCACGTCGGGCTCGCGGAACCAGCCCATAAAGCGGTAGCCGTCGTTCGCCTTACTCAGCCCCTCAGGCTTTGCGGAGGTATCCTGCCTAAACGTCACCGATGTATCGCCCTGGGCCAAGCCCTGAGCCGTTCCCGCCAGCACGGCGCTCACGGCAAAGGCGTACGGATCCGAGGTCTTCTGTTCAATTCCAAGTTTGGTCGCCTCGATGGTCGCGGTGCCCGCGCCGGGAAAATCAATCGTCGCCTTAACGCTCTGGCCATGCACGGGAATATTCAGCGTGTAATCCATCGCCCACTCATTGGGGTGCTGGCCACCCAGGGCATCGTCGTTGTCGGTCGAGCGCATGGTGCCGGCACAGAAATCGTAGTCGTGCTCTTCCCACAGCTCGCGCGTGGTGTAGCGCTCGTCATCCCATGGACCATAGCCATCACCCTTGGTGGTGCCGTCGCCGCCAAACGAGGGGATTTTCTTTTTGGCAGGGGTGCCCTGGCTGCTGCCTTTTAGGCTCACACTCGGCTTAAAGTAGCATTCGGTAACCGTGGCGTCACCCTTGTTGGCGCGCGCAGCAATACCGCCCAGGTTCACATCGTTTTGAATGATAGGGATCACGGCGATGGGATTGTACTGACGCGAGCTCAAGTCACCCGCAAAATGGCTTCGAACGAGCTCGTTGCCCTTTTCGGTTAGAATACGACCCGCCAAGCCACCCGTCCACGCACGCGTCACGGCGACGACGCCCACGTACGACGCGGCATAGCTGTAGCACTGCGCCGTCGAGAAGCAGTCGATAATCTTGGCGTTACCCGCCATGCAGCCCACAAAACCCGAGGCGTACACGTTGTTGCCGCCCAGAGCGCCAACAGCCACGTCGTACTTATTGGTAACGTCGGTCATGCCGTTCTTGGCAACCGAGCCGTCTCCGTTGCGCGTAGGCGTAACGCGGCAGTACTCAATCGTCGAATTTGTAACGTAACCGGCAAACGCCGCCATATACAGACCCTCACCGCCGAGCGCCTGCACGCCCGAGGTCGTATTGTTGACGGCACGGCCGCCACGGACCTCGCAGTTGTAGAGGGTGCAGCCGTCGAGCTCGCCGGCGATAAGACCGCCCTCAAAGCCTGCGTTGGTAATGAGGTTGAGAGCATTGTTGGCGCAGGTCACGTGCAGCGTGCTCTCCATGACCATAACGTTTTCGAAGCGCGTTTTGACGGCCTTGCCCACGATAATGCCACCGCGGAAGTCCGCCCACACGTTGGCGTCCTTGACCAGGAAGTTTTTGATGGTGGCACCGTTGGTCTCGGCAAAAAATCCCGTATCGCGCTCGGGGTCAAAAGTGTCTTTATCGTAGCTCAGGCCCTCAACGGTGTGGTTTTGACCATCGAACACGCCCTTAAACGGATGCTCCTTGTTGCCAAACGACAGATGCTTAACGGTGTGCGAGACAATGGTCTTCATGTCGTCATCATTAAGCACGATATCGTTATCGAGATAAACGCGCCAGCCGGACGTATCGCGCTCACGCGAAAGCGCCACGTACACCAAAAAGTCGTTCGCGTTTTTGATGTGGTATTCGTTTGTGTTCTCGGGCACGTCCTCGGCATGCACCACCGTTGGCAGCGCCATAACGCAGCAAAGGGCAATCGCCGCGACGGCAACTAGCCTGCTAAGCACGCCCCGGTTCATGTTCTTGATCTTCATAGGCTAGTTCGCCTCCGGCCAGCCCGCGACGTCAAGCACGTCGAGGACGGTATCGCTTGCCTGCTGGTTTTTGGCCTGCACGGCCTGAACATCGATATCGAGCCTGAATGAGCCGCCGCGCACGGCATCGTGGTAGTCGCCCACAAAGCGCAGCGAGTCCATGAGGCTTTCCGTCATGGCGCCGGGGTCGAGCGTGCCGCCACGCCCGGCCAATCCGCGGTAGTAGTACCACCCATCGCCGCCATCGATCCACGGGGACCCCTCGCCCGCGTTCACATGAAACGCAACGCTGCCCGAAGCATCCGCGCTCGAACCGTCGGGCGCCACCGACGTCATGTGCAGACGCGCGCGAACGTACTCAGGCTGCGTGCCGACGTTCTCCACGCGCACAATGCGGCTGATGTCAGAACCCCCGGCCTTGGTGTCGGGATAGTCCCCGTGCTCGTTGGGCTCAAACGGAATCTCCTCGCCCTGCTCGTTGAGGGTGTATTCGCAGACTCGTACCTTCACGCTGCCAAACGATAGAACGTTGTTCGCCGGAACCATATCAACGGTAAAAGCCAGCGTGCCGCACAGGCACGCCAGGGCCAACAGCGCCATCGCGGCAAGCGCCAAGGTGCGTTTCTGATTGTCGGAAAGATTGTTGAGCATTACGTTCGCCAATCGTCGAAAAAAAGGGGACCGAGATCCCGGCCCGAAAATGGGGATGGGGAGCGGGCCGGGATCTCGGTGGGGAGGGATTAAGCCTGAGCCTGTTTCTTGGCCCAAGCCTTGGCCTGCTTAAGGGCATTGGCGGCAGCGCTGGTCTCTTCGCCCTTCTGGCCGTCGCCGAAGATGTAGGCGGAAACGACAATCTTAGGCTCAATCTTCTTGCCCGTACCGTCCTGGCCCGAGACAACATCCTTGCTCGTCATTTCGCTGGGAATCATAACCTTGTTAAAGAGCTCGTCGGTGTAGACATCCTGAGTAGCGTCAGCTTTCAGGACTGCAGGGCCGTTCAAGGCGTTCTTTGCATACATGAACAGACCGCTCACATACTTGCCATCAGCGTTCTGACTGGTCTCCCCTTCGACCGCCTTCCAATTGGAACCGAGCTCAAAGCACGGAGTCTTGGCATAGGGCGCGTTATCGTTGACCACAGCGTTCTTCACATAGATGAACACATAAGCGTCGTCGGAACCCTTCCCAATGCCAACATTCGGGTTCTTATCCATCGAGGAACCAGGGACCATCTTGTGGTCTTCGTCCTTATTCCACTTGGTCTCGAACAGATAAGCTTTGTCGACGTTATCCTGCTTACCAGGCTTGGTGGGTTCATTCTCATCAGGCTTCTTCTCGGGAGTCTCAAATTTGCCGATCGTAAACACGTTCTCCAGCGACTGATCAGCCGACAGCCATGCATAGGTGCCCACACCGGCAGCCAGCACCAACAGCAGCAGGGCGGCAATGATGCCGTAGCGCTTTTTCTTCTTGTTTTCCATCGTTCTCTTCCTTTCGAGAATCGTTTTCCCCGGCAACGGCCCCTACCGCCGCCGACGCTTTTCCCTGCCGCTATGAACGCCGCTCCCTCGCATGCACGCGGGTATGCTTGCCCGCAGGCTCGTCGGGAACCATCCGATCGAGCACTATCGACGCCGCGATCAGCAGCGTCAGAACGGCCACCACAACAAGCAAACCGGGCATCGTCGTGCAATATGCGTTGACGAAGCCCAGGTAAGGGACACAAAAAGAAACAGTGCCGATAACACTCGAAAAAGGCGTCTGCTCGGCATCGTGCATGATGCTTCCGTCTGCATTTTTGTTCGCAATTCCCTGCGTGCCGATCATCTGCGCCACAGGGTCGATCTGATACACCTGGTGCGTCACCACGGTGCCGTCCGATCGGTAAAAGGTTGCATTGTCGCCCACGGCAATATCCGTTGGCTCAACCTGGCGGACAAACACCATGGAGCCAACGGGAAGCTCGGGTTCCATAGAGCCCGAAAGCACAGCAAAAGGCGTGTATCCAAATGCGCGAGGAACAAAAGAAACGACGGCAAGGGCTATGACAAGCGCGAACGCCAAGCTACTCAAAAGTGCAATAAATCGTTTGAGTCTACGCGCCGTCAAAGTGATAATTCATCCCCCTTGAGGACCTATTCGACCCATCCAAAGGTCAGCAAGTTTCAACAGGAACCGCAAGGCGCTTGAAAAGTGAGTCCGAAATAAGCCAATTTGGAATCTTTTCCTAATAAGAACATAGCGATGTGCTACACATTTTTCAATGTTTTGTCGCTAAATGCTACCTATTTTGACGTAAGTGGTCATTTATCCCCAAATTGGTCTGTTTTATCCAATATCTGTGACTAACCCCCTACGTAACTTCCCCATAGAGGAATAGATTTTTTGCGGAACTAAAATAATGGTACCCCCCCCCCACATTAAAACAAATTGCTGGAAGTGCCATTTATTTCCGCCCCCTTTTACTGAAGTTTTATGACAGCCTCATGTAGCTCGCAGCCCATAACCCTCTGAAAACCGTGTCCCAGAATTCGCTTGCGAAATGGGATGCGGTTTCCGCTTGTGGCCCCGTTGGGAAGCCACATCCCGCTTCGATCACAAATTCCGGGTCGCTCTTTCCGCCAAGGCCCTCAACCGGAAACTACATCCCATTTCTCAGCCGAATACTGGGATGCATTTTCCACAGAGTCCCTCAACCGGAAACGGCATCCCATTCCAAAGGCAAATTCCGGGACGCAGCTTCCACAACCCCGTGTTAAGAAAAAAGCCTCGAGAATCTCGAGGCTTTCACGTTTGTACGATTGAACGCGCGGCACCGCAAGCGGCGAAGTTATTCGCCCAAAACGGCCTTTTTTGCGGCTGCAGCCATGTTATCCAGGTCTTCCTTGGTGGGATGGTCCTTCGCGGCAACCCAGTTGTCGAGCAGCATCTTAAATCGGACGTTTTCGGAATCTTGCTCGAGCATGGCCTCGTAGCGCTGCTTGACCGCGGGGCCCATCTTGCCCTGGCACATCGCCCAGCCCGCAAGCTCGGCATCCCCAGCCAAATTGGAAGTTACGCGATCAATAATCTGCTGGTAATAGCTCTGGTCGGCCCCAAAGCCGCAGGTGCCAAACAGAAAGACGCGCTTGCCGTGCAAGGCGGAGAGCAACGCCGCGACCGAAGGCGTGCACGCGCCCTTGTCGCACCAAAAACCGACGAGCACTGTGTCGGCCGTGCAGGCGCCCTGCGCCTCGAGCGCAACCTGATCTGCATCCGCATCGTCGCTCAACGCCGCGGCATGGACAAACTCAACACCCGCAGCCTGCAGAGCGCGCTTGATCGCGCCCGAAACCATCCTGGTATTACCGCTCTTGCTGTTAACCACCAAAGAGCACGTCATAGTCACGTTGCCTCGTTTCCCCCAAAACTAAAGCCACTAATGCAATTTATTAGATGAATATCTTAGTACTAACGTGACAGATGTAAACCACCGTCTGTCGATTGGCGACGCAGACGACATCTTTGGACAGATTTCGAACAGTATGTACTTCGGATTGAAACCGCCACAGAACGTTTCACGAATGGCCGAAAAACTGTTTCACAAAACGCCGTCAAATTGTTTCACATAATATCGTCAATTTGTTTCACGGAATACCATCAAATTGTGTCATGGTTTTTCATCAAAATGTTTTACGCGCTGGTAAGATGCTATAAAACAAAATGTTTCTTTGAATGGCGGGAAGTACGATGACTAGGTATATGAGTAGATGTATCGATCGCTCAATCGAACGCGATCTTGGCATTTTTGGTGCCGTGCTCATTCAGGGACCGAAGTGGTGCGGAAAGACGACTACGGCCCAGCGATTCGCTGAATCATCGTTGTCTCTCTCCGACCCTGCCGGAGACTTTGCCGCACTGCAGCTTGCCAGGATCGACCCAGCTCAAGCAATAGTCGGCGCAACGCCGAGACTCATCGATGAGTGGCAGGAAGAGCCAAAACTGTGGGACGCAATACGTTTCGAATGCGATCGTCGGACCGGTGAGCCAGGGCAGTTTTTGCTTACGGGGTCAGCAACACCAAACGAAGCCGACCAACCGATGCACAGCGGCATCGGGCGCATATCACGTTTGCGCATGGAAACAATGACTCTGGCCGAACTCGGGGTTTCCTCAGGGGCGGTCTCGCTCGAAACGCTGCTTAACGGATGCCCCATCAAAGCGGCACTTGGATCCATCAACGGCATCGCCGATATCGCCGATTTGCTATGCCGTGGTGGTTGGCCTCAGGCGGTTGGCAAGACGACTGCCGATGCAATGCGTATATCCGCTGCCTACATCGACGGTGTCTGCGAATCGGATGTTTCGAGGGTTGACGGCGTGAAGCGTGACCCAGAGAAAGTCAGGGCTCTTCTGTCTTCGCTTGCGCGCAACGAATCCACTCTTGCCGGCGAAAAGTCTCTTGAGAAAGACCTCGGCGGTGAGGTATCGAGAAGTACGCTGCGGCGCTATACGGATGCCTTGCGCAGAATACACATCATCGATGATATCCCGGCTTGGCATCCGGCGCTCAGGTCTCCGGTAAAGCTGCGGCAAAGTGCAAAAAGGCACCTCGCCGACCCTTCGCTTGCCGTCGCACTGCTCGGAGCAAATCCGGAGTCATTGGCATCCGACCCGAAGACGCTGGGACTGCTCTTCGAATCCCTCGTCCTGCACGACCTTAAGGTCTATGCAGCCGCAAATGACTCATCGGTGTCCCACTACCATGACGCCGACGATCTCGAGGTCGATGCCGTTATACACAGGCGCGATGGAACTTGGATTGCCGTGGAAATTAAACTCGGAAGTCCGCAGATCCCCGAGGCATCTGCAAACCTGCTTCGACTCGAGCGCAAACTTGTCGAGCGTGGCGAGAGACCACCCGCGGCCAAGCTCATCGTCATCGGGTTCGGCATGCCAGCCCATACAACGCCCGAGGGCATTATCGTTGCCCCCGTTGACACACTCGCGCCCTAGCGCTGCATTACATGCCCCACGGGCTTGCTCACTGGGCGAATTGGCTGCGGTAGAGTTCGGCATAGAAGCCGTCTGCCGCCAGCAGCTCGTCGTGTGTGCCCCGCTCGATAATCTGGCCGTCGCGCATCACCAGAATGCAGTCGGCGTTGCGGATGGTGCTCAGGCGGTGCGCCACGACAAAGCTCGTACGACCGGCCATGAGCTCGTCGAATGCCGCCTGAACCTGCAACTCGGTGCGGGTATCGATGCTCGAGGTCGCCTCGTCCAGCAGCAAGATTGCCGGGTCGGTGAGCATGACGCGCGCGATGCACAGCAGCTGCTTTTGGCCCTGGCTAAACGTGCCGCCGTCCTCGCCGATTACCGTATCGTAGCCGCCCGGCAGCTGCACGATAAACTTGTGCGCATGCGCGCGCTTGGCGGCCTCGATAACCTGCTCGCGCGTGGCATCGGGGCAACCGTACGCGATGTTGTCTGCCACCGTGCCCTCGAACAGCCAGGTATCTTGCAGCACCATGCCAAAGGCGCGGCGCAGGCTTGCACGCGTGTAATCACGCGAAGACCGGCCATCGACCATGATGCGTCCGGCATCGATATCGTAAAACCGCAGCAGCAAGTTGATGAGCGTCGTCTTGCCGCAGCCCGTGGGACCGACCAGGGCAAAGCGCATGCCGGGCTTAGCCTCAATGCAGATATCCTGCAGCAGCTTGCGGTCAGGCACGTAGCTAAAGTCCACATGTTCAAAGGCGACCTCGCCCTGCGGGGCGGCAAGCTCCACGGCATCCGACGCATCGGGCTCCTGCTCGCGTGCATCAAGCAACGCAAACATGCGGCGCGCCGAGGCGTACGCGGTCTGGATCTGCGTGATGACGTTCGTGACCTCGTTGAACGGCTTGGTGTACTGGTTGGCGTAGGACAGGAAAATCTGCACGCCGCCCACCGTGAGCGCCGCCGGCACGCCCGTGATCACGCCCACGCAGCCGATCACAGCGACAACGGCGTAGATGATGTTGTTGATAAAGCGCGTGCCGGGATTAGAAAGCGAACCCATGAACTGCGCGCGCTCACCTGCCGTATAGAGCTCGGCGTTGAGCGCGTCGAAGCGCGCTTGGGCGTTGGGGCCGTAGGCAAAGGCGTCGACAAGCTTCTGCTCGCCTACGTACTCCTCGATATGACCACCGAGCTGCCCTTGAATACGCTGCTGCGCCGTAAAGCTCTTGTTGGAAAGCTTGGCGATGGCGCCGGCCGCAAAGATGGAAAGCGGCGTGACGAGCACCACCACGAGCGTCATGGCCAGGTTAATGGAGAGCATAAACGCGAGCGTGCCCACGATGGTGATAACGCCGGTGAAAAGCTGCGTGAAGCCCTGCAGCAGACCGTCGCCCACCTGGTCGACGTCATTGACCACGCGGCTCATAAGGTCGCCGTGGGCATGGCTGTCGATAAAGCTGAGCGGCATGCGGCTGAGCTTGTCACTTGCCTCCACGCGCATGTCACGCACCGTTTCGTAGGACAGGCGGTTGACGCAATAGCCCTGCAGCCACTGGAAGGACGCTGCTCCCACCACGACGAGCGCGAGTTTGGTAACGAGCGGCAGCAGCGCATCGAAGTCCACCTGGCCCGCGGCAACGATCAGGTCGATGCCCTCGCCAATGAGGATGGGCGTGTAGAGCTGCAGGATCACCGAGACGGCGGCACTCACAAACGACGCTGCAAACGAGACGCGGTGCGGACGAACATAGCCCAGCAGGCGGCGAGTCACCGCACCGGCGGGATAGCGCTCGGGGTCGCCGGGCTGGCGCGGACCGTCACCCAGGTCGTTGAGGTTATCGTTGCCGGACACGTTGGCCGTCATCGTGGCGACCGAACCGGAGGAAGTGTACGGATTCATTTAGCAGCCCTCCTTTGCGCAGACGGATGCGGGGGCGGTCGGAGCGGACGCGAGTCTTGGGGTGGGCGTGGGCGTCGTGCTCCCCTGCTGGCCCTCGAGCTCCTCGCGGCGCAGCTGCGACTGGCAAATCTCGCGATAGAGCTGGCAGGTCGCGTACAGCTCATCGTGCGTGCCCAGGCCCGCGACCGAACCGTGATCGAGCACGCAGATCATGTCGGCGTCGCGCACGGTCGAAACGCGCTGGCTCACGATGACGGTCGTGAGCGGCAGACCACCCTCGGCGGCACCACGCACGCTGCGCTCGCGAATGGCATGGCGAAGCGCCGCGTCGGTCTTAAAGTCGAGCGCCGAGGCAGAGTCATCCATGATCAGGACCTGTGGCGAGCCCACCAGGGCGCGCGCGATGGTCAAGCGCTGGCGCTGACCGCCGCTGAAGTTCTTGCCGCCCGCCTCGACCGGAGCGTCGAGCCCCTGCGGCTTGTTGCGCACGAACTCGCTCGCCTGTGCCATATCGAGCGCTGCCCAGAGCTCCTCGTCGGTCGCCGACTCGTCACGCCAGGTCAGGTTGCTGCGGATGGTGCCGCTCACCAGCGACGCTCGCTGCGGAACGGTCGCGACCACATGGCGCAGCTGATCGAGCGGCCAGGTGCGCACGTCGGCGCCCATCACGCTCACACTGCCGGCGCCCGCATCGTACAGGCGCGGGATAAGCGAGACGAGCGTGGACTTGCCGCTGCCCGTACCGCCAATAATGCCAAGCGTCTTGCCCAGCGGGAGCTCCAGGGTCACATCGTTGACGGCGTTGGCAGCGCCAGCGCCAAAGGAGAAGCTCGCATGACTCAAGCTCAACGCGGGAACCGGAACAGCGTTGCCCATCGCGCTCGGCTCGGGCAGTGCGACCGGCTCGTTGCCCTCGTCGGTGATGCTCGGCACGCAGTTGAGCACCTCGTTGATACGCGAAGCACTCGCGCTCGCCTTGGTAAAGACCACGACCAGGTTGGCGACGTACACGATGGAGGTCAGGGTCTGCGTCATGTAGTTCACAAACGCCATGACCTGGCCCTGCGTAAGCTCGCCCACGTTGACCTGGATGCCGCCCACCCACAGGATGGCGCACACGCCCAGGTTCATCACCAAAAACGTGACGGGATTAAGGATTGACGAGAGCTTGCCCACCGCGATGGCGGTATTGGCCTGGTCATCGGCGGCTTGGGCAAAACGCTCGCGCTCGTGGTCCTCACGCACAAAGGCGCGAACAACGCGGGCGCCCGAAAGCCCCTCGCGGCAGATAAGCGCGATGCGGTCGAGCTTTGCCTGCAGCTGCTTGTAGTAGGGAATGCAGCGCGCCATGACAAACCAAAACACCAGGCCGATGGCGGGCGTGCAAATCAAAAAGACCATGCCGAGCTTAAGGTCGATGGCAAGGGCCGCGCACATAGAGCCCACCGCCAAGAAGGGCCAGCGGATGAGCATGCGCACGCCCAGCGCCACGGCAAGCTGCACCTGGTTGACATCGTTGGTGATACGCGTGATGAGCGACGGCGTGCCAAAGCGATCGAGTTCGGCATAGCTCAGCTTGTTGATGTGCTGGTAGAGTGCGCCGCGAATGTCAGTACCCATGCCCTGCGAGGTGAGCGCCGCCATCTTTTGGCAGACGAGCGTAAACGAGATGCCGATCACGGCCATGGCGGCAAGCACCATGCCGTAGTGGACGACGGCGTCCACGTCGTGCGAGCCAATGCCCTTATCGATCATCTGGGCAATCACCAGCGGCGTCAGCAGGTCAAAGATCACTTCGATCAACTTGCACGCAGGGCCGATCACCATATATCGGCGAAACTTACCACCAAAACGCCTGAGCAACTCAATCATGTATAGGCGCTCCCTATCATCATCCACATTCAATTCGAACCATGATAGTACCGCCACCCCAAAAGAAGCGTAAACAACTCGTCATTTCTAACGGGATTCAGTTTTCAGAGGAGCATACGCGCACACCCAGCCAGTGGCGGGCCAATCGCTTGGTATACTTACATTAGTGCTACCAAGTTAGTCGCCGACCCTTGAAATGAGGTGCCGAGATGAACGACATTCTCGCGAGAAGAGCAAGACGAACAACCTTGGGCATCGCCCTTTCCGCGGCACTTATCGCGGGAATCGCCCCCGCAACGGCGATCGCGGCAGAAACCAGTTCCCCCACCGGTGCGGCCGTTTCGCAGACGAGCGCCGCCAACGGCAATTCGGGCGCCCCGCAGACAGAAGACGCGGCCGCCGCAAAAGAAAAAGCGTATGCAGCCATGCAGGAAGCGCTCAAAAAACTCGAGGCCGCAAAAGACGCCGCAAGTCCCGAGAAAATTGCGAGATTCAATGATGACATTGCCCGTTTTCAAGAGCTCCGCGACAAGATGGCGGCGCAAGCCGCCGAAGAGAGGGGACTCCTTCCCACCATGCAAGCGGACATCGATGCAGCCCAAGCCAAATACGACGGGGCCATCAACCGGGTAAGCGAGCTCCAGGCAGAATTAGACAAGAAACTTGAGATGCTTAAGACACTCGAAGCACTCGGCTACGAGGAGTTTGTCGAAACTGTTAAACAGCAAATAAAGCAGTTGCACAGTGAGATCGTAACGGCAAAAGCGCAAGTAGGCCATTGCGAAGAGGAGCTCCGCGAGTTCCAGTACCGCCTCAGAAATCAGGAAAGACGAGTTAATAACTGTGAACGTGCTGTAGAGAAATATAAAGGCGATATCGACCGGTTCATAGCCTGGCGAGATGCGCTCCTCGACAATTTGAAAAAAGCGCAAACGGCCTATGACGACGCCTGCAAGGCATACGAAGAGGCAAAGGCCGCGGCAGACAAGGCCACCTCGCCCGAGATAACGCAACCGACCGAGACGACGCCTCCCTCCAACTCGGCGCAACCGGCCGAGGCGACACAGCCCACCGGCTCGTCCGCGACCGGCAAAAATACCCCGCCAAACTCCACCAAGCAGGCGAACTCGAGCAGCGGCAAGCAAGCAGATACGACCGCCGGCAAGCTCGCGAACACGGGAGACGCAGCACCGAGCGCAATCGCACTCGCAGCAGTCGCCGCCGCAGGCCTCGGAATAACCGCCACAGCCACACGCCGCCTCAAGAACTCAAAATAGCCGCCAGAGCATACTACCTTCGCCAATCCACAAACCCAGAGACAAAAGAGGCCCGTTTCCCCAACCCAGGGAAACGGGCCTCTTTAATTAACTGCAAAAATTCAAGCAACAGCACCGCCGACTCTTGAACCACATAGCCATCAATGCCCAGACAACGCCAGCAAGCCGCATTCCGCAAGAGATAGATTAAATTAGATAAACGCGCCTTTACGGGTGATTTTTGGACGACGGGGCCCGGCCGGCGGCGAGGTGTTTGGTAGTCGAGCGATCCCACAGGCGAAGCCGAGGACCAGCGAGACACCAAACACCTCGCCGCCGGCCGGGCCATGTCGCGGCACCAAAAAAGCGCCTAGCGCGTTCGATGGATTCGGATGCCCGACAGAGGCTCCTTATGGCTGCTTCCTTCCGGACCTGACCAGATTCGGAACATGTCGTCATCCGAACCCATCGAACGCGCTAGGCGCTCGATATATATTACCTGCTCCCGCCCGATGGGGCAAGACAGCTAATTTGGGACGAGGCTTTTTTGACTACTTTTTGACTGGGGACATCAGGGTGACGAAAGTAGCCAAGAAAGCCCCGTCCCCAAAAGACTGATCTGGTGCTGCGCCACAAAAAGGGCCTATCTACTACGTTTTGGTCGCAGGGGTCGACCATAGCCGACTTTTTCGAAAACCGGCAAGCTCTCTACCTGCGGTTTCATTTTTGCAAATTCCGAGATAGTCGAGGGTGGTCGGTTAAACGTAGTAGATAGCCGTGTTTCGTGGCAAACGGTCCGACTCGAAACCCATGTCGACCAGCCTCGGATGACCATTCACGAAGTTGCGGTGGAATACGGACTGAATTGGCACCTTAAAGGCAAAAACACTCCGTATTTCACCGCAACTTATAGAGAGATAGGTTTTAGAGGCGGGCGAGGTCGTAGGATCGAGCGGCAGACTCGCCGGCGCAGATAAGGTTGGTTATGGCTTCTTGGGGATCGAGCGCCAGCTCAAGGCCTATGGGCTTGCGGCAGATCGTCAAAACCAGGTCGACGCCCTGCTCATACACCGCATCCAGGTTGTCAGCGCGACCGCCCACGACGGCAACAACCGGCTTGCCATAGCGCTTGGCACGGCGGGCCACACCCACCGGCGCCTTGCCGGCGGCGGATTGCTCGTCCATATTGCCCTCGCCCGTTATGACCAGGTCGACATCGCGCACGCGCTCGTCAAACCCAATCAGATCAAGCACCGTCTCCACGCCCGAATGTAGCTCTGCACCGAGCGCTAGCAGCGCGGCGCCCAGACCGCCAGCGGCACCGGCGCCGGGCACGCCGAGCACCGAGCCAAACGTCCGCGTGCCCTCGGGCACGCGCAGTAACCCCTGAGCCCGTGCCTCGGCAATCGCCGTATCGAGCAGGCGACCGTAACCGACCATCCAGCCGTCGTACCCGCCCAGCGCTTCGACATCGTCTGTCGGCAGGCCCTTTTGCCCGCCAAACACCGCAAGTGCCCCGCGACGCCCCACGAGCGGATTCTCGACATCGGAAAGCACCACGACACGCGCGCCATCCAAAGCCTGCAGCGCTGGCGCCAAATCAACGCTCGCCACCTGCTCAAGGCCCGCGAGCCCCGGCGCGATATCGCAGCCACGGTCATCGACAAGACGCGCGCTCAGCGCTTGCAGCATGCCGGCGCCACCGTCGTTGGTGGCGCTGCCGCCCAGTCCTATATATAGAGTCCTCGCCCCCGCGCGAACCGCACGAAGCATCAGCTCGCCCACGCCATAGGTCGTAGCGGCCAACGCCGCCGACTCCGTGCACGGCGAGTACCCGATGCCCGCGGCTTCGGCCATCTCAATGACAGCCGACTCGTGCTCGCCGTCCACCAGCATCCGGGCAGCCACGCGCATGCCCAAGGGACCTGCCACCTCGCAGGTCACAATCTCACCGCCGCACGCGGCAACGGCATCGAGCGTTCCCTCACCGCCATCCGCCAGCGGCAGCGCGCTTACTTGGGCATCGGGCCACACGCGGCGCACGCCCCCGGCAACTGCCGCCTCCGCCTGCGCGCTCGACACGCTGCCCTTAAAGGAGTCAATCGCCAGCAGCACACGGCGGGGCCGGCGGCACGCAGGACCAAAGTCAACTGCCGCGCCAGCATCCTCACCGGCACCTGCAAGCGCTGCGGCGTGAGCAGCGTGTGCGTCAAGATCGGCCCCACAACCGCAATCAGCGCCGCCCGCTCCGCGCAGACCGCCAAAATAGCTACTCAGCAGCTCGCGGCATTCATCCGCCAAGACCCCAGCCGTCACATTAAACCGATGATTCAGGCGCGAATCGGCATTGAGGTCGTATAGCGACCCCAGAGCGCCCGCCTTAGCATCGGCCGCGCCGTACACGCAGCGCCCCACGCGCGCATTAACCATAAGCCCCGCGCACATGCAGCAGGGCTCGAGCGTCACGTAGACCGTACAATCGGAAAGGCGCCAGCGTCCAAGCGACTGAGCGGCGGCGCATAGGGCCGCAAACTCGGCATGCGCCGAAGGATCCTGGTCGAGCTCGCGGCGATTATGCGCCCGCGCGACAATCTCACCCGCGCGCACCACTACGGCACCGATCGGCACCTCGCCCACCGCCGCGGCGGCACGCGCCTCCGACAGCGCCTCACGCATGAACTTCTCATCGATTCCGGTGCTCGTCATCGTTCGCCTCCCCTGTTGCAAATCCAAAACGATGCTATCATTACGACTCACGGAGAGATGGCAGAGCGGTTGAATGCGGCGGTCTTGAAAACCGTTGAGCGCGAGAGCGTTCCGGGGGTTCGAATCCCCCTCTCTCCGCCACTCTTAGTGACTCACCGGCGTCATGGTCCGCTCGAACAGCGCATCGACCACGTCGGCGATTTCGGATCGGCGCTCCAGTACGTGGCCCGATTCCCACCACATGGTAAAGAGCCGAATAATGCCGCCGGCGACAAACTCAGACGTTGTCTCGAGCGATACGGGCGCAAGCGCATCCTCGTCAAGCGCGCTCATCACGCGCCCGCGTATGGAGCGCGCGATGCGGTCGCAAATCATGCTGGTCAGCATGCCCGACATACTGCTCGCCAAAATGTTATCCATGAGCTGCTCATGCGCCAGAATCAGATCCATGGCATCGGCGAACACTTCGTGGCGAAGCGCGCGCACGTCCTCGGCGCCCTCCGCGCCATCCGCATCGGCCCGCTTTTGCGGCAGACCCGACATGAGTTCATCGATATAGAAGGCAAAGTAATCGTTTTTGTCGCGGAAGTGCTTGTAGAACGTCGTCCGACGAATCATAGCGCGGTCGCACAGCATGGCAACCGTCACGTCCTCAAACCGATGCTCTTCGAGCAGCTCAGTAAAGGCCTCGAACAGGGCCCGATAGGTTTTCTTGATGCGAAGGTCCATACGTATCGCCCTCCTCAAGGAAAAGACAGCGCTCACTAATCTGTCGCATATCTTACACCTGTATCGCCCGCCCCCTGGCGATTGGCCTCACCTTGGTGGAAACATAACGCTTACCGGAAAGTTCGGTATCGCCAAGGGTTGCGGGTATACTAGTAGCGTTACACCAACGGCAGCCGGCGGAAGACGCCGCGGCCATTCGAAACGGAGACACCATGATTCCCGTCATCATCGGTATCGTTGTTGTCGTTGTGATTGTCTGCGCCATCGCCGGCATCTACAACAACATGGTCACCAAGCGCAATCGCATTGATAACGCCTGGCAGAACATCGACACGCAGCTGCAGCGCCGCAACGACCTGATCCCTAACCTAGTCGAGACCGTCAAGGGCTATGCCAAACACGAGCAGGACACGCTTGCCGCCGTGGTCAACGCGCGCAACGCCGCCGTAAGCGCCACCACGCCCGAAGCCAAGATGGAAGCCGACAACGTGCTGACCGGCGCTCTGCGCCAGCTCTTCGCCGTGGCCGAGGCTTACCCCGATCTTAAGGCGAACACCAACTTTACGCAGCTCCAAGCCACGCTCGAAGACACCGAGAACAAGGTGAGCTACGCGCGCCAGAGCTACAACGACTGCGTGCTCAGCTACAACAACGCCATCCAGACGTTCCCTGCCGTCATCTTTGCCGGCATCTTCCAGTTTAAGGAGCGCCAGGGCTTCGAGGCCGCCGAAGCAGCCCGCCAGGCACCGACCGTCAAGTTCTAACAGATCCGCAGCGTATCCTTAATCGGGTATATGCATAAACCGCCCCGTCGAATGCATACTTCGACGGGGCGGTTTCCTTTGTCGCGAAGGTCCCCCTCAAGGCGCCGTGCATTTTTGGGAGTATTCAGCACAGCCAAGAGCTTTGGGCTCCGCAGCAGAGGCGTTAGATAGCGAATACCCCTGCAGCCAGAGACCCAGCAGCCCATAACACCGCCTATTATTCGCGAAAAGCATCGACAAGCACGGATTTTTGCCCGAACGACGGTATACAGGAGCCTTCGATTACAGAATACTCGCAAAAATGCACGTCGCCACCACCCCCACATGGCGCGACGCAAAACAAAAGCGCGGCCTAAAAGGCC
>NZ_QRUF01000015.1:48044-55069 GCF_003458415.1 Collinsella sp. AF25-2LB
AGGCCGCGCGCCATCTTTATTCAGATTAATTATTGTTCGTTGTGACATCGCCGAGCCCGCAGGGCGGAGAGCAAGACAAATTACGCGACGGTGTAAACCCAGTTGTGCTTATCCTCAACAGCACCAGACTGGATGCCCGTCAGGGTCTCGCGAAGCTTCTTCATCACAGGACCGATCTCGGTGTAGCCAGCCGGGAAGGTCACGGTCTCGTCGGCTCCGTAGACCTTGTTGTCGATCTCGCCGACCGGGGAGATAACGGCAGCGGTGCCGCACAGGCCGCACTCAACAAAGGTGCCGGCCTTGACCTCGGCCCACTCGACGGGACGCTGGTCGACGGTCATGCCCAGGTCCTGAGCAACCTGAACGAGCGAACGGCGGGTGATGGAGGGCAGGATGGAGTCGGTGTGCGACTGCGGAACGACGAGGGTGCCATCCTCCTTCACGAACAGGACGTTAGCGCCACCGGTCTCCTCGACATAGGTGCGGGACTCGGAGTCGAGATACAGGTTCTCGGCATAACCCTCGCGGTGAGCCTCCATCGTGGGCTTCAGGGACATGGCGTAGTTGAGGCCGGCCTTGATGTTGCCGGTGCCGTGCGGTGCGGCGCGGTCGTACACGGAAACGCGCAGCTTGACGGGCTTAAGGCCGCCCTTAAAGTACGGACCGACCGGGGTCACGAGAATGCGGAACGTGTACTCAGGAGCGGGAGCCACGCCGATTACGTCACCGGAGCCGATCATAAACGGACGCACATACAGGGTTGCGCCAGAGCCGAAGGGCGGAACCCATGCGGCATTGGCAGAGACGACCTGCTTGACGGCCTCGACAAACTTGTCCTTGGGGAACGGGGGCATCTCGAGGCGCTGCGCAGAGTTGTACATACGCTCAGCGTTCATGTCGGGACGGAAACAGACGATGCTGCCGTCCTCGGCGGTGTAGGCCTTCAGGCCCTCAAAGACCTCCTGGCAGTAGTGGAAGATACCACCGCACTCGGAGACATGCAGGGTGTGGTCGGTGGTCAGGCCACCCTCGTCCCACTCGCCATCCTTCCAATGAGCCTCGTAGCTGTAATCGGTCTTCATGTAGCCAAAGCCGAGGCTACCCCAATCGATATCCTTCTTCTCGACAGTCATATGTCGCTCCTTACATACACAGTTGCATACTCGCGAACCCGCACGCAAGGACCGGGGCCGACCGCGTCGCAACGTCACACGCCCGGAGCGTAGAGCCGGACGGGACACGCGGACGACATCGAAGCCGATGACACGTCGATTCGCATGCACGAGATTGTACTCCGCACACGCATCGGATAAAACGTTTTTCTTTAACTAACTAAAGTATTTTCATTTGACCGAAGCTAGAGAGGCCCGCCACCGTAAACGGTGACGGGCCTCAACGACACGATTTGTGCGCCGGCTCGAGCTACGCGTTCTTTTTGCCCAGCTTTGCCTTAACCAAACCGACCACGGTCGGAATAATCGACACGGCAACAATGCCCACGATCAGCAGCTCAAAGTGCTCCTGCACAAAGGGAATGCCGCCAAAGAAATAGCCCAGCAGTGTAAAGACCGTCGACCAGGTGATACCGCCCAGCACGTTATAGATGACAAAGTTGCGCCAGTGCATGCCGCCCATACCGGCGATGAAGGGCACAAAGGTGCGGATAAACGGGAAGAAGCGACCCAGGAAGATGGCCAGGTGGCCCCACTTGTCAAGGAAGTCCTCGGACTTTTTAATGCGCTCGGGCGTCATGGCCTTGACCTTGCCCGAGGCGATGATCTTTCGGCCAAAGAAATGGCCGATCATAAAGTTGCACTGGTCGCCCAAGATGGCGGCCGTCCATGCGACGGCCAACAGGGCCACGATGTTAAAGCCGCCGTTGTGGGCAAAGAAGCCCGAAGCGAACAGCAGCGAATCGCCGGGAAGGAACGGGAAGAACACCACGCCCGTCTCGATAAAGATAATTAGGAACACGCAGCCGTAGGCCATAAGCGGGCCGGCGGCGATCCAACTGGCGATCGCGGTGCGCGGGTCCTTGAGCAGCTCGGCGATAAAGTTAATGAAACCCATGAAGTAAAACCTCTCAGTTGTGGGCGCGGACACGTCCAAGTTGACCAGTATACGGTTGCGGCGCCCCCTCGTGCGCAACCCCACAAAAGCATGACTCCATTACCAGCAAGTTTGCATAACTGACACTTGTCGCCCAAAGCAAAGCAAGATCGCCCTTCTTAATCCCTAGCGAATCGCTATACTTTATTGAATCGCATTGTCACGGCGCTGAGGGAGGGCGGCCAGTGAGCTTTATCAATACCATTCGCGAGGACATCAAGACCGTCCAAGCGCAGGACCCCGCCGCGCAAAACGGTCTGGTCATTTTTCTTTCGTACCCCGGCCTGCACGCCAAGTGGAACCACGTGCCCGAGCACTGGCTGTGGGAGCACGGCCATCGCTCGCTCGCCCGGGTGCTCTCGCAAATCACCCGCCACATCACCGGCGTCGAGATTCATCCCGCCGCGCAGATCGGCAAGCACTTCTTTATCGACCACGCCATGGGCGTCGTTATTGGCGAGACTACCATCGTGGGCGACAACTGTGTGCTCTACCAGGGCGTCACGCTCGGCGGCACCGGCAACGAGACCGGCAAACGCCACCCCACCCTGGGCAACAATGTCACCGTGGGCACGGGCGCCAAGGTGCTTGGCAACATCCACATCGGCAACAACGTCAAGATCGGCGGCAACTCGGTCGTCGTCAAGGACGTACCCGACAACTGCACCGTCGTGGGCGTGCCTGGGCGCATCATCAAGCGCAACGGCTGCCGCGTGTTCGAGGAGAGCTTCGACGCCAAGCAGCATCGCGAGTACATGCCCGACGATGCCGCCGAGCAGAGCGCCCTCAACCGTCAGGGTATCACCGAAAACGCCCGTCGCGTTAAGGAACTCGAGCAAGAGGTGGCCGAGCTCAAGGCCCTCGTCGCCAAGTTCGTGGACGAGCGCTAGGGTCGCGGGCAACCGCCACAGCATGAACGCCAACACAAAAGGCGCGCCAGGGAATCCGCCCCGGCGCGCCTTGTTTCCAATGTGACATGCGGGACTGCCCCTTTGTCACCTTATGCGAACTGGCTTAGGTAGAGGTCGGCATAAGCGCCCTCGGCAGCCAGCAACTCTTTGTGCGTACCCTGCTCGATGATATTGCCGTGATCCATGACCAGGATGAGGTCGGCATCGACGATCGTCGATAGACGGTGCGCGATCACAAAGCTCGTGCGCCCGCGCATGAGCGCGTCCATGGCGCGGCCGATGGCGAGCTCGGTGCGCGTGTCCACGCTCGATGTCGCCTCGTCCAGGATGAGGATCGCCGGGTTGTTGAGCAGCACGCGCGCGATGGTCAGCAGCTGACGTTGGCCCTGGCTGATGCTCTCGGCATCGTTAGCCACACGCGTGTCGTAGCCCTGCGGCATAGTGCGCACAAAGAAGTCGACCTGTGCGGCGCGTGCGGCCGTGACAATCTCCTCGCGCGTCGCCTCGGGACAGCCGTAGGCGATGTTCTCGGCAATGGTGCCATCAAATAGCCAGGCGTCCTGCAACACCATGCCAAACTGCTGACGCAGCTCGCCGCGGTCCATGCGACTCGTGTCCACGCCGTCAAGGGTAATGCGGCCGCCGTCGATCTCGTAAAAGCGCATGAGCAGGTTGATGAGCGTGGTCTTACCCGCACCCGTGGTTCCCACCACGGCGATCTTCTGACCCGGCTCGGCGGTAAACGACACGTCTCGCATAAGCGGCTTGTCGGGCGAATAGCCAAAGCGCACATGCTCAAAAGCGATGCGGCCCTCCACCTTGCCCGGCAGCTTGGCGGCGGCCACCGGCAACGGATCGGCCTCCATCTCGGGCTCGTCGAGCAGGTCGAACACACGCTCTGCGCTCGCCAGCGCACTCTGCAGCGAGTTAAAGGTAAACGACAGCTCCGTCATGGGCTCGGACGCCTCGTAGATAAATTGGAGGAACGCCTGGAACACGCCGACGGTCATATGCCCGGCAACCAGCATGCTGCAGCCCACCAGCGCGATCACGATCTGCGCCAAACGGCCGATAAAGCGCACCGCGGGGCCAACGGCGTTAATCATAAAGTCGGCCTTGGTGCTCACGCGCGCCAGCTCCTTCGAAGCCTCGTGCACCTCGGCAGAGCTCTGGCGCTCGCGGTTAAACGCACGGATCACCAGACGGCCCGAGTAGCCCTCCTCGACCGCGCTCGTAATCTTGGACACCCACTCCTGGCGCTCGCCCGTCACATCATGCGTGCGGCGCGACACGACCTTCGTCACCAGCAGCGAAAGCGCCGTAAAGAACAAAAAAACGAGCGTGAGCGGCACGCTAAACACGAACATCACGCTCACGGCGCCCACCACGGTACCGATCGACACCAGAAGCTGCAGCAGGCCGCGTTGCATGCTCTCGGACATCTTGTCCAAGTCGTTGGTCGCACGGCTGACGACCTCGCCGGGACGATGCGCGTCAAAGTAGGCAAGCGGCAGACGGTTGAGCTTTTGTGCGATGCGGTTGCGTAGACGCAGGTTGAGACGCTCGGCAACGCTCGACATCAAAAAGCTCTGGAGTGCGTAGAACGAGGCGGCGGCGGTCCAGATCATAAAGTAGATAAAGATGGTCCTGCCGCAGTTCTCCCAGGTAATGCTGAAGGTAGTGTTGTTGGCAAACGCCAGCTTCATGTGCCCCCACAGCTCATCGATCACGCGGGCGCTGTAAGCCGGCGCCGCGGTGTTAAAGATGGCATAGAACACGATACTCGCGAACACGATATAGAAGCGCCAATGGTCGCCGGCGGCCTCGCTCCACAGGCGGCGCACCGTCGCCCAGATGTCGCGGGGCGTGTCGTCCTCGTCCTCGTCGTCAACGTCGCGCATGCGCTCCGCCTCGGCGCGGGCGCGCTCGTCCTCGGCGCGCTCGTTTTCCTCGTAGAGTGCCTGGCGGCGAGCCTCGCGCTCCGCCGCTGCCTTGGCGTCTTCCTCCAGGTCGGGCGTGGCGCCCGTCTCCTCGACTGTCTCTGCAGCCGCGACGTCATCGGCGATGCCTTGCTTCTTGAGTTCCTCGGTCATGCTACTCACCTCCCTTCATCTGCGATTCCGCGATAGCGCGGTACACCTCGCAGGTTTCCATGAGCTCGTCGTGCGTGCCTAGGCCCACGACCTCACCGTCCTTGAGCACCACAATCTGATCGGCATGCAAAATAGTCGAGATGCGCTGGGCGATGATGAGCACCGCGGCATCGCGCGTCTCGTCCTGTAGCGCATGGCGCAGTGCCGCATCGGTCTTAAAGTCCAGGGCCGAAAAGCTATCGTCGAAGATATACAGATCAGCGTGCTTCATGAGTGCGCGGGCAATCGCTAGGCGCTGGCGCTGACCACCCGAGAAGTTCGTGCCGCCCTGGGCCACCGGCGTATCGAGCCCCTGGGGCTGGTCGAGCACAAAGGTGCTCTGGGCAACCTCCAGCGCATGGAGCATGTCAGCCTCGGTTGCGCCCTCGTTACCAAAGCGCAGGTTGCTCGCCACCGTACCCGAGAACAGCCATGCCTTCTGCGGCACATAGGCGATACGCCCGCGGATATCGTCTTGCGAAAGGTCGCGCAGATCGACGCCGTTCAGGCGAATGGCGCCCTTCGTGGCATCGTGGAAGCGAAGCAAGAGCTTGGCCACCGTTGACTTGCCCGAGCCCGTCGAGCCCACGATCGCGGTCGTCTGTCCGCGGCGGCAGGCAAAACTCAGGTCGCACAGGGTGTCCTCGTCGGCATCGTCAAAGCGAAACGACATGTGGTCGAACACGGCCACTGTGTCGGCTCCGCCTGCGGACTCAGGTGTCCCGTCGCCCAGCGTAGCCTTACCGTCCACGATGCTCGGCTCGATTTCGAGCACCTGCTGTGCACGGCTGAGGCACGCCGCGGCGCGCGGAAGCGTCAGCACCACCATCTGCGCCATCATCACAAAGAACAGGATCAGGATCGCGTACTCCAGCACGGCCGAGATGCTGCCGATTTGCATGGCATGGACGCCCACGCGGTTGCCGCCCACCCACAGCACCGCCACCTCGGCGATATTCATCAAAAAGAAGCTGGAGCTGTCGAGACCCACAAACAGGTGGTTGACCTTGATGGCATTGGCTGCGTAATCGCTAAACACCTCGTCCAGGCGCTGCTCCTCGTGGCGCTCCTTGTTAAATGCGCGGATTACGCGCACGCCCACGATGTTCTCGCGCAGCACCACGTTCATGCGGTCGATAAAGCTCTGCAGGCGCATAAAGATCGGCGCGGCGTTGGCAACGGTAAAGACTGCCGCCACCAGCACGATCGCAACGACCACGCCCAGCAGCGTGCCCATGGCAGGATCGATAAACCAGGCAAAGATGATGCCCGCCACGGCCAAGAACGGTACCGGTAACACCAGCTGAATCGTCTGCAGGATCGCTTGCTGGATCACGTTGATGTCGTTGAGCGAGCGCGTGATCATCGAACCCGTACCAAAGCGCTCAAAGTCGCTGGCGGACAGCTCGAGCGACTTATCGTAGACGGCGTTGCGAATGTCGCAGGCCACATTGGCCGCCAGACGGGCCGAAAGATAGCAGCCCAGCACCGCGCCGCCACTGGCCATGCCGGTCGCGATGAGCATATACACGCCGTTGCGCAAAATGTAGTCGATATCGCCTGTAGTGATACCGGTGTTGACCATGTTCGCCAGCATCGTAGGAACCAGCAGCGTGCCGACGTTATCTATCAGCAGTACAAACAGCGTCACCGCAATCAGCCCGCGATACGGCCTCATAAATCTCATTAAGAGTCGCATGTCTCCCCTTCGCCTTTGTCGTCAGCCTCGTTCTCGGCGGCCACTTGCCGTTTAAATGCCTCGCACTCTTCGTTAAGAACATGGGGGAACTTACCGACCAAGCGCATGATCTCGCGCTGTTCCCACGGCTCGAGCGCCTCGATTGCTCCGCTGGTATATAACAGGCTCTCCGTC
>NZ_QRUF01000016.1 GCF_003458415.1 Collinsella sp. AF25-2LB
GCCTCCCATTTCTTGTGTCCAAGAAATGGGAGGCAGTTCAGCTCCCGGCAACGGGGGCTTTTCTTTTATGTCGCCGCTGCATGGATTCGAACCTCGGTCGAGGCGCGAGCGTGAAGCGGACGATTTCCTGTCGACTCGTGTAAGATTCCGAGTAGATGTCGCGACTTTTTCGCGACCACTCCTTCTTCAAGCGACCGATCAGGGTGATACTTCGTGGCAGAGCGTCCGACATACAAGCTCAGGTTTCTCGATCCCAAGAAGCGCTTTCCGGCGATGCCCGAGCAGCCTGCGGGACGCTCATATGGCGTGGTCTGGAAACTCTTTGGCGAGGATCAGCTTGAATCTTGTTATGTCGTCGAATTCGTTGGCAAAAGTCATGTGTCGCTTTTGGGCTACGTAAGCGTTTCGGGTGAGGTGTACAAGGTGGACCGCCCCGTCAGCGAGGCTCCGCTGCCCAACGATCCCGACATGGAACTGGTCCTTGACGAGTCGGATTCCAGTATTGGTGAGATTATGGTAAGGGAAGCCAACGGTGCAATGCGCGCGTGTGCGCAAACTGCCGGCTCTCCCGAAGGCCCCATGCGCGAGCAGTCCGACCACGAGACATGGAATTCGACCCGCGCCCTTCCTTACGGCGAGTTCATGGCCTCGATGTTCTTGCGCTACGTGATATTTGCCAACTCCGAAAGCGCTATTGTGAACACGGCGGACGCCGGCGGACTCGACGAGGGTATGCAAAACGTTGTCGACAAGATCAAGCTCGTAAAGTTGCCCGAGCCGGTCGAGGTGTTTTTGGGCTTTAACACGGCACCGCTCCCCGATGCTATCGAGACGCTGCTCTACCGCGTTGACCATGCCGAGAATCCGAGCGGTATCGAGCGCTATGCCGCCGCCCTTATGAGCGAAATTGACTTGCCCCGCCTGCGCACCATCGCTGCCAAGTCCGAGATGAGCCTGGCTCGCATTGATCGCTCAAAGATTTTCTATCTCAATTTTGATCGTAGCCTGTTGGACCAGGACGAGATTGACATGCTGCTTGCCATCGAGTGCCGTCTCAACCGCCTCTCCGGCATCCTTGAGCGCATCGGGGCCGGATTGGTCCCTGCGGCATCCTCGCCGAGCCTTGAGGGCTGCGCGCTCTTTGATGCGTGGCATATCGCCAAGACGACCAACGATATTCCCCGACTGCTCGATACGGCTTCGAGCGATAACCCGTGGGGCAAGCCGGGTACGGTGGCTTGCCAGCCGGGCGGCGAGTGGGACGTGCGCACCCGTTTTGCGCGAATCGTTGAGGCGCTTAACGTGGTCACACGGCTCGACTATACCTATCGGGCAAACGTTGCCGAGGGGATTATGCTCGTTCGGTTTGGGCGGTCTGTCGTTGATGCCATGCCGCAACGTGAATACGACGCTCAGGATGACGCCTGGCGCGAGCTGGACGAGGACATGCGCGCGATCTGGGCCGCGGAGCACGATGCGCGCGTGGCACTTACGCTTGCGGCAGCGTGTTTTGCCGCGGGCACCTGCATCACGCGCTGCTATGTGCAGATTGCTGCTCCCGACAGTGAGCAGGGCGAGCGCGTTGTCGCAACGTATTTCTTTGGGCGCGCGGCCTATCTGGCCGATTGCGTGCCTGTCGCCAAGGATCTTGAGAGCATGGACATGGACGATATGCCGTGCAAGCGTGTGCTTGAGGCGTATGAGTCAACCGCTCCGGAGACGATTGAGCCTGCGGAGGTTCATGCTCGTCCGCGTGATGACCATCGCACACTGCCGCCGGCGCTGCGCGATCTGCTGCTTGCCGATACGGCTGACGAGTTGGAGGTCATGGAAGAGGACGACGACCCATACGTGGCCCGTGTTGTTGAATTGCGCGAGCAGGCAAAAGTCGACCGTACAGGTGCTTTTGAAGGCTTTTCTCGTCTTGTCGAGGAGTTGGAGGCTAAGTGCGCCGTCGCCGAGCTTTTGGCGACAGGTCCGGTTCAAACGCAGTTTTGCGATAACCAGCTGGTGCGCATGGTGCTACCGGTGTTGGAAGAAGACCGCTCTGTGCGAATCCTTCGTGCGCCCGATGCACTGTACTTTGCCCAGCACGAGATCTGCAGCTTTTACGCCGAGCAAGAGGACTTTGAACGAGCACTGCCCGAGGTGCGCCATCTTTACGATCTGGCACGCTCGTCCATGCAATCGCACTTTGCGCTCATCAACGTGCTTGCGCGTCTGGAGCGCTTTGACGAGATTATCGAGGTGGCGCGCCACGGCCTACGTATTGCCAGCGATCGTTCTGCAATCGGCTACCTGTTCTATCGCTTGGCGTTTGCCTATTGGAATTGCGATCAGCTCGACCTAGCGCTGGCTTGTTACCGTCTGGTGCCGCGCGGTGAGGAATCGGGCAGTAGTGCGCTGGAAGAAATGCAGGGCCTTATGAATGAGATGGGCGTCAGCGAGCCTCCGACGTTCGAGGAGGCGGTCGAGACCATCCGCAAGGCTGGACTCGAGCTGCCGCCAGTGTCCGCCGTGACGAATCAGCTGGCAGATGCCGCTGTGCAACTGGTCGACAACGGCTTCTTTTTCCTGGCACGCGGTTGCATCTTCCAAATGTGGCGCACCATGGGCAACGACGAGCTCGGCTCCCTCAACCGCTCGCTGGGGTAGGCGAAGCCTCCAAGGAGGAAAGGATGCTAGGCAATTAGAAAATTTCCTCTTGCCCATCCTTGGCTGTTTGGTTACTATAGAACGGCTGTTACGGAGAGCTGACCGAGAGGCCGAAGGTGCTCGCCTGCTAAGCGAGTATGCCCCAAAAGGGCATCTGGGGTTCGAATCCCCAGCTCTCCGCCAGTAAGACTTTAAAGAAGGGTTCCGAAAGGGGCCCTTTTTTAGTTGAACCACGTTAGCTGGGGATTCGAACCCGAGAGGGCACGGGCGTTAAGCAAACGCGAAAGCGTTTGTAGCCCGTGGGCGAAAAGCCGCCAGGCTTTGAAGCCGGAGGGCATGCGCAGCATGCCCGGACATCCCCAGCTCTCCGCCAGTACGAATTTGAAGAAGGGTCCCATTTGGGACCCTTTTTTGTGTGGAGAAAGGAGACTGGGGATTCGAACCCTCAAAAAAATGAGGCGCCCCGTTGGACGCCTCATTTCAGCGAGTGTATTGTTCTTCGATCTTACATCTCGGGCGCCTTGGCGACGGTCTCGCTTTCTGCCGTGAGTGGGCGGTTGTCGATGCGGCGGCCCAAGCGATCGAGCTTCACGAGCAGCCATTCAATGGGATTCGGCCCTGCACCTTCCTCGTCGGCAACTAGGTCCATGACGGCGATCTTGGTGTCGTCCTGCTTGAGCGTAACGCTGCCCACCTTGTCGCCCACATGCACCGTGCCCGAAAGATCGTCGTAGCTAACCTTTTCGGTCACCTCGCCGGCAAGGGAAAACACGGTCGCTTGCGCCGTAGGATCGGCGAGTGTGGCGTCGATCGTCTTATCCGTCCAGTCGGTTTGGCCAATGCGCGCCATAAGCGGGTTGCCGTTGGCGGTCTTTTCCTGCGTGTTGGCGATCGCGACCGTCACCTTGTGACCGTAGTACCAATTGGCAAGGGTTGCGGTATCGGTAAAGCGCTGGTCGGTGGTGGTGGAGTTCAAAACGACGGTGTAGATCTCGTCGCCATCGCGGTTGTAGGCGCTCGTAAAGCAATAGCCCGCGTCGTCGGTGGTGCCGGTCTTGCCGCCGATGTTGCCATCTTGGCCCAGCAAATAGTTATGCGTGTCCATGGAATGCGAATGGTCGGCGCCGTCGGCGCCCGTGACCTCGATCCAGGAATCCTCGCTCGCTACGACCTCGCGGATCGTGTCGTTTTTCATGGCCTCCTGCATCATCAGCGCTACGTCGTGTGCGGTTGAGTGCATATCGCCAGCCCACTCATCAAAGTCCAGACCGTGTGGGTTCTCAAAGACCGTGCCGGTGCAGCCGAGCTTCTTAGCGCGCTCGTTCATGGCCTTCACAAATGTGGCCTCGGCGTCTTTGGTCTTAGGGTCGATCTTCTTGCCCACATATTCGGCGAGCACGATGGCGGCGTCGTTGCCCGAGGGAATCATCAGGCCGCGCAGCGCCTGCTCCACGGTAAGCTCGTCGCCTCCGAGCAAGCCGGCGGTCGAATTGCCCACGGTGGCTGCGGCGTTGCTCACCGTGACCTTCTCGTCCATCTTGCAATTCTCGACGGTTAGGATTGCGGTCATGACCTTGGTGATCGAGGCAATCTTGACCTGCTCATCGGCGTCGCGGGCATAGTAGACGGTGCCGTCTTTGCCCATGACGAGGGCATTGGTCGCATCGATATCGGGCAGGTTTTCGGCCGTGATACCGCGCACATCGGCGGTTTTGCCGCAAACATTGTCGGTCGTGAGCACTTGGGCGCCGGCGACGGTGGGCACGCCGGCGGCAAGGGCGATAGCGCAGACAAAGCCGGCGGCAAGCTGGGCTGAGCGCTTTGCAAAAGAGGTGAGGGACTTCACGGATTTCGCTTTCGACGGGATGGTCACTTCTGGAACTAGAGTATATCGTTTGCCGGCATCGGCGATCATCGCGTGCGTGCGTGGCCCACATCCGCGCCCGAACGGGCACAAGGGTGCTTAAGGCCGACTTAATCACCCACGCTTGTTGTGTGTGACGGGCGCCCCCTCGGGCATAATGGAGCGCGAGAGGAGCACGCATGAACGAGCGCATTTTGGTAGTTGATGACGAAAAGGCCATCGCCGACTTGGTTGGTATCTACCTTACAAAAGAGGGCTTTGATGTCCAGATTGCCTATAGCGGGGCCGATGCTGCCAAGGCAATCTTGGAGCAGGAGTTCGATCTGGCGCTGCTGGATGTCATGCTGCCCGATATCGATGGCTTTGAGCTGCTGCGTACGATCCGTTCCAGCCATACCTATCCCGTGATCATGCTGACGGCGCGCGATGCCCAGCAAGACAAGATCGAGGGCCTTTCGCTTGGCGCGGACGATTACGTGGTTAAGCCGTTTCGTCCTCTGGAGCTCATCGCGCGCGTGCATGCTCAGCTTCGCCGCTACACCAGCTACGGTAGCCGCGCACAGGCGGCCGAGTCGCCGACCCTCCAGCTCGACGGCTTGGAGATCAACCGCGATGCTCGTTCCGTAACGGTGGACGGTGCACCGGTACGCCTCACACCCACCGAGTATTCAATCTTGCTGTATCTGGTCGAGCATCGCGGCAGCGTGGTGGGCGTGGAGGACCTGTTCCGCGCGGTATGGAACGAGGACTTTATGCCCGGCTCCAACAATACGGTGATGGTGCACATTCGCCACTTGCGCGAAAAAATCGGCGACGACGCACAAAAGCCACGCTTTATCAAAAACGTCTGGGGCGTCGGCTACATCATCGAATAGCGCCTTTGATGGTGGGGAAGTGGATATGACAAAAGACGATAGGCAGGCATTCGAGGTACCCGATCGGCTCTTTGAATACGTGAGGTCGGTCGTCGACAACCGCGCGCTTGCAACGGTGCTGCTCTTTTTGCTGAGCCTGCTGCTGATTGGCATCGACAACATCGCCGGAATCTTGACGGTGCTGCTTGCCGGCTTTTTGCTGATCGATCGATTTGAGATCGTGCGCCGCTGCATGGTGATTGGCGGCGCCGCGTGGGCCATGACGTTGGCGATTGGCGCCATGGCGCTCGGCGGCATCGAAGGGCCGGTGCTGTTCGATGCCGGCTTTGTATTCAACATGCTTGGCTTTGTGCTGGCGCTTGCCGCGTGCGTGCTGTTCTTGTGTGGCCGCGCCCTGTACTACCAGGGCTACGAACAGGGCGAGCAGCATGCCGATTGTGTGCTGGCCGCTCGTATTCAAGATCGCCTGATCGATCACCCCGACACCTGGGACAACATCGACGGCGACTTCTTGGAGGTCGAGGGCGCCCTTAACCGCGTGCGTGACCGTGAGCGCAAGGTGCAACAGGCCTTGCGTGACGAGTCGCATCGCAAGGACGATCTGGTCACGTACTTGGCACATGACCTACGCACCCCGCTTGCCAGTGTGGTGGGCTATCTTTCGCTGCTGCAAGAGGCTCCTGAGCTGCCGGTTGAGCAACGTGCGCACTTTACGGGCGTGGCTCTCGACAAGGCGCACCGGCTCGATGCACTCATCGAAGAGTTCTTCGATATCACACGCTTTGACTTCCACGATATCGTGCTCACGCGCGGCTATGTTGATCTGGGGTTGCTGCTGGCTCAGGTGGCTGACGAGTTCTATCCCATCCTCAACGAGCAGCATAAGGAAGCCCAAGTTGATATCCACGAGGACCTGACGGTGCTCGTGGATGGCGACAAGATGGCTCGCGTGTTCAACAACATCATGAAAAACGCCGTCGCCTATAGCTATGAGGGCTCGACTATCACGATTGAGGCCGGGCGCCAAGACGATGGCGGCGTGCGCGTTCGCTTTATCAATCAGGGCGATCCTATCCCTGCGGCTAAGCTCAAGGTGATCTTTGAGAAGTTCTATCGCCTGGATGCGGCGCGTGCGACCAATCGCGGTGGTGCCGGTCTGGGCCTTGCTATTGCCAAGGAGATCATCGCGGCACACGGCGGTACCGTTGCATGTGAATCGACGCCCGAACACACGATATTCACCATCGAGCTGCCCGCCGCATAGCCAGCGTGCCCTTACAAACACTTGACAATGCGCTCACGTGCATATGAGCCGCGATTTCTACTATCGATACTGCTGAATTGATATCGATGTGGAGGTATGCGGTATGACGGCTGCTGCGGCTGTGGAGCCCACGGAGCTTGAAGAACTCATGGAAGCGCAGGCCGAGGCCGCGCACGAGCGCGAGGTTGGGGATGCGACTCGCCCCACGGCAGAGGATCTTGCCGCCTCGCCGACGCGCATCGACGTCGAGGGCCTCGACCTGTTCTATGGCGACCATCATGCGCTCAAGGACGTGAATATCAAGATCCGCGACAAGCAGATCACCTCATTTATCGGGCCTTCGGGCTGCGGAAAGTCCACGTTGCTGCGCTGCTTTAACCGCATGAACGACGGCATCAAGGATTGCCGTATCGAGGGCAAGATTGCGCTCGATGGTCAAGATATCCTGGGCGATTACGACATCTGCCGTTTGCGCCAGCGCGTGGGCATGGTGTTCCAGCGCCCCAACCCGTTTCCCATGAGCATCTACGACAACGTCGCCTACGGTCCTCGCGGCATGGGAGTGCGCGACCGCGTCGTGCTCGACGAGCTGGTCGAAGACTCCCTGCGACGCGCCGCCCTGTGGGACGAGGTCAAGGACAAGCTCAAAGAATCGGGTCTGGGTCTTTCGGGCGGCCAGCAGCAGCGTCTGTGCATCGCCCGCGCGCTGGCCGTGCAGCCCGACATTCTGCTGATGGACGAGCCGACCTCGGCACTCGACCCTGTGTCGACGCTGGTGGTGGAGCAGCTGGCCTGTGAGCTCAAAGAGACCTGCACGCTCGTGGTCGTTACGCACAATATGCAGCAGGCGGCGCGCATCTCCGACTCGGTCGCGTTCTTTTTGCTGGGCGAGCTGGTGGAGCATGCGCCCACTGCCCAGCTCTTCAAAAACCCGATCGATCCGCGCACGGCGGATTATTTGACGGGCCGTTTTGGCTGATACCATCTAGTACAGGCACCTTTAGGGTTAAGATGCGGTCATGTCGGCCGCAAAGGGGTTCAACATGATCTATTACGTCGAGGACGATGACAACATCAGGGATTTGACGGTCTATGCGCTGCACAAGCAGGGAATCGAGGCCGAGGGCTTTTCGTGCGACGGCGAGTTTAAGGCCGCCGTGGCGCGACGGGTACCCGATGCTGTCCTGCTCGACATCATGCTGCCCGATACCGATGGTTTGGCGATTATGCGCCGCCTGCGCGCCGACCGCCTGACGGCGACGGTGCCCATCATGATGCTTACCGCCAAGGACACCGAGCTCGACAAGGTGATGGCGCTCGATGGCGGTGCCGACGATTACCTGACTAAACCCTTCTCGCTCATGGAGCTCGCCAGCCGCTGCCGCGCACTGCTGCGTCGCGGCGGCATGGTCAAACAGGCAAGCGATGTGCTCAGCGTGGGCGACATTGTGCTCTCGCCCAGCCATCGCGAGGTGACCGTTGCCGGCGAGCCGCTTAAGCTCACCCTGCGCGAGTTCGACCTGCTCGAGTACCTCATGCGCAAGCCCGGCGTGGTCTTTACCCGCGAGTCGTTGCTGCAGAGCGTGTGGGGCTGGGACTTCGACGGCGGTTCGCGCACCGTTGACGTGCACGTGCAGACGCTTCGCCAAAAACTGGGCGAGCATGCCAGCGCCATCGAGACCGTGCGCGGCGTGGGCTACCGCTTGGCCGAGCCTTCTGCCGGTGATGGTGCCGAAGGTGACGACACCGCGGCTACCGCATCGGAGGAGTAACCCGTGGTCTTCGCCCCCCAGGGAAAACATACGCTGTCGCACCGCGTTTTTGTGACGATCTTTGTCTGTGCCATGGCGGTTATCGTGGCGTTTACGGTGCTGGGCGCGTTCTTTGTGCAAAACACCTTGGCGGATGCCACGAGTGCCAACCTGGCGCAGGAAACCGAGCTCATTGCTGCCGCCCTCGACGAGCAGCAGGAGCCCATCCCGTTCTTGCGTAGCCTCGATCGCGAGGACTTGCGCATCACGCTGATTAACAAGGATGGATCGGTTGCCTACGACAACGAGGCGTCGCCTTCCACACTGCCCAACCATGGCGATCGCCCCGAGGTCATCGAGGCCTTTGAGAGTGGTTTGGGTTCCGCGGAGCGCGCAAGCTCTACGCTCGACGAGATTATGCTGTATCGCGCCGTCGCCCTTGATAACGGCCAGGTTGTCCGCTTGGCGCAGGCCCAGCCTGGCGTTGCGGCGATTTTGCTGTCGATGGTGGCGCCGATGCTGCTTATCGCGGCAGCGGGTGCGGTACTCTCGTTTTTTATGGCGCGCCGCGAGTCCCGTGCCATCATCGCGCCGTTGCAAGAGGTGGATTTGGACCACCCACGCCGTAGCTATGAGCACGCCTATGCCGAGATGGTCCCCATGCTTGAGCGTATCGAGTCGCAGCGCCAGGAACTCAAGCGCCAAATGGCGGTGCTAGCGGACAACGATCGTATGCGCCGCGAGTTTACGGCGAATATCACCCATGAGCTCAAGACGCCGCTTACGGCGATTTCGGGCTATGCCGAGCTCATCGCAAACGGCATGGTCGAGGGCGAGGACGACCTGCGCAACTTTGGCGGTCGCATCTATCGTGAGGCGGGCCGTTTGGCGGCGCTTGTCAACGACATCCTTACGCTGTCTAACTTGGACGAGGCCGAGCGTGCAACTGAGGGCGAGGCGGTGCCCATTGGATCCACGGAGCCTATTGAGCTCTCGCGTGCCATCTACGCGGTTGAGCAGCGTCTTGAACAGGTCGCCCGTCAGGCGAATGTGACGATCAGTCATGAGACCAAGCCTGTGGTCATCGAGGGCGTGTCGCGCTTGATTGACGAGCTCATCTATAATCTGGCAAGCAACGCCATCCGCTACAATCGACCCGGCGGTACGGTTACGCTGCAGTGCGGCACCAACGACGAAGGCCATCCGTTCCTCGCGGTCGCCGACACGGGAATCGGTATCGCGCCTGAAGAACAGGGCAAGGTATTTGAGCGGTTCTATCGCGTGGACAAGAGTAGGTCCAAGGCACGCGGCGGAACCGGTCTGGGGCTTGCCATTGTCAAGCATGCGGCCCTGTATCATCACGCCACGCTCGATCTGTCGAGCGAGTTGGGCGTGGGAACCACCATTACGGTGACGTTTCCCATACAGCAGGACGAGCCATTCGCATAGCGATGCAACATAGATATTGATGTAGACGCCGCATTTGACTTTCGGGTGCGGCGTTGTTGTGCAATTTTACGATTGCTTCCGACATTTTTACAGGAGAGCCTGTTTCTTATGTATAGAGTTTGGCCTCGGTAAAAAGATGCGATAACATACGGACGGTTTTGTCAATCCGAACTGGGGAAATGAAAGGCAAGCTGCATGACCCTTCTCGAACTGTTCCAGCTGCTCAAAAAACACCTTAAGCTGGTCATCACCCTTCCGGTGGTCTGCGCGATCGCCATGGGCATCGTGTCCTTCGTTGCGATGGACAACACCTATACCGCGACGACGAGCATGTACATTCTCGCCAAGACCGACGATAGCGGTCAGATGAGCTACAACGATCTCTCGGCGAGTCAGATGCTTTCCAACGATATCGCCACGCTGCTGGATAGCGATAGCGTTAAGAGCGGCGCAGCCAATGAACTGGGCCTCACCGATCTGGATGACTACAAGGTGTCTGTTTCCTCCGAGACCACCACGCGTGTCATTACGCTTTCGGTTACCGGCACCGATGCCAAGGAGACGGCTAAGGTCGCAAAGGCCATGGCCAGCTCGGTGAGTACGGTCGCTCAGAACGTCGGCGCTGCCCAGAGCATCAACGTTATCGACGAGGCTAAGACCCCCGAAGCCCCCAGCGGTCCCAAGCGTATGCTGTACGTTGCTGTCGCGTTCCTCGCCGGTATCTTTATCGCAGTCGCCTATGTCGTTTTGGCAGACATGCTCAATACCCGCATCCGCGGTGCCGAAGAGGCAGAAGAGCTCCTGGGCATTCCCGTTGTTGGCCGAATTCCGGCTATGAAAGGTGGTAAATAGGCATGGCTAAGGCAAAGAACACCGATAAGCTCGTTGTACAGAATGCCGCCAAGACCCTTCTGGCCAACATCCGCTTTGCGAGCGTGGACGACCCCATTCGCACCATTACCGTCACGTCCTCGATTCCCAACGAGGGCAAGTCTACGGTTTCCATCAACCTTGCCCAGGCTATCGCCACGAGCGGCAAGTCCGTGCTCCTGGTCGAGGCCGATATGCGCCGCAGGTCCCTTTCCGATATGCTCGGCGTTCGTTCGCGCGGCGGACTCTATGCGGTCCTTTCCGAGCAGATCTCCATTGACCAGGCAATTGTCGAGACGGGTCAGAAGAACTTCTACTTCCTCGATGCCGAGCCGCATATTCCCAATCCTGCCGACATCATCGTCTCTCACCGCTTTGCCAAGTTGGTAAAGGCACTGTCCGCCAAGTTCCAGTACGTCATCTTTGATGCTCCCCCGGTCGGCACCTTCATCGATGCTGCCGAGATTGCCAGCCTGACCGACGGTACGCTGTTCGTGGTGCGCGAGGACTTCACCAAGCGCGAGGAGGCACTCAACGCTATCGGCCAGCTTAAGAAGTCCGAGAAGGTCAAGCTCATCGGTACCGTCATGAACTACTGCGAGACCGAGACCAGCGAGTACTACTACTCCTACTACACCAAGGACGGTAAGAAGGTTAAGAAGGGCTCCGACGATCAGGGGACTTCCAAAAAGGGCATCTTCACCAACCGAGCAAACGTTTAGTTGATTAAGGCTGACCTATGCGTGACATTCATTGCCATATCTTGCCGGGTGTAGACGACGGCGCCGCCGATCTCGATGAGAGCTTGGCGATGCTCGAGGCTGCCAAGCGGGCCGGTGTAACCAGAATCGTTTGCACTCCTCACTGCCGTGATCCCTATTTTGATTACGACAAGATGTGGGATGCCTTTGAGCTGCTGCGTGATAACGCTGACGGTTTTCCGCTCCAGATGGGCTTCGAGGTCAACCATCGAAAGCTCGTTGAACTTGGTATCGATGCCGCGGAGCACTTGCATTTCGATGGAACCAACGAGTTTCTGCTCGAGCTTTCGACACATGCCGATGCGTATGCGTTTAGAGAGTACGAGAACACGATTTACGATTTGCAGTGCCGTGGCTACCAGGTGATCATCGCTCATCCTGAGCGCTATCGTGCGGTTCAAAAGGATGTAAGCGTGGCGGAGCGCCTGGTCGATATGGGCTGCAAGCTGCAGGCTTCGGCGGACTTTATTGCCGGCGGTCGCTTTGGTCGCGAGAAAAAGCCGGCACAGCGCCTGTTCGATCAGAACCTGTACAGCTTCATCGCGAGCGATGCCCATAACGTGGGTCATTACGACTGCCTGGCGAAGGCTCGCGCGAAGTTTAGCGTACGCGGAGCTCATTTTCGCTAAAATCTGTCCCTAACGTTCGCATTGAATGAAAGGGCAGCCATGGATATCCAACTTAAGACGGGATGCTTTGATGACGCGGCGTTGGTGCGCCGCGTCATTTTTATGGACGAGCAGGGCTACGAGAATGAGTTCGACGCTATCGACGAGGATCCGAACTGCATTCATGTGACGCTCTATGTAGACGGCGAGCTTGCCGGTTGCTCGCGCGTGTTTCCCGAAGAGCTTGAGCGCGCGGCTGACGCAGAGGCTCCGGTGTCGCCGGCGTGCGACTTGGACGAAGGTGTCGCGGCGGGGGAGACCTACATTATGGGGCGCGTGGCCGTGCTGCCGAGCATGCGCCGTCGCGGTTTGGCGAGCAAGATTGTCGAGGCCAGTGATACGTGCGCGCGTGATGCCGGCGCCAAGCTCATTAAGCTGCATGCTCAGGAATACGTGCTGCCGCTCTATGCCAAGGCGGGCTACACGCAGATTGCCCCGGTGGACTACGAAGACGAGGGCCAGCCTCATGCCTGGATGGCCAAGCGCGTAGATGGCAGATAGGAACGTTCCTTTCCTGCCGGCAGTTTGGGACACTCCTTGGCAATTGGCGCATCAGAGCGCTCGGACATACAGTTTTTCGATTCCGTATGTATATATGCGCGTTAATGGGTTATAAAATCTAAGTCTGAACATAGCAGGTCTGCGATGCGGCTCGGGCGACCGAGCCGTTTTTGCGGACAGGGGTAGCGCGAAAGGACTGCACATGCGTCAATTTAAGACCGAGAGCAAAAAACTGCTCGACCTCATGATCAACTCCATCTACACCAATAAAGAAATCTTCCTGCGCGAGCTTATCTCTAACGCGAGCGACGCCGTCGACAAGCTCAACTTTAAGAGCCTGCAGGACCCGAGCGTCAAGATCGACCAGGGCGACCTGGCCATTCGCGTCTCCTTTGATAAAGACGCCCGCACCATTACCATCTCGGATAACGGCATTGGCATGACCGCCGAGGAGCTGGAGCGCAATCTGGGCACCATCGCCCATTCCGGCTCCGAGGAGTTTAAGACCGAGAACGCCGAGCAGCAGGGCTCCGATGTCGACATCATCGGTCAGTTTGGCGTGGGCTTCTACTCGGCTTTTATGGTCGCCAGCCATGTGAAGGTCGTCAGCCGCGCCTACGGCGAGGATGTCGCCCATGTGTGGGAATCCGACGGTCTTGAGGGCTACACCATCGAGGACGGCGAGCGCGCCGAGCACGGTACCGATGTCATCCTGACGCTGCGCGAGAACGAGAAGCTCGATGCCGACGGCGAGGCCGAGACCTACGATCGCTTCCTGACCGAGTGGGGTCTCAAGAGCCTGATTCAGCAGTACAGTAACTATGTGCGTTACCCGATCCAGATGATGGTGTCCAAGAGCCGCCAGAAACCCAAGCCCGAGGACGCCGGCGACGATTACAAGCCCGAGTACGAGGACTACCAGGAGCTCGAGACCGTCAATTCCATGACACCGATCTGGAAGAAGCACAGCTCCGATGTCGAGCAGAAGGACTACGACGAGTTCTACAAGTCCACGTTCCACGACTTTGACGATCCTGCGCGCACCATCAGCTTCCACGCCGAGGGCACGCTCGAGTATGACGCCCTGCTGTTTGTGCCGGGACGCGCGCCGTTCGATCTGTACAGCAAGGACTACGAGAAGGGTCTGGCGCTCTACAGCTCCAACGTCCTGATCATGGAGAAGTGCGACGACCTGCTGCCCGACTACTACAACTTTGTCCGCGGCGTCGTGGATTCCGCCGACGTGTCGCTCAACATCTCGCGCGAGACGCTGCAGCAGAACCGTCAGCTCAAGGCCATCGCCAAGCGTGTGGAAAAGAAGATTACCGCCGACCTTGAGGATATGCGTGACAACGACCGCGAGGCCTACGAGAAGTTCTTTGAGAACTTTGGCCGCGGTCTTAAGTACGGCATCTACTCGAGCTATGGCATGAAGGCCGATGAGCTCGCCGACCTGTTGCTGTTCTGGTCTGCCAAGGAACAGAAGATGATTACCCTGGCCGAGTATGCCAAGGGCATGCCTGAGGATCAGAAGGCCATCTACTACGCCGCCGGCGACTCGCGTGAGCGCTTGGCCAAGATGCCCGTGGTAAAGGGCGTGCTCGACCGCGGCTATGACGTGCTGCTGCTGACGCAGGATGTGGATGAGTTCACGTTCCAGGCTATGCGTGAGTACGTGGCGTGCGATATGCCCAAGATCTACGAGGACGATGCTGCCCGCGAGGCTGCCGAGAAGGCTGTGGCCGACGGTGCCGAGCCCGAGGTCGAGGATCGTCATCTAGAGCTCAAGAACGTTGCGACCGGTGATCTTGACCTGGCGACCGAGGACGAGAAGAAGGAGGCCGAGGACGCCACCAAGGAGAACGAGGACCTCTTTAGCGCTATGAAGGAGGCGCTCGGTGACAAGGTCGAGAAAGTCGCCGTCTCCGCGCGCCTGACCGATGCCCCCGCTTGTATCACCACCGAGGGCCCACTTTCGCTCGAGATGGAGAAGGTGCTCCAGAAGGGACCCGAGGGCGCGCCCGACGGCATGCCCAAGAGCCAACGCGTGCTCGAGCTCAACGCCAAGCACCCGGTCTTTGACAAGCTTGTCGCTGCCCAGAAGGCAGGCGACGCCGACAAGATCAAGCAGTACTCTGGTCTGCTCTACGATCAGGCCCTGCTGGTCGAGGGCATCCTCCCCGAGGACCCCGTTGCCTTCGCGGCGGCTGTTTGCAACTTGATGTAGTTAGGTAGTTACGCGGTTTTACCAAACCGCGTAACGGCTCGACGCTGCCCTCAGTTCCGCCGTTCTAACGAACGGCGGACCAGTCGACGCTGCGCGGGCGCCAGAGCGACAACTTGTCATTCAAAGAGGACGGCATGACCAGAAGGTCTATGCCGTCCTCTTTTCATGCCAATTTGTTCGCTCTGGCGCCCGCTCGCTGGCATTGCTAAAACATCGATGTTACCGTGGTCCAAACTAGTCGTTGGGGGCGTTCTTGTTTGACCAGTCGTTTAAGAACGTCCCCGATGACTATTTGAATTGCTAATTTGTGCGGGTTGTGGTTTTGTGACCTGCTGAAATTAAAGATACTGTACAACTGTACGCTAATTCGTCTTCGTAGTATATTGCTACCCGCAAAACTCAATACCATTGTGCTCTGAGACGCTAAAGCGCTTACGTACAATGGTTATCGATAGTACGATTCGATTCAACGACAGGATGGATGGTCCAAGCGTGAGTCTCGGCAGCAAACTATCCAATGCAAAGGTGTCCTTTGCGATATTTAAGCGCGACATTAAGCGACTGCTTGTGAACCCCGTCGCCCTGGTGGTTACCCTAGGCGTGTGCGTTATTCCCTCGCTGTATGCCTGGTATAACATCGTGGCAAACTGGGATCCGTATGGAAACACCCAAGGCATCAAGATTGCTATCGCCAACAACGATCGAGGCACCCAAAACGACTTGGTGGGTGAGCTCAACGCTGGCGACAAAGTGGTCGACCAGCTCAAGGAGAATCATCAGTTGGGCTGGACGTTCGTCGACTCGACGGCCGATGCCAAGGAGGGCGTCGAGAGCGGCGAGTACTATGCCGCTATCGTGATTCCCAAGAACTTCTCGGATAACCTGGTTTCGATGCTCGACGGCAACTACCATCAGCCCAAGCTCACGTACTACGTCAATGAGAAGAAGAGCGCCATTGCGCCCAAGGTTACCGATACCGGTGCAAACACCATCGAGGAGCAGATCAACTCGGAATTTGTCTCTACGGTAGGCAAGACTGTTGCCGGTATCGCCAAGGATGCCGGTGTCGATTTAAAGGACAAGGCAACCCAGACTCAGGACTCGCTGGCAAGTTCGGTGTCCGAGGCGTCCGACACCTTGGGCGAGGTGCGCGATTCGATTGGCGATATGAATGCCGCCATCGATAAGACGAGTGGCGCTATCGCCTCGGCTGATGCGGCACTTGCCGGCTTGCAAGGCCAGGCACCGTCGCTGACGCAGGCGATCTCCCAGGGCAACGACCTGCTGAGCGAAGCTCGCACCACGGCGGGCAACTCCATCACCTCGCTCTCCAAGGCGCTCTCGGAAGGCAGCCTTGCGCTCACCAAGACGTCGGCCTCTGCGAACGCTGCCATCGGCAAGCTGACGGGCGCGGTCACATCTACGACCACCCGTATCGACAACTCGCTCGAGTCTCTTCAAGCGACGATCGACCACAATAAGGCCGTTATCGGGCACTTGGAGATTCTCGCCAATGACACGTCGACAGGTTCCGAGGAAATTGACGCGCGCATTGTATCGACCATCGATTTGCTTCGAGAGCAGAATGAAAAGCTTCAGAGCATCAAGGACGGTCTGTCCGCGCAGTCGAGCGCCATGGCGAATGACGCAGCGGCTGTTTCGGGTGCCAGTGACGCTATCAATAACGCAATTCATACCGGTGCGACCAACCTTGGCCAAGCCCAGACGGACTTGGGCCAAAACGCGCTGCCGAAGGCCTCGAGCGCGCTCGACTCTTTTGCTGCCGTTTCGGGCGACCTGACCGGTATCGTCTCGGGTATGACACCTACACTTGCAAATGCGCGCGGCACGTTGGCGCAGCTTAGCGCTACGCTCGGCCAGGCCAAGACCACGCTGTCCCAGACCGATTCCTCGCTTGCCAAGGTCCAGGACAAGCTTGCAACCGCCGCCAATGACATCGCGGCGCTGCAGACCTCCGAGTCCATGGGCGAGCTGGCCGATCTGATGGGCGTCGATGTCAATGACGTGGCAGATTTCATGGCGTCTCCGGTTGAGTTGACGTCCAAGTCAATCTATCCGGTCAAGAGCTTTGGCTCGGGCATCGCTCCCTTCTACACCAATCTGGCGCTTTGGGTGGGCGGCTATGTGCTCATCGCCATTTACAAGCTCGAGGTCGACCGTGAAGGTGTTGGCAGCTTTACGGCGCGCCAAGGCTACTTTGGCCGCTGGTTGCTCATGGTGATCCTGGGCGCGTTGCAGGCCATCATCGTTACGGTAGGCGATCTGGTGATTGGCGTGCAGTGCGTCAGCCCGCTGCTGTTCGTGCTGGGCGGCATCGCCATTTCGTTCACCTACGTCAATATCATCTATGCGCTGTCCACCACGTTTAAGCATATCGGCAAGGCTATCGGCGTCATTCTCGTCATCGTGCAGATCCCGGGTTCGTCGGGCATGTACCCCATCGAGATGATGCCCGGCTTCTTCCAGTGGCTGCACCCGCTGCTGCCCTTTACCTACGGCATCAATCTGCTGCGCGAGACGGTCGGCGGCATGTATTCGTTCAACTACCTGTTTAACCTGTGCATTCTGGGCGTGTTCTTGATCGTGGCGCTCTTTATCGGTCTGCAGCTGCGTCCGCTGCTGCTCAACCTTAACCTGCTCTTTGATAAACAGCTCTCCACGACCGGTATGATGATTTGCGAGTCCAACGACCTGCCGCGCCAGCGCTACTCGCTGCGCACGGCCATGCGTGTCATGCTCGATTCCGATTCGTACCGTCGCGAACTGCTCGATCATGCGGTCGCCTTTGAACATCGCTACCCGTACTACATCAAGGGCGGTTTTGCCGCCGTGGTGGGCGTTCAGGTCCTGCTCTTTGTCCTGTCGACGGTTCTCGATATCGACAATAACGGCAAGATCATCCTGCTTGTCATTTGGATCATCTCGGTTATTGCCATCTGCGGCTGGCTTATCAATATCGAGTACATCCGCTCGAGCCTCAACACCCAGATGCGCATCTCGGCGCTTTCGGATGAGGACCTGCGCCGCGAGATGCGCGAGCACACGGCCGCCATTCCGGCCGCTCGTCGCATGTTCGGCTTGAATGCGAGCGAGCGGGGGTCTGAACCCAAGACTCAGGCTGTCAACCAATGTGGTCATCGCGATGCGGCCCATGTGCCCGAGAACGGGGATGACACGTTTGTGATGAATGAAAAGAACGCCCCGCTCGGCAAGCACTCCAAAGGAGGTGAGGCATAAATGAAGAACATCCTGCATCTGTTTAAGCGCGATGTCCAAAACGTGTCTCGCTCCGTAATCGGCTTGGTTGTCGTGATGGGCCTCATTATCGTACCGTGCCTGTACGCGTGGTTTAACATCGCCGGCAGCTGGGATCCGTACGGCAACACCGGCAATCTTAAGATCGCCGTGGTCAACACCGATGAGGGTTACGAGAGCGATCTGATCCCCGTCGAGGTCAACGTGGGCGAAAACGTGACCGCCACCCTACGCGGCAACGAGAGCTTCGATTGGGTTGTGCTCAACAATCGCGAAAAGGCTATCGAGGGCGTCAAATCGGGCGCATACTATGCGGCTGTCGTTATCCCTAAGACGTTTAGTGCCGATATGATGACGCTCTTTTCGACCGACGTTAAGCATGCCGATATCGAGTTTTACGAGAATCAGAAGGCCAACGCCATCGCGCAGATCGTGACCGAGAAGGGTTCGAGCGCCGTTCAGAACCAGGTTAACGAATCTTTTACCGAGACCATTACGAGCATCGGTCTTAAGACGGTGTCCAGCCTGCTCGATTACATGAGCACCGACCAGGTCAGCAACTTTATCGCCAACCTGTCCTCGACGCTCGGCGATTCGATTGGGGACCTGCAAGACGTTCAGGCTAATGCTTCGTCGCTGGCGGGCATTTTGAGCTCTACGTCCGATTCGTTGACGTCGGCGAGCGGTATGCTCCAGCAGACGGGTACGGTCGATGAGTCGACCAAGCAGTTGATGGAGCATGCCAAGAGCGGCATGAGCGATTCCAAAGAAGCGCTGAAGGCCGCCAACGACGCCATCAACGCCGCGATTGACGGAAGCGCGGGCTCGTTCGACAACGTGTCCGCCGGGCTTGCGAAGGCATTTGATGCCGCGAATCAGCATGTCGACCTTACGGTGTCTCAGCTCAACGATGCCGCGGCGGCGCTCAATACACGTGCCGACGATATCGACGCCACGGCCGACCAGCTCCGCGGCTTTGCCGAGCAGGTCAGTGACGAAAAGCTCCAGGAGAGCCTTAAATCTGTGGCAACATCGCTGGGCAGGATCGCGGTGGAGTATCGCAACAACGCCAAGGACCTGACGGCAACTGCTAAGTCCCTTTCTGACAGCATGGCAGAGGTCAACAGCACGCGTGCCGAGGTCGATCAGGCCATCGCCGATGCCAAGGCGGGCATTTCGGGCGCCAAGTCCGACTACGATTCCACGTTCTCGGTTAAGGCCAAGAAGCTCAAGAAGACGGTTTCGGGCATCCTGGACTCGCTCGATGGCATCTCGGGCGATCTGGATAGCGCCGTAGACGGCCTGACCGACGCATCCGGTTCGCTGGCAAAGGGCCTCTCCAAGGCTGCAAAGCTGGTCAACAAGGCTTCTGATCAGCTGGGCGAGGCGTCGGACAAGATCAGTGCGTTTAAGGACGAGCTCGATGGCGCCCTGATGTCGGACGACCTTGCCACGATCAAGACGATGATTGGCAACGATCCCGAGGGTTTGGCCGTGTCGCTTTCCGGCCCCGTCGCGCTCGATCGCAAGCCGGTCTATCCGATTCGTAACTACGGTTCGGCCATGGCACCGTTCTACACGATTCTGTCGCTATGGGTCGGCTCGATCGTGCTGGCGGCCATGATGAAGGTCTCGGTTGACGATGAGCTCATCAACGAGCTCATCCCCGTGCGCCTGCACGAGATCTACCTGGGCCGCTACCTGTTCTTTGGCGGTCTGGCCCTGCTGCAGGCAACGCTCGTGTGTGCGGGCGACATCCTGTTCTTTGGCATTCAGTGCGACAACCCGCTGCAGTTTGTGCTGGCGGGCTGGGTCGCGAGTCTCGTGTTCTCCAATATCGTCTACACGCTTACGGTGTCGTTTGGCGATATCGGCAAGGCGCTCGCCGTCGTGCTGCTGGTCATGCAGGTCGGCGGTTCGGGCGGCACGTTCCCTATCGAGATGACCGGCCCCGTGTTCCAGGCGATCTATCCGTTCCTGCCGTTCACCCACGGCATCAACGCCATGCATGCCGCCATGGCTGGCGCCTACCATATGGAGTACTGGATTGAGCTAGGCATTCTGGCGAGCTATCTGATTCCGTCGCTGGCCCTGGGCGTCGTCTTCCGCCGTCCGGTCATCAAAGCCAACGACTGGATCATCGAAAAACTGGAGTCAACAAAGCTTATTTAGTACAGCAACGTTAACGCCGATGCAGCGCTAATGCCAGCGAGCGAGCCGCATTTGCGCCAAGGTGACGTGAAATGAAAGGGCGCTGACCTTCTGGTCGCGCCCTTGAAATTGAACGTCAGATTGGCGTGAATGCAGCTCGCGCAGCGTCGGCCGGTCCGCCGTTCGGTAGAACGGCGGAACAAAACGCTTTAGCGTAGTGAATTGCACGGGCTGCTTGGTTGTTGCTACAGTAGCGGGGCGTGCCGGGGGTCCGGTGCGCCCTGCTTTTATTTGACCATGAGGCGGCACGCAGCCATGCGCGTGCGGACACCACGCCCAGATTGAGCGCGAGGATGCCCTATGGCCCAGCATGCCACTGACAATATCGAAATGATGCCCGATAGCCCTGTTGCTCGCGAGGACCTGGGCGCGGGCGGCACCTCCCGCGGCGCCGGCGCTCGCTCGCCGCTGTTCTGGAAAGTCCTGCTGCTTTCGGTGGCAGTCGTCTGGGGCTACTCCTTTACGACCATGAAGGACGCGCTCGACACCATTCCGGTGTTCGAACTGCTCTACGTGCGCTTTCTGCCTGCGGCGTTGGTCATGTTTTTCATCTTCCACAAGCGCATCATCGCGCACCTCAACGCCCGCAACCTTATCGTCGGACTTGGCATGGGCGCACTTATGTGGGCCGCCTACGCCCTGCAGACAGTCGGTCTGGCGCACACCACGGCGGGCAAGAATGCTTTTTTGACGGGCACGTATTGCATCGTTGTGCCGTTCGCGAGCTATTTTCTGAGCGGCGAAAAACTCACCCGCTATAACCTGGGCGCGGCGCTGCTGTGCTTGGCGGGCATTGGCTTGGTGGCGCTCGATAGCGTTGAATTCAACATCGGTGATGTCATTACGCTGGCGGGTGCGGTCTTTTTCGCCATCCAGATGGCGGTGACTGCCAAGTACGGTCGCAAAATGGACATCAACGTCATCACGTTTTGGATGTTTGTGGGCAACGGCGTGCTGAGCCTGGCAACGTCGCTGCTATTCGAGACCCAAGCGCCTCTGTCCGTGTGGACGCCGAGCTTTATCAGCGCGATGGCGTTTCTCTCGGTTGGTTGCACATGCGCGGCTCTGCTCATCCAAAACGTCGGCTTGGCGCATGTCTCGGCCTCGACGGGCTCACTGCTCCTTTCGATGGAGTCGCCTTCGGGCGTGCTGTTCTCGGTGCTGCTGATGGGGGAGGCGCTCACCTCGCGCCTGCTCGCCGGCTTCGCGCTCATCTTTCTTTCGATTATCTTGAGCGAGACGCATTTCGATTTCTTGCGCCGAAAATCACACCCGCAATTGTAAACAACTTGTTGCGCCGCCCTCCCAGGGCGGCATTTTTATGTCATGCCCTTACAGTTGTACCTTGCACTTTACGCTATCAAAGTGCGTGCTGCAAAAACGTTACTGGAGGGCTTCTATGGCATCAGCTCTGTCCGATTTTCAACCGCAACCAGCGCCCCAGGCCACCGCGGCGGCGCAGGCCGCTATCGGTGACGGTCTTGTCGCAGAAGCTCAGGCTTTTGCAGACGAGCTCGCTGCATGGCGACACGATCTACACCAGATGCCCGAGCTGGGTAACAATCTTCCGCAGACGTCTGCCTATATCCAGGCACGTCTGGACGAGATGGACATCCCCCATACCACGCTAGTCGACGGTTCCTGCGCCGTTGGCCTGATCGGTGCCGGTGCGGCCGCTCAGGGCAATGGCACGTGCAAGGACGAGCAGGCCGGAACGGTCGTCATGCTCCGAGGCGATATGGATGCCCTTCCCGTTGTCGAGGAATCCGGCGAGCCCTTTGCATCCACCAATGGCTGCATGCATGCTTGCGGTCACGATATGCACGCGACGGCCCTGCTTGGTGCGGCGCGCCTGCTCAAGGCCCGCGAGGCCGAGCTTGTGGAGGCCAACGCTACCGTCAAGTTGCTGTTCCAGCCGGGCGAGGAGACCTTTGAGGGAGCACGCGCTGCCATCGCCGACGGCTTGCTCGAGAACCCGCGCCCTCAGGCGGCCTTTGCCATGCATGTCAACAGCCAGTCGCCGCTTGGCCTGGTGCTCTACGGCAGCCCGGCGCTCTCGGGTGTGTACGGTTTCCGCATCACGCTCCAGGGCAAGGGCGGCCACGGTTCCAGCCCCGAGATCTGCATCGACCCCATCACGGCCGGCGTCCACGTGCACCTGGCGCTCCAGGAGCTTATCTCCCGCGAGGTGCCGGCGGCCAAGGAAGTCGCACTTACCGTTGGTAAGTTCGCCGGCGGCTTGGCGGCCAACGTCATCCCCGACACCTGCGTGCTCGAGGGAACGCTGCGCGGCTTTGATGTTGAGCTCATGGCTCACCTAAAGACCCGCATCGCGGAGGTCGTTAACGGCGTTGCTACGACCTATCGTACGCCGGCGACCATCGAGACGCTTTCGGATGTTCCGCCGCTTGTACTCGACAGCGATATGACTCAGGCGTCGCTTGGCTACGTGGGCGCAGTGCTGCCCAAGACGGCTTTCTTGCCGCTTTTCCATGCCATGGCGAGTGAGGACTTCGCGCTTATCTCGAGCAAGATCCCAAGTGCGTACTTTACCGTGGGCGCGGCCGTAACCGACACGGACGAACACTTTGCCCAGCACCATCCCAAGGCACGTTTTAACGATGCCGAGCTGCCGCTCGGTGCCGCGGCCTATACCGCCGTCGCTTTGGGCTATATCGCCGACCACCGGTAGCACCCAACCTTGCCTTTCAAGCCTGCGGGCATGGCCGTAAGGCCTATGCCCTTGTCTTTCAAGGCAATCTTGGGCACTACCGGCGCCCGGCGCAGGCTATTCGTTTGTCTAAAAGGAGCAGTATGCCCCAGCAGCGTAAGTTCTTCCCCGGCTGGCTCGTGGTGGCCTCCGGCTTCGTGATCATGGCCACGTGTTACACGATTTTCGTCAACTGCATGAGCCTGTTCCAGCCGCTGATCGTCAGCAACCTGGGTATTTCCCTTGCGCAGTACAACGTCTCCAATGCCATCTCCACCGTGGTGAGTGTCGTGGGTTCGCTCGTTATCGGTCATGTTGCCGATAAGGTGAGTGGCCGCGTATTGGGCTCGCTTACCGTTATCGCTACCTCGGCGGTGCTTGCCGGCATGAGCTTTGTCGGTGAGCTGTGGCAGGTCTACGTGCTCTTTGCCGTCTCGGGCTCCTTTGCGAGCACCTGGATCGTGTGCTTGGCGTGCTCCGTGGTCATGCTCGTGTTCCTGCTGGTATCCGAGCCCATCGCCGCCAAGCTGCGCGCGAGCGTGGCGGGGGAGTAGGCGTCCGTCGCTCTTTTCTGTTCGTCCCGTTCTGTCCGTGGCCGCCTTGGAAGCCGAATGGATGCTCGTACCATCATTCGGTTTCCAAGGCGGCCACGGGCCTACGAAATGATCCCTATTCCTCCGTCCCCAAGGGATCACGTGATCCGAAGGGGACGGAGGAAAAGGGATCACAAACAGCGGCGGCGCGTCTGGCCGAACGAGTCCCCATACCCTCGTTCGGTCAGGCGCGCCGCCGCGTTGCTGCTTTGTGCCGTATAATGTCCACTACCTATGACGCGATACAAAAGAAAGGTGTTTGCCCATGCAGGCACAGAAGGCGGAGGGAACCCGCGACCTTATCGGCGCCGAGATGCGCGCCTGGCAAAAGATGCAGCAGATTGCGGCCGGCGTGTTCGAGCCGTTTGGTTTTAAACCCATCGAGACGCCCGCGATCGAGCAGGTTGACGTGTTTGTCCACGGTATCGGCCAGTCGACCGACGTCGTGCGCAAGGAAATGTTCCGCGTGTTCAGCGGTGCCAACCTGGAGCGCGTCTTTACCGAGGGCACCGACACCAAACTCAAGCCCAAGCAGCGCCTGGCACTTCGCCCCGAGGGCACGGCCGGCGTGGTGCGCGCCGTCGTCGAGAACAATCTGGTGCCCCAGGGCTCCACGCCGTTTAAGGCTTACTACGCCGAGGCCATGTTCCGCGGCGAGCGTCCCCAGAAGGGCCGCCTGCGCCAGTTCCACCAGGTGGGCATCGAGTGGCTCGGCGCTCCCGATCCGGCGGCAGACGCCGAGTGCATCATCATGCTCATGGAGTTCTACAAGCGCCTGGGCTTCGATCTTTCCAAGCTTCGTCTGCTCATCAACTCGATGGGTGACGCCCAGTGCCGTCCGGCTTATCGCGAGCAGGTTAAGCAGTTCATCCTCGATCACGCCGACGAGATGTGCGATGAGTGCCGCGAGCGCGCCGAGCTCAACCCGCTGCGTGCCTTCGACTGCAAGAACGACCACTGCCGCGAGATCATGGCCGAGGCTCCGCTGATGGGTGACAACCTGTGCGATGAGTGCCGCGAGCACTACGAGCAGGTCAAGCGCTATCTGGATGCCGCCGGTATCGAGTATGTCGAGGATCCCACCTTGGTGCGCGGCCTGGACTACTACACCCGTACTGTCTTTGAGGTCGAGGCCCCTGGCGCCGGCGTCGGCTCCATCGGCGGCGGCGGCCGCTACGATGGCCTGGTCGAGCTCGAGGGTGGCAAGCCCACGGCGGGCGTCGGCTTTGCTGTCGGTTTTGAGCGCGCCCTGCTGGCCCTGCAGGCCTTTGGCAGCGATTTGGGTGCCGATGAGGCCCCGTGCGTCTATGTCGCCAACGCCGGCAAGGAGCTGCGTCAGAACGTCTTTGCCATTACGCAGGAGCTTCGCGCCGCAGGTATCGTGGCCGAGGCCGACTATCAGGGTCGTTCGCTCAAGGCCCAGTTTAAGCAAGCCGATAAGGTAGGCGCCAAGCTCATCTTGGTCCTGGGTGGCGACGAGCTTGCCGCCGGCAAGGTCAAAGTGCGCGACATGCAGAGCCATGACGAGGTGCTCGCCGATCTGGACAACGTCGTCGAGGCGGTTCGCGAGCGCCTGTAGCGCATCTTTTTGAGCTTCGGGCCTGCTAACGTGTCCTGCTCATGGAGAGCGATTGTTACGGGGGTGTTTCGCTTTTATGCGGAATGCCCCCGTTTACGTATGCCGCCCACCGAGAAATACGACCATTTAGGGCAAAAACCTTTGCAATGCAGAAAATACTTTTGTGTGGTAAAGCGCAATCAGTGTCGAAAGTATTTCTCAAGCGCCTATAATGAATACCGCATGTTACGTGCATAGAAGGAGGAATGGGAGGAAACGTGGCTGAGAACCTAAGCAACCAGTCTGTACCCGAAGCCGCGGCGCGCGTCGCTGCCGTGGTCAACCGCCTCGTTAACCGAATCGGCTCGAATGCCGAGTCCAGGGAGCGTCTCGCCGAGATCGAGATCCCCGAGGAGCTGCGCGACAATCTGGCGCTGTTCTTGCGCCTGGAGCGCCGTGTGCTTAGCGAGTATGATCCCGAGATCGCGGACCTGTTCGACAAGATTTTGACAGCCGAGATTGTGGTCAATGCCGGCAACCCCGGTACCTGCGCTGCCGACGAAGCCGTCGACGAGCAGGGCGTGCCCACCGCCGACGAGCCCACTGCCGTGGCATTTCGTGAGGTCGTCGATTTGATCGACAGCCTGCCGCTCGATAAGCAGCAGGTCATCGTTCGCGCCTTTACGAGCTTTTTCCATCTGGCAAACCTGTCGGAGGAGAACTACCGTGTGGCGCAGCTGCGCGAGCGCGAGGCCGGTGCGTCGACCGATACCGAGGTCGATCCTGCCAACGAGCTTACCGTTGCCTATCACCAGCTGGTGAATGAGCTGGGTGTCGAGGGTGCCAACGAGCTGCTCGACAAGCTCGAGTTCCACCCTGTCTTTACCGCACATCCCACCGAGGCCCGTCGTAAGGCCGTCGAGGGCAAGATCCGCCGTATCTCCAACCTGCTGGAGGAGCGTCCGCGTCTGGGCGGCTCCGACCTGGTGGAGAACGAGCGCCATATGCTGCAGGAGATCGACGCCCTGGTGCGTACGAGTCCCATCGCGCTCAAGAAGCCCACGCCGGTCGAGGAAGCCGATACCATCATCGACATCTTCGATAACACGCTGTTCGACGTTATCCCCGTTATCTATCGTCGTTTTGACGATTGGGTGCTGGGCGACAAGGCCGGTACTGTGCCGCCGCTGTGCCCGGCGTTCTTCCATCCCGGCAGCTGGATCGGTTCCGACCGCGACGGTAACCCCAACGTCACCGCCAAGGTGAGCCGTGAGGTCGCCGCCAAGTACTTTACGCACATGGTGCTCAAGCTCGAGGACAAGTGCCGCCACATCGGCCGCAACCTCACGCTCGAGGCTACCTACAGCAAGCCGTCGGCCGAGCTCATTAACCTGTGGAACCATCAGGTCGAGATGAGCCCTCGTTACACGGCCCGCGCCGAGCTGATCTCCGAGCACGAGCCGCATCGCGCCGTCATGCTCGTCATGGCCGACCGCCTGAACGCCACCGTCCGTCGTATCACCGACACCATGTACCACAGCGCCGACGAGTTCCTGGATGACCTGCGCGTCGTCCAGCGTTCGCTGGCCGCCTGCGGTGCCGTCCGTGCTGCCTACGGCCCGGTCCAAACCATCATCTGGCAGGTCGAGTCCTTCGGCTTCCATATGGTCGAGATGGAGTTCCGTCAGCACTCCGTGGTGCATGCCCGCGCCCTTAAGGATATCCACGAGAACGGTATCCATGGCGACCTGCAGCCCATGACGCGCGAGGTCATCGATACCTTCCGCGCTATCGGCTCCATCCAAAAGCGCTACGGCAAGAAGATGGCGCACCGCTACATCATCTCGTTTACCAAGAGCGCTCAGCATGTGGCCGACGTCTTTGAGCTGGCGCACCTGTCCTTTGCACACGAGGAGGATGTCCCCGAGCTCGACGTGATCCCGTTGTTCGAGCAGCTCGAGGACCTCGAGGGCTGCGTCGACGTGCTCGATCAGATGCTTACGCTGCCCGTGGTGCAAAAGCGCCTTGCCCAGACCAACCGCCGCATGGAGGTCATGCTGGGCTATTCCGACTCTTCCAAGGATGCCGGTCCTACCACGGCCATGCTCGCGCTGCACTCCGCGCAGGAGCGCATCGCCAAGTGGGCAGAGAAGAACGATATCGACCTGGTGCTCATGCACGGTCGCGGCGGTGCCGTGGGCCGTGGCGGCGGCCCGGCCAACAAGGCCGTGCTGGCGCAGCCCAAGGGTTCGGTCAACTGCTTCTTTAAGCTTACCGAGCAGGGCGAAGTCATCTTTGCCCGTTACGGCAACCGCACGCTGGCTCAGCGCCATGTTGAGTCCGTTGCCGCCGCAACGCTTTTGCAGTCGGCCCCGAGTGTCGAGAAGACCAACACCGAGACCACGCAGAAGTTCTGGGATATGGCCGAGAAGCTCAACACTGCAAGCCACGAACGCTATCTGGACCTGCTGAACACCGAGGACTTTACACCGTGGTTCTCGACCGTGACGCCGCTGACCGAGGTCGGTCTGCTGCCGATCGGCTCGCGTCCCGCCAAGCGCGGTCTGGGCGCCAAGTCGCTCGATGACCTGCGTACCATCCCGTGGATCTTCAGCTGGAGCCAGGCGCGCATTAACCTGGCCGCTTGGTACGGTCTGGGCACCGCCTGCGAGCAGCTGGGCGATCTTGACCAGCTCAAGGCTGCCTACCAGGAGTGGCCGTTCTTCCGCACCTTTATCGACAACATCGAGATGTCGATTGCTAAGACCGATCAGCGCATCGCCAAGATGTATCTGCATCTGGGCGACCGCGATGATCTGTCCAAGAAGGTCTTTACCGAGATGCAGCTCACCCGTAAGTGGGTCCTTGCCATCGTCGGTGATGAATGGCCGCTGCAGCGTCGTCGCGTGCTCGGCTGCGCCGTTCGCGTGCGTAACCCCTACGTCGACGCCCTGTCCATCGCCCAGGTCCGCGCCCTTCGCGAGGTGCGTATGAACCAGGACGAGATGGCCGAGGAGAAGAAGGCCGAGTACATGAGCCTGATTCTTTCGACTGTGACCGGCGTCTCGGCAGGACTGCAGAACACGGGGTAATCGATAGCCCTGTAGTCGTCCGGGCCCGCCATTAGTTTACTTTTAGGCACGTCCTCGGACATGCAAGAAGCCCTCGCTGCGCACTTCGTGCGGCGAGGGCTTCTTGCGTCCTGCGGAGTGTGCCTAAAAGTAAACTAATGGCGGGCCCTGCGATGTCCGGTCTTCAGTGGATTACTGCTGGGGGAATTAATGGCGCGCTTCGCGCGTTTTGGATGGGGTCTGTCCCGGCGGCGCGTTTGGCGCTTCGCGCCGCGCGCCTTATCGATCGGGATTGAGATGCATGTGGTGCTTCTCGCCTTACGACTGTAGCGGCCGCGGTCCCGTTTGGGGTCGCGGCCGTTTTGTTGTGGGTCAAATATGAACGTTGTGTTAATGAGTCGGTGGACGGTGGTGTTTTTCGGTGAGCGGCGTATCCTTCCAACGGTTTATCTAGTGTGTCAGTTGAAAAGGAAGAGGGCGCTCGTCATTGTTTGAATGTGAACTGCCGTTTGACCACAAGACGTTGCATCTGGAGCTCGAGGATAAGAACTTCGCGGGTGTGATGGAAGGTCATCAAAACGAGTTTAAGACCACGAAATCGCAGGAAGAGCTGGTAGGGGAGTCGCTTGCCAACCCTTATGGCTCGCCGTCGCTCGAGGAGCTTTGTGCTGGCAAGAAGGATATCGTCATCATTAGCTCCGACCATACGCGTCCCGTTCCCTCGCGTGTGACGATGCCTATTCTGCTGCATCACATCCATTCCGCTGCGCCCGAGGCTCGCGTGCGCATTTTGGTTGCTACGGGTATGCATCGTCCGTCGACGCATGAGGAACTCGTCAACAAGTACGGCGAGGAGATCGTTGCCAACGAGGAAATCGTTATGCACGTCGCGACCGATGACAGCATGATGAAAAAGATCGGCACCCTGCCTTCTGGCGGCGAGTGCATCATCAACAAGATTGCTGCCGATTGCGATCTGCTGCTTGCCGAGGGCTTTATTGAGCCGCACTTCTTTGCCGGTTTCTCTGGTAGCCGCAAGTCCGTCCTGCCTGGCATCGCCAGCTACAAGACCATCATGTACAACCACAACGGTCAGTTTGTGAACGATTCCCATTCGCGTGCCGGCAACCTGTGCCACAACCACGTGAGCGAGGACATGTTTGCCGCTGCCGAGATGGCTCACCTTGCCTTTGTGCTCAACGTGGTGCTCAACGGCAAGCACGAGGTCATCGGCTCCTTTGCCGGCGACATCCACAAGGCGCACGAGGCTGGCTGCGAGTTCGTGAAGAGCCTTGCCGGCGTTGAGCCCGTCGAGTGCGAGATTGCCATTACCACCAACGGCGGCTACCCGCTCGACCAGAACATCTATCAGGCCGTGAAGGGCATGTGCTCTGCCGAGGCTACGCTTCCCGAGGGCGGCGTGATCATCGACGTCGCCGGCTGTGCCGACGGTCACGGTGGCGAGGGCTTCTATCACAACATCGCCGACAACGATCCGGCGGAGTTTGAGCGTGCCTGCATCGACCGTCCTAAGGACGAGACCCTGCCCGACCAGTGGACGAGCCAGATCTTTGCCCGCATCCTGGCGCATCACCCTGTGATCATGGTCACCGACCTGTGCGATCACCAGATGATCAAGGATATGCACATGACGCCGGTCAACACCCTCGATGAGGCGCTCAAGCTCGCCTTTGAGATGAAGGGTGCCGATGCCAAGGTGGCCGTCATTCCCGATGGCCTGGGCGTTGTCGTCGCACAGCACTAGTACGCGGCCTAAACGAATCGTTTATAACCGACAAGAAAGATAAGGTTTTATGCTTACCAAACTCCTCTGCGAATTCGGCGCAACGGCCCTCATGATCATCTTTGGCGTGGGCGTGCACTGCGATACCGTGCTTAAGGGTACCAAGTATCAGGGCTCCGGCCATATGTTTGCCATCACCACTTGGTCTTTTGGCATCTCGGTCTGCCTGTTTGTCTTTGGTGGCGCCGTGTGCATGAACCCGGCTATGGTGCTTGCCCAGTGCATCGTCGGTCTGGTGCCGTGGAGCAGCTGCATCCCCTTCATGATTGCCGATATGCTCGGCGGCTTTGCGGGTGCCGTGATCGCATGGTTGATGTATGCCGATGAGTTCAAGGCTTCCGATGGTGTCATCGATCCCATTGCTCAGCGCAACATCTTCTCGACCAACCCCACCACCGAGGGTACGAACTATGCCCGTAATTTCTTCTGCGAGGCTATCTGCACCTTTGTGTTCATCAGCGCCATCCTTGCTGCTGCTAACCGTGCTGGCGAGAACGTCCTGATGCTCGCTATCTGCGTCGGTCTGATCGTTTGGGCTGTTGGCATGGGCATGGGAGGTATCACTGGCTTCGCCATGAACCAGGCCCGTGACCTTGGTCCTCGCATGGCCTATCAGGTGCTGCCGATTAAGAACAAGGCTGACAACAACTGGAAGTACGGCCTGCTTGTTCCTGGCATCGCTCCGTTTGTCGGTGCCGCTCTGGCCGCGCTGTTTGTGCATGGTTTCTTGGGCATGTTCTAGGCCAAGACAATTGATATAACGCCCGGGTCCGGCATAGGTTAACTTTCCGCCGCGTCCTCGGACATGCAAGAAGCTCCCGCTGCGCACTTCGTGCGGCGGGAGCTTCTTGCGTCCTGCGGAATGCGGCGGAAAGTTAACCTATGCCGGACCCTGCGGGAATCCAGTTGCCTTCGAACAAGCAGCCCAACATATATATCTGAATATAGATGGGAGGGGCTTGTTGCTGTTGGGGGCGTTGAAGTGTGAATGACACTTTGGGATGCGTGGCGGCCTGGGTTGGGTCGATGATTTGGGATGAGCTTCTTACTTAGGTGAAGAGGGGCTTTATGGCTGAGAGGTAGTCTTTGGCTACGTCGGCTTTGTTTGCTTGGAAGTTGTGCCAGGCCCACCATTGGACCATTCCTACGAAGCTTGAGGCTATGTGGTGTAGTAAGAAGCTGCGGTCCATGGTGGCGGCGGGGCCTGCGGGGTCGACGGGGACGGTTTCGGCTGCGCGCGACATGATGGTCTTGCGGAGGCAGTCGGCGAAGACGCGTGAGCCGGCGCCGGCTACGAGGGCTCGAACGCCCTGACGGCGTTCCCAGAGGTTGTTGAGGATATGCTCGACTTGCACGAGTGGGTCGTCGAGCGGCGTACCATCGTCGTCGAGGGCGTGGGTGCAGATGTCGTTCACGAGCTCGGACAGTAGGTCGTCTTTGCTCTTAAAGAGGCCGTAGAATGTCGCGCGGCCTACGTGGGCACGAGCGATGATGTCGCCGACGGTAATCTTGCCGTAATCCTCTTCGCGTAGCAGCTCGGAGAACGCTGCAACGATGGCAGCGCGGCTTTTTTCTTTGCGGGCATCCATGGCTATGCATCCACGTCAACGAGTAGACAACGGAGCGTGCCAGAGCAACCCTCGTAGGGGCGCTTGCCGGCGCCGTAGCCGACGGCCTCGATGTGGTAGCGTGCCGGCAGGTGCTCGGACGTGCGCAGCGCGGTGACGATGGCGGCGCCCGTGGGCGTCACGAGCTCGCCAGCGACCGGTGCGGGCGTGAGGGCGATATTGCCCGCCTGGCACAGGTTGACGACAGCGGGGACGGGAATGGGCATAAGGCCGTGGGCGCAGCGAATGGTTCCGTGGCCTTCGGAGAGCGACTCGACCACGATGTCCTCAATACCTAGGTCATCGAGGCAGATGGCGACAGAGCAGACGTCGACGATGGAATCGACGGCGCCTACCTCGTGGAACATGACGGTCTCGGGCGTTTTGCCGTGAGCCTTTGCCTCGGCATCGGCGAGTACGGAAAAAATGGCGAGGGCACGACGCTTGGCACCATCGCTTAGCCGTGAGCCATCGATGATGGCGGTGACATCCGCCAAAGAACGGTGGTGATGGTGGTGGGCGTGATGGTGACCCTCATGGTCATGCTCGTGGCAGTGCTCGTGTTCGTGCTCGTCATGGTCATGATGGTGGTGCTCATGCTCGTGCATGTGCTCGGCAGCTGCTTCGTTGCCGTAGAGCCAGGCCATATCGTGGTCGTGGTTCTCGAGCTCCTCTGCAAGCTGGACGTCAAAATCACAGGCGTCGATGCCATGCTTGTTTGCACGCGTGACGGCGATCGTAAAGCCGTCGACCGGCAGTGTGGCGAGCTGTTCGCGCAGGTGCTCCTCGCTGGCGCCCAGGTCGAGCAGGGCCGCGACGGTCATGTCGCCGCTGATGCCCGAGGTGCCGTCGATGATAAGCGTGTGCTGATGGTTGGACATGGAATGCTCCTTAACGGGCGCAGGGTGTGCCGGCGCTCAGATGATTGATAAGACTTGCCTGGTAGGCGGCACCAAAGCCGTTGTCGATATTGACGACCGATACGCCGCTGGCGCAGGAGTTGAGCATGGCGAGCAGTGCGGCTACGCCACCAAAACTTGCGCCGTAGCCCACGCTGGTGGGAACGGCGATGACCGGACAGCTCACCAGGCCGCCGACAACGCTCGCCAGTGCGCCCTCCATGCCGGCAATGGCGATGACCACCTGTGCCTGGGCAAGCTCCTCGGCATGCGCGAGCAGACGGTGCAGGCCGGCGACACCCACGTCGTAGAGGCGGTCGACCTCGTTGCCATAGAACTCGGCCGTCAATGCGGCTTCCTCGGCGACGGGCAGGTCGCTCGTGCCGGCGCAGGCGACGACGATGCGTCCGTTGCCAGTGGGGGAGGGCTTGCCGCCCACGAGGGCGAGCTGTGCGTCCGGGACATATCCCAGGTCGATGCCGTTGTCGAGGAGCTCCGAGGTGCGGGCTGCCTTTTCGGCGTCCAGGCGCGTGACCAGGATGCGCTCCTGGCCGGTATCGTGCAGCGCTTCGATAATGGCGGCAATCTGCTCGGCGGTTTTACCGGCACCGTAGACGACCTCGCCGGCTCCCTGGCGCACTCCGCGCGAAAGATCGAGCTGCGCAAAGCCCAGATCGGCGGTTGGCGCCGTCTGGATGCGCGTAAGGGCGACAGCCGGGGTGACTGCTCCGCCGGCAACATCGCTCAGCAACTGCTCAAGATCTCGCTTATCCATATATGTTCCCTTCGACGGCGCAAAGTCTAGCACTCAAAAGGTATGTTTCCGAACACTAAGACAAAATTGTTCGGAAACTATAGGACAGGCTGATTCAATTGTTGGGCGAACTTGCTAGTCGCGCAGGATGATGTCCATGGCGAGCATCAGGTTGCGCTCGTCGATGGCAAACGGGGCGGCTTCGCGCGTCTTGGGCTTGGCGCAAAACGCGATGCCCGTGCCCGCGGCCTGAATCATGGGGATGTCGTTGGCGCCGTCGCCGATTGCCACGGTGTGTGCCATATCGACGCCGCACTCAACTGCCCAATCCAGCAGCTGGATAAGTTTGGACTCCTTGGTCACAATGTTTGCCGCCAGCTTGCCGGTGAGCTTGCCGTCCACGACCTCCAGGCGGTTAGCGAGGCAAAAGTCGATGCCCGCGGCGGCCACGATCTTGTCGGCGACCTCGTGAAAGCCGCCGCTTACCACGCCGACCTTCCAGCCCTTGCTGTGTGCCGAGCGCACAAGCTCTAGCGCGCCGGGGGTAAATGTCACGCGCTCAAAGGTGCGCTCGAATACGCTCTCGTCCAGGCCGGCGAGCAGCCCCACGCGTTCCTCGAGTGCTTGCTTAAAGTCTAGCTCGCCGCGCATGGCGCGCTCGGTGATCTGTGCCACCTGCTCGCCCACGCCGGCCTCTTCGCCCAACAGGTCGATGACCTCTTGGTTGATGAGCGTGGAGTCGATATCCATAACGATGAGGCGTGCGGTCATGGCGGGCCTTTCCGAGTGCAGTTGTATTGGGGCACATTGTCGCACGTGACGAGCGCGGGCGGGTGCCGCGGTGCGTCAATTGTTTCGTCTCCGTCAAGTCTTTGGGCAAGAGCTACTTTTTCGCGGCACATCGATGCGGGTGCGATAAGATAGAACGCCATGTCTGGCTGCGCGGTTTACGCAGGCTGGGCAAATCTGTACGACGCCGCCCGGAACGACACGGGGCGGCACAGATCCATAAAGGAGGATCACTGGTATGAGCCAGACCCGTCCCATCGATGAGCATTCCATGCACACCCGTACCTGCGGCGAGCTTCGCTTCGAGAACGTGGGCGAAGAGGTCACCCTCACCGGTTGGGTGAGCCGTCGCCGCGATCACGGCGGCCTTATCTTCTGCGACCTTCGTGACCGCGAGGGCATCACGCAGCTCACCTTCGACCCCGAGCACTCCGACGGCGATGCCTTTAAGATCGCCGAGACCATGCGTCCCGAGTGGCCCATCAAGATCCACGGCGTCGTGCGCGCCCGTGGCGAGGAGACCACCAACACTAAGCTCGCGACCGGCGAGATCGAGGTCCTGACCGACCACGCCGAGGTGCTCAACACGTCCGTCACCCCGCCGTTCCAGATCGAGGACGGCATCGAGACCAGCGAGGACACCCGCCTGCGCTATCGCTATCTGGACCTCCGCCGTCCCGAGATGATGGCCAACCTCAAGCTGCGCTCCGACTTCACCTTTGCCATTCGCGAGGCGCTGCACAACCGTGAGTTCATGGAGGTCGAGACGCCCTCCCTGTTTAAGTCCACGCCCGAGGGCGCTCGAGACTTCATCGTTCCCAGCCGTATCCAGCCGGGTAACTTCTACGCCCTGCCGCAGTCCCCGCAGCTTCTGAAGCAGCTGCTCATGGTCGGTGGCGTCGAGCGCTACTACCAGGTTGCCAAGTGCTTCCGCGACGAGGACCTGCGCGCTGACCGCCAGCCCGAGTTCACCCAGGTCGATATCGAGATGTCCTTCGTGGACCAGAACGATGTCATGAGCGCGCTCGAGGAGGTTCTTGCCGATGCCTTCGGCCGCATGGGTGTCGAGATGCCCACGCCGCTGCGTCGTATGGACTACTGGGAGGCCATGGACACCTATGGCTCCGACAAGCCCGATACCCGCTATGGCATGCACCTGGTCGACCTGACCGACATCTTTGCCAACTCCAAGTTCAAGGTCTTTGCGACTGCCGCGAACGAGGAGGGCTCTGTCGTCAAGGCCATCAACGCCAAGGGCGCCGGTGCCTGGGCACGTGCCAAGATCGACAAGCTCGCCGGCGTGGCCTCCACGTTTGGCGCCAAGGGCCTGGCCTGGATCGCCTTCCGCGAGGACGGCTCCATCAACAGCCCCATCGTCAAGTTCTTCTCGGACGAGGAGATGGCGGCTCTGCGCGAGCGCATGGACGTCGAGCCCGGCGACCTTGTGATGTTTGCCGCCGGCCCGCGCCTGCTCTCCGACGAGATCCTGGGCGGCATGCGTTCCCACATGGCTAACGCGCTCGAGATCAAGCGCGAGGGCCACGACTTCCTGTGGGTCGTCAACTTCCCGCTGTTCCACTGGGATGAGGACCGCAAGGCCTATGCAGCCGAGCATCAGCCCTTTACCCTGCCGACCGAGACCGACATCGCCAAGATCGAGGCCGACCCGTTGGCGGCTGGTTCTTGCACCTACGACTTTGTCATGGACGGCTTTGAGGCTGGCGGCGGCGGCATGCGTATCCACAACGCCGAGATGCAGATGTCCATGCTCAAGCTCTTGGGCTTTACCGAGGAGCGCGCCGAGTCTCAGTTCGGCTTCCTCATGGAGGCGCTCAAGTTTGGTGCGCCCCCGATGGGCGGTTTCGCTCTGGGCCTGGACCGCGTGTGCATGCTGCTCACCGGTTCCGACTCCATCCGCGACGTCATGGCGTTCCCCAAGACGGCCAGCGGCTCCGACCTTATGTCGGGCGCCCCGAGTGCCGTTTCCGGCGCCCAGCTCAAGGACGTCAGCCTGCGCCTGATGTAGGCGAGCGGCTATATATTGCTCGTAACGAGGGAAGGACGTGTGCCTTCCCTCGTTTTTTATACGCCGAGATTGTGAGGGTATGGGGTGACCGGGCATCGCGGAAAGTGCGTCCCGGAATCTGCGCCCAGAACGGGTCGCGCTTTCCCAAAGGGGGTCCTCTGGGAAAGCGCGACCCAGAATTCGGCAAAATAATGGGGCACAGTTTCCGGTTGAGCTGTCTAACGGAAACTGTGCCCCAGAATGAGCGCCCAGAACGGGACAGGCTTTCCGCAACAACTGTCTGGCGGAAAGCCTGTCCCAGTATCTTATAGCGAGTCTCTCTGGATCAGCTGCATGTGCATCACGGAGGTGGTCGGCTCGGCACCCTTGATCATATCGAGCGCAATGTTGGCGGCCATGTGGCCTTCTTCGCGCAGGGGCTGGCGGACGGTCGTGAGCGCGGGGACGCAGCGCGTCGCAATCTCGTGATCGTCGAAGCCGACGACAGAAACGTCCGCCGGAACGGATAGGCCTGCCTCGTTGAGTGCGGTGATGACGCCAGCCGCGATACGGTCCGATCCGCAGAGCACGCCATCGAAAGCCATCTCGCGCGCGAGGATCTGGTGCATGGCCTGATAGCCGTCTCCGCTGTTCCAGCCGGTATAGATAACGTTTGCGTCTGGGAGATCTTCGCCCAAGACGGCGCGGTAGCCGCGCAGGCGGTCGACAACAGCGGGGTTGTCTTGCGGTCCCAACACGGCGACGATATCTTTGCGCCCGCGCTTCTTCATGGCGAGTGCCGCAAAGTGTCCGCCCTCTTCGTCGTCAGAGTAGACCGTCGAGAACACGTCGCGATAGGGGTGGCCCTCGAGCTGGCCGCACAACACGGTGGGTACGCCCAGCTCGCGCAGCACCTCGAGCAGCTCGCTGCCCTTGTAGGGGGAGACGTCGATCACGGCGTCGAACGAGCGGCGCTCAAAGTGCTCGCGTGCGCGGTTGCGCTCATGCGTGGAAGACGCCTGCAAGATAACGGGCAGATAGGAAGACTCCGACAGTTCCTCGGTAATGCCGCTCAAAAACTCGCTATAGGTGGGGTCGCTGAAGAGTTCACTCAGAGGCTCGGTCACGAGCACGGCGATGATTTCCGTGCGCCCGACAGCGAGCGCTCGGCCACGAGCGTTGGGGACAAAATTGACTTCCTTGGCCGCCGCGCGGACGCGCTTTTTGGTTTCCTCGCTAATGCGGGGCGAATCGTTGAGGGCGCGCGATGCCGTGGAGCGCGACACGCCGGCAGCTGCGGCAACCTCGGCAAGCGTAGGTGCGGTGCGAACTGGTTGGGTCATGGCGTCTCCTGGAAAATGCGGTCGATGTTGTCACTGGTACGGGCTAGTGCGGATACAGCTTACTATAGTGCGCCTGAACAGCGTTCATGATATCCGGTGACCGGTGTCGTTTTGCAACCAAGCCGCAATCGAATACGTCTCGTATGGGTGAGATATCAGCGGGCGTGGCGGTTGCCTACGAGCTTAAGAACGATGTCTTGCGCTGAGTTTCGATACTCAGGGTGACATAAGTGCCGCGGTTGTACAACCGGTTGCACCGTTAATCCGGCGAAATCGACCGTTCAGCGGACAACCGGTTGCACAGTTTTTTGCATCGCCCGTAAGATAAGGACAACCGGTTGCACAAGAATCACTACGATGACGAAGGAGCATCACCATGGACGCCATTAACGATTGGGAAAACCAAGCGCTCACCCACAGGAACCGCCTGGCACCCCATGCGTACTTTATGGGTTACGAGACCGCCGATCTCGCTGCGACGTACAGCCGCGAGCTGTCGCGCGGGTTTGTCCAGCTGTCCGGCTCGTGGCAGTTCCGCCTCTTTGAGGGCCCCGCTACCGTCTCCAACGAGGAGCTCTCCACGTACAAGCCCGAGTGGGATCGCGTGGAGGTCCCGCATCTGTGGCAGGTGGATGGCTATGGCAACCTTGCCTACACCGACGAGGGTTTCCCGTTCCCGGTGGATCAGCCGTTCGTTCCCTCCGACGACCCCACGGGCGTCTACCAGCGCATCGTCAACCTTCCCGCCGTTCCTGCCGGCGCTCGCGAGATCATTCGCTTCGACGGCATCGAGAGCTATGGCGAGCTGTACGTCAACGGTCAGTTTATCGGCATGACCAAGGGTTCGCGCCTGTCTGCCGAGTTCGACGTGACCGACGCGCTCGTCGAGGGCGACAACCTGTTTGCTGTCAAGGTCCTGCAGTACAGCGATGGCAGCTATATCGAGGACCAGGATATGTGGTGGGCCTCGGGCATCTTCCGCGATGTGTACCTTATGCAGCGTCCCGCCGCGCACTTGGTCGACTTTAGGTTCCGCACGCACCGCGAGGGCGATACTGCTCTGATTACGCTCGATACGGTTGCCGAGGGCGCTTCCCGCATCGTGTTTACGCTCAGCGATGGCGAGAACGTGGTGGCTACGGGCGAGTGCGTCGACGGCCATGCCGAGTGCAGCGTGACCGATGCCCACTTCTGGAATCCCGAGGACCCCTTCCTCTACGACCTTACGTTTGAGGTCTACGACGGCGACAAGGTGAGCGAGTACGTCCCACATCGCCAGGGTCTTGCCGAGGTGACGGTCGAGGGCAATCATATCTACCTCAACGGCACTTACTTTAAGATGCATGGCGTCAACCGCCACGATCACGACGATCACAAGGGCCGCGCCGTGGGCCTCGATCGCATGCGCCGCGACCTGGAGCTCATGAAGCAGCACAACATCAACGCGGTGCGCACGTCCCACTACGCCAACGATCCGCGCTTCTACGAGCTGTGCGACGAGTACGGCATCATGCTGGTCGCCGAGACCGATATGGAGAGCCACGGCTTCGAGAATATCGGCAATATCGCCCTGGTCACCGACGACCCGGCATGGGAGCCGGCCTATGTCGACCGCATTGAGCGCCTGGTGATGCAGGAGCGCAACCACGCCTGCATCATTATGTGGTCGATGGGCAACGAGAGCGGCTATGGCTGCAACATCCGCGCGATGTACGCCAAGGCTCACGAGCTCGATGGTCGCCCGGTCCATTACGAGGAGGACCGCAACGCCGATACCGTCGACGTCATTTCCACCATGTACTCCCGTGTGTCGCAGATGAACGACTTTGGCGAGCATCCGTTCCCCAAGCCGCGCATCAACTGCGAGTACGGTCACTCCATGGGCAATGGCCCCGGAGGCCTGTCCGAGTACCAGGAGGTCTTCGATCGCTGGGATTGCATCCAAGGCCAGTTTATCTGGGAATGGTGCGACCACGGTTTGGCTGCTGTGACCGAGGACGGCGTTGCCTACGATATGTATGGTGGCGACAACGGCGATTACCCCAACAACAGCAACTTCTGCATCGATGGCATGGTGTTCCCCTGGCAGCAGCCGAGCCCGGGCCTCACTGAGTATGGCCAGGTCATCTGCCCGGTTCGCATGGCTTATGACGCCGAGGCGGGCGAGCTGACCGTCACCAACAAGCGTTGGTTCACCACCCTCGAGGATGTCTGCCTGTCGGCGGAGACCCTGGTGAACGGCGACGTAGTGTGCCGCAAGACGCTCATGCCCGGCGCGGTTGCCCCCGGCGAGTCCGTCCAGCTTCCGCTGGTGATTCGCGAGGCCGCGGTAGGCGAGACCCTGCTGACCGTGCGCGCTTACACCATGGCCGCTCACGTCTGGTGCGAGCCGATGTTCCAACTGGGCGTAAGCCAGTTTGCCATCGCAAACCATCCAGCGTCGGCCATCGCGGCTCCCACTCGTCCTGAGCTTACGGTCGAGGAGACCGAGCAGGAGATTCGCATTCACTCCCTCAACGGCGAGCTGACCTTCAGTAAGGTAAACGGCACCGTGAGCGAGTGGAAGGCATCCGGCCGCGACGTCATGGCCTCTGGTCCCCAGGTTGGTTTTTGGCATCCGCTCGTCGATAACCATGCGCAGGAGTATGACTCACTGTGGAAGGACAACTTCATCGATGTGATGCAGACGTCTACCCGCAAGGTTTCTTGGAAGCAGGATGGCAATGCGGTCGTCGTGACCGTGAGCCAGCGTATCGCTCCTCCCGTCCGCGCGTTCGGCATGCGCGTCGAGCTCGTCTACACCGTGCTTCCGAGCGGTCGTGTCGACCTCAAGGTTTCCGGCGAGCCTTACGGCGACTATTCGGACATTATCCCGCGCATCGGCATCTCCTTCGAGGTCCCCGGTTGCGATCGTGCCGTCGAGTGGTATGGCCACGGCCCGGGCGAGAGCTATCCGGACTCGCTGCGCGCCAACCCGGTCGGCCATTACCGCACTACGGTCGACGACATGTTCACGCCGTATGTCATGCCCCAGGATTGCGCTAACCGCGAGGGCACCCGTTGGGTCGCCCTGCGCTCCAGCCACGGTGACGGCGTGTTGGTGACTCGTCCGACCGACGCCGCTTCCAACCCGTTCTCGTTCTCGGCATGGCCCTATAGCTGCGAGGCCATCGATAACGCCAAGCACGTCTACGACCTTGTCAAGGGTGACACGGTCACGGTCAACATCAACGACCAGCTGCTCGGCCTTGGCTCGAACTCTTGGGGTTCCGAGGTGCTCGATTCCTATCGCACCCGTTTTGAGAGCTTCAGTTTCGAGGTGTCCCTGCGACCGCTGACGTCTGCCGATCTGGCTCAGGCGCTGGCACCCATTAAGGAGGCATAAGTCATGCATGTCTTTAATTCGCGCGCCGATTTCGACGCTCAGATGAAGTCCGTCAGGAAGTGGATGCGTACCGGCCAGGCGCTCGATGGTGTTGCCGACCTGCAGCACGACGTGGCTTACTCCATCGGCGACTCGTTGGTGTACTGGTGGGTGAACGCCCACGAGGCGGCTACCGCCGATCTGGTCGGTCACCGTCGCTATCATGCCGTGCTCGCCCCGCTCGACGGCGACCTGACCGTCGAGGTTGCCCCCAAGGCAAGCCTAACCTGCACCCGCGCTTACAGCGATATCGATGATCGCGAGCGCTTTGAGGGTACGGGGGAGACTGTGACGATTCCCGCCGGCGGCGTTGCCGTCGTCGAAATTGACGAGGCCTACCGTGTCGTGGCCGATGCCGCGGATCCCCGCGTCGTGGTACTGCACGTGACGGTTGAAGGTTATTCCTTCCCCAACAAGTAGTATTCGTCCGCCTGGACGTTTGCTTCGCGCCGTTAAGGGGGATGGCTTTGTTGACTCCCTTTTCCCCATTCCCCTTAGCAGGTGCGCCGTCCACGATTGCACTTGCAGCTCGGACGGTTTTAGATGACATTTAACAGATGATTGGGAGGGCTTATGAGCTCTGAAAAACGAGGAACGATTGGTTCGTTCGCTCTGCTGGGCATGACGGTCGCCGCCGTGTTCGGTATCAAGAACATCATCAACAACAACGCGGCCATCGGCTTGGCGGCTGCGCCGTCGTTCTTCTTCGCCACGCTTTTGTACTTTGTCCCCTATACCCTGGTTACCGCCGAGTTCGTCGGCCTCAACAAGGACTCCGAGTCTGGCGTGTACGCATGGGTTAAGACCTCGATGGGTGGTCGCTGGGCGTTCCTGACGGCATTTAGCTACTGGTTCGTTAACCTGTTCTTCTTTGCGTCCGTCCTGCCCAACGTCATCATCTACGCGAGCTACGTGTTCTTTGGTGCCAACGCCGAGCTTTCGCAGCTGTGGATCACCATTATCGAGATCGTCGTCTTTGCTATCGCCACGTGGGTTTCGACCAAGGGCGCTAAGTGGATCGGCTCCATTTCCTCCTTCGGTTCGACCGCGGCTCTCGGCCTGACCGCCGTGTTCATCCTGCTGTCTCTGGCTGCTGCTTTTGGCGGCGTCGAGTTCGCTACGGCTCCCACGCCCGCTAACATGGCTCCCGACACGAGCAACTTCGCAACTACGTGGGGCTTCTTCGGTACGCTTGCCTGGATCATCCAGGGCGTTGGCGGCGCTGAGTCTGTCGGCGTGTTCCTCAACGACCTCAAGGGCGGCGTCAAGGCCTTCGTGCGCACTGTCGTTATCGCCGGCCTGACCATCGGCCTTCTGTATGCAGGCGCTTCGCTGCTGGTTAACCTGTTCATCCCCGAGGGCAGCGTTGCCATCTCCACCGGCATCTTCGACGTATTCGGCGCTGTCTTTGCCCACTTTGGCATTCCCATGGAAGTGTCCACGCGCGTCATCGGCCTGATCCTTCTTGCCGCAACGCTGGGCTCCCTCATGATGTGGACCTCGGCTCCCATCAAGGTTTTCTTCACCGAGATCCCCAAGGGCGTCTTTGGTAGCAAGATTGTCGAGCTTAACGAGCACGGCATTCCCGCCCGCGCCGCTTGGCTGCAGTTCGCTATCGTCGTTCCCATCCTGATCATCCCGGCTCTGGGCTCTGGTAACCTCGACGACCTGCTCATGATTGTCACCAACATGACGGCTGCCACGGCTCTGCTCCCGCCGCTGCTGATTCTGCTTGCCTACTTTATGCTGCGCAAGAACTTCGACGCCGCTCCCCGTGACTTCCGCATGGGCTCGCGCAGCTTTGGCCTGGTCGTTGCCGCATTCCTGCTTGTGGTCTTCTGCTTCGTGCTTATCTGCGGCACCATTCCGCTTGATCAGCCTCTGTGGCTGACGCTGGTCTACAACGTTGGCGGCGTGGTTGTCTTCCTGGGCCTTGCCGTGATGTGGTACAACCGCTACATCAACCGCCTGCGCGAGACCGATCCCGAGGCCGCCGAGAGCGAGCTTCGCCCCTCCGTTCTCGACATGATGGAGTAGCGGCTAGGATTAATCTACGGCTGTGGAATAAATCGATTCCCTTTCCTAAGGAGGGGCCTTACGAGGCCCCTCCTTTTGTGTTTTCAAGACTTTAGTCTGCTGGCCGCGCAGCGGCCAGCTT
>NZ_QRUF01000017.1 GCF_003458415.1 Collinsella sp. AF25-2LB
CCTCCCATTTCTTGTGTCCAAGAAATGGGAGGCAGTTCAATTTGCTATCCGGGGCTTCTTCATACAACGCCGCGATGTGCTCCATAACGCTCTATTTGGGGAATTTAGTTCAGGCAATGAAGACGGGCGCATGAACGCAGAAAGGACGGCACGAGGCCCACTTGAATCCTCGACACTCATCCGCATTATCGTTGTCCCAATGCCCTCTGCATCAAGCGAGGTCGGCGGTTAAGTAACGGCTCGGCGAGTGTTATTTTGAGAGCTACGCGCATCTAAGGCAAGTTTTCGTGGTAAAACTACTTGCCGGAAGCCGCGGCTTTCAGAGTACGGCTTACGTGCACGTTTAACCTCCGTGGGCGACGGGGTGCCGCAAGGCGTAGAGTATCGCTCACCTGTAGGGGCAGCGCCGCTTCAGGACCGAAGGCTCGGCCTTCTACGAGACGCTCCAGCGCATCATCGATGGCAACACCAAGCGCATTGTCTCCGAGTGCCAGGCATACCTCGACTGCTACGAGCGCGAGGGAAGGCCTCGCTTTGCCGTCGACATCGACCGCATCGTGGGGCTGCTGGAGGGCGAGAAGTAGGGCACCTCGGCTCAGTCTCGAGCCATGCGGAGTCGCTCCGCATTTTTGAACGCCGCGCGTGCGTCCCAAATACTTAAGAAACAAGCTGTGAAGTGCGGTGGCGCGCCCGTGCCCGTGCATGGCCGTCACCATCAGCGTCTACGCGGCGTCGGCTTCAAGTGGAACTGACGCCGCTGCTGTATATGGTTTGCCTTGCTGCAAATGGCGATCAATGCCCTCGATGCTTCTGCTTGCGCTGCTCGAAGCGCGCCTCTGCCTCGTCCGCGCGACGCTGGCTTCTTGCTTGAGCCGAATCCCGCTTCATCGCTTCCCGCTGTGCCGCGAGAGCCTGCTGCGCCTTGGTGCTCATCGCTGGCTGCTTGAGGGCTTTCGCCGCCTCGCGAGCGCGCCGCTTGGGGTTCTTCGCGGGCTTGCTTTCCTCAGCCGGTTCGCCACCGAAGAATGAGAACTTCTCCCATTTGCTTGTAACGAATTTCTGAATCTCCTCATCGGACGGTTCTGCGCCGAAGACGATGCGGGCGACGCCGTATCTGCCGTCCTCGACGTGCTCCGCCAGCCCGACCCAAAATTGGCCGTCGTGATATACGGTCAGGGTGGACGACACGCTGATCTGCATGGTTGGCTCATCCTTTATGTAGATAACCATGCAGAGAAGGGACAACCAAGGAGGCAGGTTACTGATGCGGGCTCCCGCACGCCCACGACTACCCGACGGGGACTGTGTTTTCATCTCTGGTGGTTGGATTGTAGCATGAGCGAATGCGCATTGACCTCGCTGCCGGCATGCTGTGGCTGGGCGAGGGTTTTACCAGGAATGGGGAAAGCCGGCACAGGAACTGCACCCCGGTGATGTGGTCAACATCGCCCCGGGGGTGAAGCATTGGCACGGAGCCGCGCCCGACGGCTGGTTCTCGCATCTCGCGCTGGAGGTTCCGGGCGAGGAGACCTCCAACGAGTGGCTGGAGCCCGTGGACGACGAGGAATACCTCAAAGCGACTAACAAGAAGGCTTAAGCACCGTCTCCTGCCCGCGCCGCCGAGAGCAGGGCGCCCAGGTCGGCCTGGATCGCCTCTGCCTTGCTTCCAAGCTGCAGCGGAGCCGAGTCGCCCGAGATGTTGACGCTCAACAGGTGCGCATCCGGCAGCTTTGCGGTCATGCTCCAGAACGGGAGCGTGATAATGCCAGGGGTCATCTCGCCCACGCCGAGCTCCAGCAGCAGCACGCGGCCATCGCCGCGCTCGCGCACGAAGCGCTCGTATCGCTCGAGGCTCTCGCGCCATGCCGCACCCTGCAGAAACGTGTCGTCGCGCACCCACGGCGCGAGCTGCCAGCCGCAGTGCGGGCATCGAGGGACATCCTCGCTGCGGATCTCGAACCCCGTCATGCCCGCGAGCATACGCTCGACGTAGGGACTCGCGTCGAAGAGCTCGTCGCAGCATGGCTGTTTGCATTGAAGGTGTGCGAAGCTTCCCTGGTAGTTGCAGATCCTCTCGGTGGGAAACGTCTTCTCGACCTGGGTGTCCACATTGGTGCTCAGGATGAAGTAATCCTTATGGCCGATGAGGGACCGTAGGTCGAGATAGGGCTGCGAGGTCGGCTCGCGCAGCATGAAATCGATATATCGCGCGTAGTAGGCCCATTGCTGCTCGAGGCTGGGGTAGAGGTGGTAAAAGCCGTCAAAAAGACTCTTGAAGCCAAAGGCTTGCTGCCAGTCCGTCATTCCGGCGCGCGCCATGCCTGCGCGGTTGTAATGGTTGAACCCGGCGGCGCTTGACATGCCCGAGCCGATGCCGACGATGATGGCGTCGGCATCGTCGATAAGGCTTCGAAGCCTATACGCTTCCCTCTCTAGAGACGGCATTGGGCAATCTCCTCGAAAGTCGGGGTCATATCGCCGTCAACGAGAATCGTCTCGCACGATGCATCGGGCGCCATAGCCTGGCTGTAGTTGAACACGATGTAGGTGGCGTGCTCGCAGACGTTCGCGATCTGGGCGAGCATGTGCTTTATGATGCCGTTGCGCAGTCCCACGCCAAGTTCGAGGATGGCGACCCTGCCGTTGCGATGGGCTTGCACAAGACGCGCGAGCTCCTCGAGCTGGGCCGTGGCGAGGGCGTCTGGATGGGCGAGACGCCGCTCGTCGATCGACGTGCGTATGCTCCCCTCCGTCTCGAGCACGCGGTTCTCGTTGAACCCTGCGCGTACGAAGTGCCCGTCGATATTGCACGTGATCACGAAGGTGTCAGCGTGCTCTGTAAGACGCCGCAGCCCGTTCATGAGCGGGCTGGGCTCATATTCGAGATATTCCTTTTGATGAAACCGCTCGGCCCATCGGCGTCGCACGCTGGCATCCGGGGAGGCAAGCCCCTGCAGTATGCAGCCGATGCCGTCGGTCTGGGCGAGATCGCCGTACGCCTCCCGGAAATGGGTGTCGGCGCAGAAAAGATTGAGTCCTTCTGCCATGTCGAGCCCGTTGCTGGCGCCGATGATGACAAGATCCGCCTCGGAAAGTGCCCTGCCTATGCTAGCTGCTTTCGCCGTCTCCATGCGCTACCTCCCCAGCGTCTTGCGCACGTCGGCGAGCACGTCGGCGATGTCGGCGCGAACGGCGAGCCCCCGATCCTCGATCGCGCGGGGGAGAAACTGTGTCTTGTTGTTTACGGCGATGTAGCTGGCCTGCGGCAACTGCGCCGTGAGGGCCCAGAACGGCTCCTGGATAAACGCGGGCGTCATGCGGCCCACACCCAGCTCGAGGAAGAGGATCCTCTGCCGCGCGTGCGCGTCGAGCCAGTCGGACACCTTGCGGTACTGCTCCTCGTAGAGCTTGCCCTGCAGGAAGTTACCGTAGCCGCGAACCCAGGGGAACGCCTCGCCCCCGCAGTGCGGGCAGCGTGGCACGAGCTCTGTCGGAACCTCTAGGCCGTCTCCCATGGCCTCTACCATGTTGGAGACCGGCTCGACCGCATCCCACACCTCGTCGGTGCAACAGCGGGAGCACTGAAAGAAGCGGTGGTCGCCTTGGATCTCTGCCACCTTCTCCCAAGGGTAGATCTTCACAAACTGCGTGTCCTGGTTGGTAGTGAGTACGAAGAAATCCTTCTCGGCGAGAATGGCATCAAGGTCCTTGTAGGGCTCGCGCAGCGGGGCGTTGAGCGTGGTGTCGAGGAAGGTGGCGAGGTATCCCCAGCGCGCCTCGGCGGTGGGCCAGCGGTAGGACGACCCCTCAAAAGCGCCCTTGAAACCGTAGCGCCCGGCGAATTTGCCGAAATGCCTGCGATAGGTCGCGTTGTCCTCGTAGTAGAAGTCGCCGCCGCCCGCCGCGGAGAGCCCGGAGGCCCCGCCCACCAGCACGCAATCGGTTTCCTCGATCATGCGGGCGAAGTCCCTGATTTGCTGGTCGTAGGGCTCGGGCTCGCGGTCACTCAGCTCATAGGGCGTGCCGCTGCTGCGGTAGGCGGCCTGAAGGGAAAACGATCGGTTGGTGAGCTCGATAACGAGCTGCTCGTACAGAGTCACGGATACCTTCTTTCAGCTATTATAAACAGGTGTCTATAAAAAGTATCCATGTCGATTTGCTTAAGAGCAATGAACAGCTTCGATGCGCTGTCGATAAACGAACGATTGCTGGGCATTGTCGAGCGTTGCAATTGGAGGGGCCATGGAATCGGGGAAGATCGATCGTCGCCGACGCTATACGCTCTCGGTCATACGGGAGGCGTTCTTTTCGCTGCTGGCCGAGGTCGGCTTCGCGAAGATGACGGTAGCGGATATCTGCCGCCGCGCCGATATCAACCGCGGCACGTTTTATCTGCACTACGAGGACAAGTTCGCGCTGCTCGACGCACTTATCGACGAGGCCTTGGCGGCGGTGCCCCCGCTCGAGGGATCGGAGGTGGATGCCCTCTGCCAGCGTCCGCCGGCAAACGATGACTATTATCTGCTCTACTCGGATGGCGACGCGTACGCCCGGGTGGCACAGCGCGTCGTCGAGCGCGGCGCCGAGCAGATGGTTCCCTCGATCATGGAGAAGACCGGGCTTTCGCACGAAGACGCCTATCTGCTCTTCGTCCACAACGTCCAGGGAAATCTCGCGGTCAACCGCCTGCTCGGTTGGAGGCGAGGGCCCGAGTTCGCCCACGCCCAGGAGCTGCTCAGCGCCTATTCCGAAGGAGGCATGCGGGCGGTATCGGCTCGTCACGATCCCCGTAGTTCATCTTGACCACGGGTTCATTTTAAGTAAGCAGTGCAGCTATGAGCTGAGGATAAAGCGCCACAGTGTGCCCCGCGCTCTCGACTTCTCGGCAGAAACGTGAGCCTTTGGTCAATGCATCTCAAGATTGAGCGATGGCTCCGCTTTTGATTTGGTGGCATGACGGAGTGCGACGGCATGGCATTGTCGCATCGCTGTGCTGTCGCAGCGCCAGACGTCTTCGTGGCCGCCGTTCAGCCCTCGTCGAGCTCCTTCAGCCGGGAGAGGCAGCGGTCCAGAAACCCGCTCCTGGCTTGCGCGGCAAGGAGTCCGTCGCAGAAGCGGTCGCCACGAACGCACCACGTGATGCATGCACGTATCAGGTCAATGTCCCCATGGTCGATGTCGCAGCTGTCTATGCCTTCCGAGGTATCGATGCCATGGCGTTCAAGCGTCTCGAAGTAGCTGGTGTCCGCGAACCCGTCCAGTTCATAGAAATCGTCGACGAAATCCTCGAGTCCGAGCGTCCCGCCCCCAAGCTCGACATTCATGTTTCTGTCCTCCAGCTTGCCAGCGTGCTTGGTTAGTCTTTCGAACGTGTTCGCTCCTTAGCTCAAAAGTCCGTTGTCGCCCAGGTAGTCCACGAAGGCATCGATGATCCGTGCCGTGCGAGTCGCGATGTCTATTTCGGTGAAGTCTTCCATGACTTGTGTCAGGCGTTTGAGTTCCGCGATCTTTGTTCCGGCTTTGCGCTTGCCATTGCCGTCGGTGTATCCCTCATAGTACTTGCGTTTATCGCAGAATCTGTAGTCGGCCGCGCGGATGTTTACACGCTTCTCGAGCAGCGCCTTGTTACCCAGCGCCTCCAGGCTGGATTGATCGACGAGCGGGTCTATCTCGTTGCGCTTCTTGGCATAGATGTGCTCAATTTCGAGCGTGGTGTCTAGGTCCATGAGTGGTTGATCTGGGTCTGCGTACGCCCACCAAGTGAGCATGGACTTTGTTACAGGCCTGCCGTTGGTGAACACGTAGGTTCGGAATCGCTCAGCAATATTTGCGCGATTGAAGTGGTGGTTAGGAAACTCCACCGGGCGGTGCTCCACGATGTTGATCATCTCGGGATACACTGGCGAACGCAGCGCGTTCACGCCGGGTCGCTCAATGGCGTAGGCGAAAATGAATGCCGTGATCTTGTTTAGAAAGCCGTAGAGTGCCTCGTCATCGAGGACACCTTTGCTGTCGCTGTTTGCAAGGAACCAGACGCTTAGCAGATAGGTCCACATGCCGTTGGGGGCGTAGTTCAGCACGAAGAGCCTGCGGAGCACGCGCTCGCTGAACCCTTCCTGCGCGTCGACGCGTTTCCAGAAGCCGAGCAGCGCCTCGAGATCGTCGAGCGTGGCGTCCTCCTTGAGCATGGCGTAACCATCGGCACCGAAGAAGTCGCGCAACGATGCGGTGGTCGTGTCGCGGATGCCTTTCTTCGCGCGGCGGTAGTACATGTAGCGCGTAAATAGCTCATCGGCTGGTGTACCGCGCATGGGCCGGAAGATAGCGTTCGCTCCCTCCTCGAGTCCTTTCCAGCGACGGATGAACTCGTCCTTGCGCCCCGTGTCGGAATAATGCTTGTAGAACTGGCTCTTGAAGATGTCGGCATCCGAGAGAGGCAACCCTCGGTCGTTTAGAGTCGAGAAGATGCGTAGCGCGGTGTCCTGCGACTCCGCTTCAATGGGCAACAGTATCACATTGTTGATGACGCGTGTGGCCATGTAGACGGTGTAGGTGGGCCACTCGCTCACCAGTTGCTCAATTTTCCTCTGGAAGAAAGCGAAGTTGCGGGCATAGGCGCTCTTCCAGCCATCGCCTACATTGCCCTCTCGTAAAATCTCGAGGAATTCATTCTTGTCGTTGTCCGATGCAACCTCGGAGTTGATCTTGAGGCGCTCCATGTCGGGCTCGTCGAACTCGTCGGTTTTCCATACACAACGGGCGATTGCCTCGCGCATCTTCACAGACTGCTTATCCTTCATGTTGGTGAACTTGTCGTAGAACGCGCGGAGCAGCAGCATGATGGTGGTGAGGCGCTGCTGGCCGTCAATGATCTCAAGTTGGCCAGAGATGTTCTTAAAGGTGACGATGGGCCCTAGAAAGTATTCGTCGTTCTCGCTGTCGAAACGCTCGTAGTCATCGCCTGGAAAAGCGAACGAGAACAGGTCATCCCACAGCGTTGCGCATTCATCCTCGCCCCAGGCGTAGGGCCTCTGGTAGTCGGGGATGAGGAAGTCTGATCGCTTATCGGTGAGAAGATCGCGAATCGATCGCTGGTCGATGTTGAGCTTGGACATGAGCTGTACCTTCCGCGCGGGAACAATCAAGATGACACGGATTATATCGCCGAAGTCGTCATTCGCTCTATTGCTGCGAGCTACTGAATCTGGCAACCTCTGGCCAACCCTTACGGTTTCATGTCGTGATCCATATCGGCGCTGATTAATGTCCGTGATGCTTCTGCTTGCACCTTCTTTGGAGAGCGCGAGCGAGAGATGCGATCTACAGACGTCTGAATAGCTCCATCCGTTTTGGTTACAACAAAATGTGTGCCGCGCGCCTGCGGCATGAAGAAGGGAGATTCTTGTGAATATCGTTGTATTGAGCGGCAGCCCGCGTAAGGGCGCTAATACCGATACCATGGTCGAGGCGTTTGCCGAGACCGCGCGTGAGGGCGGCAATACGGTCGAGGTCGTCCGCGTTGCCAGCAAGAAGATCGCCGGCTGCTTGGGATGCCAGTACTGCTTCGCCCATGAGGGCGTCTGCGTGCAGAAGGACGACATGGCCGACGTGATCGAGTCACTGAAAGACGCCGACATGGTTGTCTTCGCTTCGCCCATCTACTGGTTCGATATCACCGCGCAGGAGAAAGCCACCATCGACCGCCTGTACGCCTTCGGTGCTACGGGCTTCCCGTTCACCAAGACGGCCCTTTTACTCGATAGCCACAGCGAGGGCGTCTATGATGCGGCGATCGCTATGTACAAGTCAACCTGCGCGTACTGCAAGTGGGAGGACCAGGGCATTGTCACCATTAGCGGCATGACCGAGCGCGACAGCATGGCATCCTCGCCCAAGTTGAAAGAGGTGCGAGAGCTCGCTCGCAAGCTCGCCTAAGGGCAAGAAGAGCACATGGCAATCAACACTAGCGGAAATGCTTGCTGCCCTTACCAAGAGGATTGCTGATTGCCATGCGTTGAAGTCCTTGCGGACAATCTTGGCGCGCTAGGAGGCCTTCTCGCTCAGGAACTCCCTGAACGCGGGGATGTCGAAGCCGACGAGGCCACGTCCACGTTCCCCGATAACGCCGTCCTCGAGGAGGCGGCGTTTGTATTGACTTGCATAGTTGCTGGCGACGCCCATACGCTTGGCAATTTCTGAGACCCTGCTGGGGCCAGAATCGGGCAGCATCGCGAGCAAAAACTCAATGTCTTTGTCAGAAAGCTCTCGATAGGTCGTTTCGAGAATACGATCGCGTAGCTCCATACGGGCAAGCAGAGAACCCTGCCGGACATCGGATGTACTGATTTGGGGCGAGTTTTCCGAAACATCCCAAGTGCGATATCCGACGAGCTGCATCATGTAGGGAAATCCGTCGACGGCCTTCACGGCGTCCTCGAGCGCTTCCGGCGTGATTGAGCGTCCTCCTGCTTCAATGGTTTTACGAAATGCATTCGCAATCTCAACATCAGTGATTCGTCCCAGCTGATGATACTGGGAGCGTCTGAGGAACGAGACGGAATCGTTGCGCAGTAGCGCCGATACTTTGTAGGGCAGTCCTGCCATGAGTAGGGCAACTTTTTTACCTTCGCGTACAAAGTGCTGGTAAACAGAGGCAAATTGAAGCATTTCTTCGAGATCGACGGTGACTTCATCGATGGTGATGAGAAGTCCGATGTCATGTTTTTCGAGTTGCTTGAAGATGCCATTCATGCGCGTGCGCCAGTTGCCCTGGGCCTCTTGAGCATATGTCCAATCGATGCCCACTGGACCAATTTGAACGCCGTTTATGCGCGCGTGAGGCTGTGAGAGGTAGCTATCTGCGGCTTCTTTGGTTCGCTCGATAATATCTTCGAGCATGCCTGGCATGGCGGAGACATTTGCTGCGATCCAGTCGTGTTCAAGCGCCGTTTCTGAAAGGAGCGAGAGAAGCGCCGTCTTGCCCGTTCCCCTTGCGCCAGTAAAAATGGTCGACAGGTTGGGATCTCCCGGGCCATTGATAAAGCCACGGTTGATGTCACGAAGGATATGCTCGCGACCCGCTAGAAAGGGAGGGACGCTTCCAAATGTTGGGGTAAAGGGGTTCTTGCTGTACTCCATGGTGGCTCCTTTGCAAGTTTTGCTAATTTTTGCAACTTTTGCTAAATTTTGCAAGTTTTGCTAATGACTCAAGACGGTGCGGGAAGATTCCGTATCGTCATCATTGAAGAGACTCATTGCCATGGGAGGCAAGCGTCTTGGCGAGTAAGCCTTGGCTATCTCCGAGACTCTGCTGGGTCCAGAATCAGGCAGAAGACTGTGAGTGAAAATCGGGAGTAGCGCTCCCGATTTTGACCAATTAACGTTTGTACGAGATGCGAGAACGGGGCAACTGTTAAATGCCACCGATATTGGAAACACTGTTGACGTCGACCGTAAGACGGTGAAGGCTTGGCTCTCGGTTTTGCAAGCGTCGAACAACGTTCGGATTGTCGAGCCCTTTTGGCCTAATGTCGATAAGCGTCTGACCAAGACCCCTAAGATATTCTTTATGGATACAGGTCTTGTTTGTCATCTAACGAGGTGGATAACGCCGGAGCAATTGCGCAACGGGGCTGCGGCGGGGCATATATTTGAGACGTTCGTTGTCTCGGAAATTTTGAAAAGCTTTATGAACGCGGGGAAGAGCTTTCGCGACGTATGGTTCTATCTAGACCAAAAGAAGCGCGAAATTGATTTGCTCATCCAAGAGGGCCATATTCTCCATCCCGTCGAGGTGAAGATGTCGGCCACGGTGGGCAAAGATGCGGTGAAGAATTTTTCCTGTCTCGAGGGCCTGACCGGCTATGAAATTGGGTTTGGACACGTTGTCTGCCAAACCCCGGATCCATACCTTATTACCAAGGATGTCCAAGCGATTCCCGTGTGGGGCATATGATATGCATTGCAACGAGCGGGGCCCGGAGCGCGATGTTGCTGCGTTCCGGGCCCCGTTGGTTTGTGGCTTGGACCAGTTCGACTGCCGTCGTCCTAGTCAAACAGGCTCGGCATGTCGTTTTCCTTCATGAGGGCACCGGCTGAGGGGAGGCTCTGCGCGGTGAACTTCTCGGCCGAGACGCCGGCGCCAAGAATTTCCTCGGTCGTGCCGACGGTGGTGACCGAGCGGCCCTTCTTGGCCGTAAAGGCCTGGACGCCCTGCGTGTTGGTGGTCGTCTTGGTCTTAAGCAGCGACGTGTTGAAGTTCATCAAACGATAGTCGCTCGAGACCAGCGCGATGTCGCGATCTTCCTTGAGCACCTGGGCATACAGCAGCTTGCTGCCACCATAGATGGCGTTCTTGAGGCGCTTGCGGTTGGTCTTGGTAACGTATCCGGCAAGCGCGACACGCACCACGCGGCCGTTCTCAAAGACAAACAGAGCGTCGGCCTTGTAGTCCTCGGGGTCGATGACCCAGATGACGTTCTCGTCGGGTTCCATCTCAAGATCGGTGGGCAGGTACGAGCCCAGCTGGGCCGACTTGGTGTCCTCAAACGCCGCAACCTTGCACTTGTACACCTGGCTCTTGTTGGTAAAGACCAGCAGCTCGTGCGTGTTGGAGGACGGGAACTCGATAAAGGGTTTGTCGCCGTCCTTGTATTTGAGCGTGGTCGCCTTCTTGAGCACGCGGTCCGTCATCTTCTTTAGGTAGCCATCGCGCGAGAGCATGATCGTAACCGGGTACTCCTCGACTTTGGGCTCCAAGCTTATCTCGATAACCTCATGGGGCTCGATCCTGCCCGTGCGGCGCGGCATCACGTACTTCTTGTTGACCGCGGCCAGCTCGTCGCTGATGACCTTCTTGATGTTGTCCTCGCTCGAGAGGATCTCCTCGAGTTCGGCGATCTCGCCCTCGAGCTTGGCAATGTCCTTGGTGCGGTTGAGGATGTATTCCTCGTTGATGTTGCGGAGCTTGAGCTCGGCGACAAACTCGGCCTGGGTCTCGTCGATGTCGAAACCCTTCATAAGGTTGGGTACAACCTCTGCCTCGAGCTTAGTGCCGCGGATGATGGCGATGGCCTTGTCGATGTCGAGCAGAATTGCCTCAAGGCCGTGCAGCAGGTGCAGACGCTCGGACTTTTTGCCCAGGTCAAAGTTAATGCGGCGACGCGTGGACTCAATACGCCACTTGACCCACTCGTGCAGAATCTGGCGCACGCCCATAACACGGGGATAGCCGTCGACCAGTACGTTGAAGTTGCACGAGAACGAATCCTGCAGCGTGGTCGAGCGATAGAGCTTGGCCATAAGCTTGTCAGGGTCGACACCGCGCTTAAGGTCGATGGCGATGCGCAGGCCCGAGAGGTCGGTCTCATCGCGGATGTCAGCGATCTCCTTGACCTTGCCCTCCTTGGAGAGCTTGACGATGCGCTCGATGATGACATCGGTCTTGGTGGTGTAGGGGATCTCGTACACCTCGATGATGCGCTCTTCGGGAATCCAGCGCCAGCGGGAGCGAATCTGGAAACTGCCCAGGCCGGTCTCGATAATCTTCTCCATCTCCTCGCGGCGGTAGATGATCTCGCCGCCGGTCGAGAAGTCGGGCATGGGCATGTACTCGAGCAGGTCGCAGTCGGGATCCTGCAGGTAGTGCATCGTTGCGGTACAGACCTCGTTGAGGTTGAAACCGCAGATGTCAGAAGCCATGGCGACGCCGATGCCCTTATTGGCCGAGACAAGGATGTTGGGGAACGTGGTGGGCAGCAGGCGCGGCTCCTTCATGGCGCCGTCGTAGCTGTCGACGAAGTCGACCGGGTCCTTGTCGATGTCCTTGAAGATCTCGGCGCTGATGGGGGAGAGCTTGGCCTCGGTGTAACGCGAGGCGGCGTAGCTCAGGTCGCCCGAATAGTACTTGCCAAAGTTGCCCTTCGACTCCACGAAGGGGGCAAGCAGCGCTTCGTTGCCCGTCGCCAGGCGCACCATCGTTTCGTAGATCGCGGCATCGCCGTGCGGGTTGAGCTTCATGGTCTGACCCACGATGTTGGCGCTCTTTTGGCGCTCGCCCTTGAGCAGACCCATCTTGTACATAGTGTAGAGCAGCTTGCGGTGCGAGGGCTTAAAGCCGTCGATCTCGGGGAATGCACGCGAGACGTTGACGCTCATAGCGTAGGGCATGTAGTTGACCTCGAGCGTCTGCGTAATCGGCTGGTCGGTGACCTCGGAGTGCAGGCCGATGACGTTCTCGGCGTTGACCTGCTTTTTCTTTGGCTGGTTCTTCGTCTTCTTCTTTGCCACGATTTCCTCTTGAACTTCTTATAGGCCGTCGTTATCGATTTGCTGCTACTGCAGGTCCAGCTGGTCCAGGTATTCCTTGCCGTGCTCGGAGATATGGCGCTTGCGGCCCGCCTCGTCGTTGCCCAGCAAAAGGTTGAACATGGTTTCCATCTTGGTGACGTCCTCGGGCTCCACCTTGATCAGGCGGCGCGTCTCGGGATTCATAGTGGTGAGCCACATCATGTCCGGGTCGTTCTCACCAAGACCCTTGGAGCGGTTGATAGAGCACTTCTGGTCGCCGATTTCCTTGAGGATGCCGTTTTTCTCGAGCTCGGTGTAGGCAAAGTAGGTCTTCTCTTTGCAGTTGATCTCGTAGAGCGGCGATTCGGCGATATACACATAACCTTCGTCGATAAGCGTGGGCACCAGGCGGTAGAGCATGGTGAGCACGAGCGTGCGGATGTGATAGCCGTCGACGTCGGCGTCCGTACAGATGATGACTTTGTTCCAGTTGAGGTTGTCCAGGTCAAAGGCACCGAGGTTCTTGATGCGCTTGTCCTTGATCTCCACGCCGCAGCCCAGCACGCGCATAAGGTCCATGATGATGTCGGACTTAAAGATGCGCGGGTAGTCCTCCTTTAGGCAGTTGAGGATCTTGCCGCGGACGGGCATAACGCCCTGGAACTCGGCGTCGCGCGACGTTCGGATGGCGCCAGCTGCCGAGTCGCCCTCTACGATGTAGATCTCGCGACGGTTTTTGTCCTTGGAACGGCAGTCGATGAACTTCTGCACGCGGTTGGCCATGTCGGTCTTCTGCTGCAGGTTGGTTTTGATGCTCTGGCGGGTCTTCTCGGCGTTCTCACGCGAGCGCTTGTTGATGAGCACCTGCTCCACAATCTTGTTGGCGGCGTCTTTGTTCTCGATCAAATAGGTCGAGAGACGCTCCTTAAAGAAGGCGGTCATGGCCTGCTGGATAAAGCGGTTATTGATAGCCTTCTTGGTCTGGTTTTCGTAGGACGTCTGGGTGGAGAAGCAGTTGGTCACCAGTACCAGGCAGTCCTGGACGTCCTGCCATTTGATGCCGCTCTCGTTTTTGTTGTACTTGCCCTGTTGCTTGATGTAGGCGTCGATGGCGCTGGTCAGAGCACTGCGGGCCGCCTTCTCGGGCGAACCGCCGTTCTCGAGCCAGGAGGAATTGTGGTAGTACTCCTGCATCATGAAAGTGCGCGAGAAGCACATGCAAGCAGTGATTTTTACGTTGTAATCGGGCAGGTCCTCGCGATCGCGACCGCGACGGTCGGCCTCGATAAAGAAGGGCTCGGTAAGGTAGTCGGTACCGACCTTCTCGAGCACGTAGTCCTCGATGCCCTTGGGATAGCAAAAATCCTCTTCGGAAAACTCGCCATCGTCGCCCTCGATGCGCAGGCGGAAGGTCACGCTGGCGTTGACCACGGCCTGACGGCGCATGGTCTCGCGATACCAGTCGTGGGGAATGCTAATCGAGGTAAAGACCTCAAGATCGGGGCGCCACTTGATGGTGGTGCCGGTGCGGTTCTCGTCGCTGGGCTCAATCTCGAGTGCCTTCTTCTTGGCGCCGACGACCTTGCCTTTCTTAAAGTGCAGGGAGTACTTGTTGCCGTCGCGCCAGACGGTGACGTCCATGTACTCGGAAGCGTACTGGGTCGCGCACGAGCCCAGGCCGTTGGTGCCGAGCGAGAAGTCGTAGTCGCCGCCCTGGTTGTTGTTGTACTTGCCGCCGGCGTAGAGCTCGCAGAAGACGAGCTCCCAGTTAAAGCGCTTCTCGGAAGGGTTCCAGTCGAGCGGGCAGCCACGGCCATTGTCCTCTACCTGAATAGAGCCATCGCGAAAGGCGGTGAGGGTGATGAGCTTGCCGTAGCCCTGGCGCGCCTCGTCAACGGCGTTGGACAGGATCTCGAAGGCGGCATGCGCGCAACCGTCGAGTCCGTCCGAGCCAAAGATGACGGCGGGGCGCAGGCGTACGCGCTCCTCGTCCTTGAGCTGGCGGATACTGTCGTTACCATAGTTTGCGGTGTTTTTTGCCATACTCGCTCTCTCGGTGCTCCTTTGCTGCGTTTAAGTCATATAGTTAGTCAAGGTAGCATAGCCCAGCCCACAGACGATTCCACCCAACACGAAATCCATCGAACAATCGTTCGGATTAACGGGTATAGTGTTTAGTGGTAACGCGGCATTGTTAAACAAATTTGGATACAAACGAATTTTATTTAATAGGGACCTAGTTTTACTAAACAAAATCGAATGATGCTGATTGCACGAGCGGGCACAGCGATCGACTATCAATCACGTTTACTCGGACAAAACCGAGTCGGTTCTGTCCGAGTAAGTTTGAATAGCGAATCGAGATTGTTATGTCCACATGGGGATGGCGAACATGGTTTCCATAATGACAGATATAGTTGACATCTTGTGAAGGATGCAATATATTTCTATCATGTTGCAACGGATATCTGTCCACATTTACGAAAGGAACTCCATGCCGGGCAAAAAGAACCTACGCATGAAGGCGGCACGCGCGGCGGCTGGCCTTTCGCAAGCTGACTTAGCCCAAGCCGTGGGCGTTACGCGCCAAACCATCGGCCTTATCGAGGCGGGCGGCTACAACCCCACGCTCAATTTGTGCGTGGCAATCTGTAAAGCGCTACGCGTTACGTTGAACGACTTGTTTTGGGAAGACGAGAGCAACGTCGACCCTGACGCTCTTTAGGAGTTCGCTATGAAATTTGAAGATTTAAAACTCGTGCAAAAGTGGCGTGAATATGCCGGTCCAAAGGATGAGCGCCTGGAGGCTGAGAGCGCGAAGATCTACAAGATTGGTTTCGTGCTGCTTTCGTTTGGCATGTTGATGATCTTTTTCTACCAGTTTATAGCTCGACAGGTTGCGTGGGTTCACAGCGACGCCAGTGAAATGCCGCATGGCTTTGCAACGCCGTTCGAGGCAGCCATGTATTTGTGGCTCATTCTCGTGATGTTGATTTGCGCAGGACTGCAAACGCGGAAGGGCTATGTCGATACCAATCGTTTTGGGCAAACCGAGCATCTTCCTGTTGGATATTTCCTGCTTGTCAGCGGTCTTAGCGGCGCCGCGTTCGCGCTTGTTATTGCCGCAATGCGCTGTATCGCTGAGGCGCAGATCGTGCCGCTCGAAAACGTCTTTTGGTTGGCGAACCTGGCCACGGGCGTGTTCTGCGGTACGACGATTTTCGCGGCCACGTTTGCTGTCCTGTGTGCAACGTTTTTCACGGCGAAAAGACGCCGTGCCAAGCTCGAGGCAGAACTCGACTCCGCTGGCGACATCTAATGCGCAATGGGCCGGCTCTGGGTATCCAGAACCAGCCCATTTTGATGTCCGATGAGCCGAGTCGGCGTCTCTCACAAAAGTAACTAGGAGCTAGCGAGGCCTATCCGAATTGACCCCATTTGCGGTGTCGGTTTCGAGCGCCGTGCGGCGGGCGCTGTAGGCGACGAGGCCGGCGCCTGCCGCGGCGAGTGCTGCAGCGGCTGCCGTAAGGGGAGCGTTGACATCGCCCGTGCCCGCAAGCGCGCCCGCTTTTCCGGAGCGCTTGTTATTGCCGTGGTCCTTGCCACTGCCGGAGTTACTTCCGCCGGAGCCGCCGCCCTTGTCGGTACCGCCGCCACTCGAGTCACCATCGCCGTCTGCCGTCATCGGGGCGTCGTGAAGTCCTGTCGCATCCGCGCTATCGCATACGCCGACCTGAACTTCTGAGCGTTCGCATGCCGCGTCGGGCACATGAAGCTCGTGCAGTACGGCACTCAGCGCCGAGTTTGCGCCTGGTCGAATTTCCTCGAGCGTTACGGGATCGAGCGCCACCAGATCACGCGCTTTCGCATACAGCGTTACGCGTTTGCCCACTTCGTCGCTCCAACACTCGGGGATGGCGAAGCTCATGCGGAACTGTGCCGTGCAGCCTGGTGCCAGCACGGCGTTTCCATTGTCGGCAACCAGCGGGTGCGTCGCAAAACGTGCGCCCAGCGCCTCGAGCGCGTACTTCACGTGTGCCATGTCGTTGGCCGAAGCGTCCTCGGCAAGCTCTGGATCGTAGATCGAAGCCATGCGCGCGTTCGCTCCGAATCCGATGGATGCGCTGGAGAACGGCTGGCTGGAGCCCTCTCGGTACAGATCGATCGTGCCGGCGGTCAGCAAGGTGTTGCCGTCGTTTCGAACCGTGACCATGAAGGATTCGCCTGCTGCTCCGGGCACCACCGCGCCCGAGGTAGCGACCGCGCCCGTCGGAGTGGCACATGCCACCAAAGGCACTTCGATGCCGTGCAGCTCTGCCTCGCTCTGCTCGGCACTCACAATGTGCGTGGCGAGCGCGGAGAGCATGCCTCCCGACGTCAAAAATGTCGTTATCTGATCGACGGGATGGTCCAGCTCGCACATCACGAACGGCTCCGTGAACAGATCACCTGCCAAGGTGCTGGCGAAGATGCGGAAGTGCTTGCCCATCACTGCTACCGGGTTGCCTTCTTCGTCGTAGGTTTGTCCCACCTTGCCATCGGTGTTCTCTACATAGAGCACGCACCTGCCGTTGTTGCTCACGCTAAACGATGCCGGGCCACAGCCTGCGGCACCCACGGGCTGCGTTGCAAATGCCGATGCGCCTCGCGTCCAAGTAATATGCTGCAGTTGCTCGTTGACGGTTGCCAAAAAGCCCGAATGTTGTGGCCACGGCACCGCATGGGGTACCGTGGCGTCTGGTGGCATAACGCCCCAGCCCGCAATGGACTGGCCAATCACGGCGTACGATGCGCAGCCGCAACCGTCTGCGGTCTCGTACGCAACGGGCACTACCATTTTGCCGTTGATATTCTCGGGTTCGCCCAGCTCGATACTCGACGGTGCTTGCGGAAAGCGGAGAACTTGGCGGAACGTCAGGCTGTCGCCCGAAACGTCCGACCACAGGGTAAAGCATTCCAGCGCAACCTCGGCCTCGCTGCCGAGCGCCTTTTCTGCGGTGGTTCCGCGGCGGTGGAGGTAGGCACCCGACAGGCGTCCGTCGACCAGCGTCTTGCCTACCGTGATGCGCGGGCACTGCAGGCAATGGTAGCCATCCTCCTGAAGGCGGCCGCGCGAGATGCTGCGCCACGACGTGTGCGATATCACGCGAACTCCGTCGTTGCTTATGTGCAGGCGCACAACGGACAGTATGCCGGATGTGCTCGCCGTATCGAAAAGGGTGTTGTCGCCGGCGGGGCGCTCGCCCGAGACCAGCAGCACGTAGGCGTCCTGGTTTTCCCTCCCGTCTGTATATTCCACCACGTCGAAGTCGTAATCGAATATGCCGTCGCGCCCCACGTCGCCCTCGCCAAACCCAAGGGGGAAGTCCACGGGCGTGGGAGCGGACCACGTGCCGTTTGCCTTTGTGTGCACCACCAGGCGCGAGCGGCCATTGTCGCCGTAGCGCACCGAGGCGATACGGAACAGGCATTCTACGCCGGCAATCATTGCCAGCTTCATGTGAGCTTCGCTGAGCACGCCAGCAAACAGCACGTTGTCGCTCGAGGGTTTTATGCCGCCACGCTCGTCCTCTGACACGCCGGCAGAATTGGCGTTGGGGTCCGCAACGGCGTTCGTTGCCTGACCGATGTAGGCGTACTCATACATCGGCGCGGCGTTTTCGTCGTTCTCTACCAGTGCATGGACGAAATGCTCGATCTGTCCCGTGTCGTCGCTCTCCGCGTCTGCCTCGAGCTCAATGCGCGTGACCGCCCGGTCCCAATCGCGCACGACAGGCGCGGCGTTTACGGCAGTGGCCTTAACCTCGGCGCGTGCGAGCAGCTCGGCGTTGGTGACGATGGTGGCCGATGCGATAAATTGCGGCACGCCGCCCGCCTTGATGTCGCCGGCCGTGCCGAAGCGGGCATCCAATGTGTAAGGCGTATCTCCACCCAATGCGAGCTCAGAGCGCTGGAGCACATACTGGTTGCCATTGTTCACCGACATATTCCACGAATCGAGGAGCGTGGGCCACGACCCCGACCAAGCCTTGGTGGTCCACTTGAACATTACGAACTGGAGTATCACATCGACATCGACGTCTGCACCTACGCGCAGTCGCGGAAGCTGGTGTCCATCCGCCTTCTCGTACCCAATGAACAACGTGAGGGACGCGGCGCCGCGCACGGCAGACGAGGCGACGCCTGCAACGCCGGCGCCAAAGGTGACGGCAAGCCCGATCTGGATGGTGAATGAGCCCGAGGTGTTGGAATAGTCGAGCGATATGTTTTTGAAAAACGCTGCGCCGCTACCGTGTGTGTGGGCGCCCACGGCGAGCGCCAGTTTTGCCAGCACCCAGGGGTTGACGTTTAGGAAAAACGGCACCGGTCCTAGGGTAAACTGTTCGGTCCAGTTGAGGTCGGTTCTTACCTGGAAGAGGGCCTTAATATTGCCGTATGCGGGGCCGTTGTTGTCACTCCAGGTTTTGCCCACCCAATCGTAGGCGAGCGAGCCGTACAGCTGTGTGGCGATATCCATCGTGAACAGCAGCGTGCAATGGTGGCGAAGGAGCTTGGTGTTTCTTGGGTCGGTGCCCGAACCGGCACTCATGCTCTTGTACTGATTCCACTTCCCCTCCATCTCGTCGAGGTAGTGGTTTGCCTGCTTGGCACCCGACTCGCGCGGTGATTTCTTCCAGTACTCTGGATCTGGATTGCCCGAATCGTTCATATAGCTGGCTGGTTTGTATCCTCCGCCAAACAGCACGTATCCAGCAAACGAGAAATCAAAGAGGATCGGAAATGTGGGTATCCAGCACGTGAACTTATTGCCGCCGATGCCGGGAAACGCCGCGGGGAAATCAAACGGAGTGATCTCTTGGTCCATGGTGGTGGGAATGATGGTGGTCGAGCCCGATTCCGCCTTTGCGGCCGGCGCGGTGACAACGGCCATAGGGGATGAAAGCGTGTAGGTTTTGCCCTGATAGTCGAGGACAAAGCGCAGTTTGCACCCTTCTTCCAGAAGGCCCGATGCCGCGTCGAGAAACATGTCTTCGAGTGTGAACGTCGCCAGATTATCCGCGCCCGATGCGCTGGCCTTGATCTGACCGATCTGCGTGACGGTTTCGGGTGAGCTGCCCGCGGCAGACGTCACTTTGTTGATGCGCAGCGTTGCCTGTCCGCCCTGTGGCAGATGTGCCTGAACGGTAAAGGCGTGCGTATCGGGCTGCTCGTTTGCCGTGTCGTCTTTCGGCAATGCCATAAACGTGGCTTCAGCGTACTGGATGTCCCATTCGTCGAATGTGAGCTGGCGGAAGTACGGCTCGCCGTCGGAAAGCGGACGCGTGGGCGCGGTTATGGCGGTGCCGCCCTGAATGCGCGCAAGGGGAATCTCGACATCACGGTAGCCCGCCATACTAATGGAGATGCCGCCGTTAAAGTCGTACGCGTCAAGGAGCGTTGCCTCGTCCACGTAGCCTTCCGAAAGCGGCGCGACCTCAAAGATGGCCGTGCCTTCGTCGTCGGTCGTGGCGGTGAGCTGCTTGCCTGCGGCATAGCGTGATGTGAGCGTGACCTGGGCACCTGCGATGGGCGCATTCTTGTTGGCGACGTCGACCACGACCACACCAAACATGGTGCGCGAGAGAACGAGCACCTTAAAGGGACCTTCTTCGTCGGCATAGGCCGCGGTGGGCGCGAACGGCAGCAGGAAGGCATTTTCGCTTCCCGGCATGCGAGGCAACATAATGCTCGCTAGCGAGGACGCTCCGGCAACAAGTAACGAACGGCGATCAAGCATCTTGGGCTCCCATCCCGCAAATATCGGTGGAAATAATCCAATTTTGCGAGAAGGCGCTTCGTGGCGGTAGTGCCGTTCGATGGCCAAAATGTCCAAATTGATCGAGCGAAGCGCCGGGTTCCAGAACGCGTTCGATGCGCTTGCCAGCCCGGTCGCTAACGCAACATATGCGCGACCAGCTCGGCGCGTGTGCCGATGCCAAGCTTTGCGTATACGCCGGATAGGCGGTTTTTAACGGTGCCCGGCGACACGCCCATATGGCGTGCGATTTCGGCGTTGGTCCACCCACGGCAGGCGAGCATGGCCATGGTGAACTCCGTGGTCGTTAGATCGTCGGCCACGTCCTCGCCCGAATCGGGGTTGTGGATGCGCCGCCAGCCGTAGCTGAATCGATACGTGATCTCGATGATGCGAGCGAAATCGTCGGGGTATTGCGATTTTAAGCATGCCTCGATAAGCCCCTGCAAAAGGCCGTGGTGCTCGCCAATGAGCTCGATAAGGCCGTCGGGACGCGCAATGTCCCAAGCGGCTCCGAAGTGTGCCTTTGCGGCGTCGACGTCTTTGAGACTCATGCAGGCCATGGAAGCCGACAGGTGCAGGAACAGTTCCGAGATCGGATAGCTTCCCTGTTTCATGATCAGGGCGTTTTCCGCCATACCTAGACTGCGGCCATATTCGCCGCGCAGGTACAGGGCATGCGCCATCACGTAGCTGGCGAACAGGCGCAGGCCTTCGGGCAGATGTGCCGCAAGCGGATAAAACTCTTCGGCAGAATACGGGGAAGGCAAGTGCAACAGGACGCTCGCGGCGGAGGCGAACAGGATATGCATGGCGTGGATGGCGGACGATTCCTCGTCGGCCGGCGTATCGAGGATGCCAGCAAGGCACCGGCGGGCGTCGGCGATACGGTTGAGCGACAGACTGGCATATCCGCAGATAAAGCATGCGGAATAGCGCAGTGCGGGGTCGGTGGCGTCAAGATAGGGGCGTGCTGTCTCGGCGGCGAGCGTGGCCTGTCCGCGAAAGTACAGCGCTTCTGCCGTGGCGATGGTGCGTGAATCGGGGTCGGAAATGCCTGCAACCGCAGCGTCAATCTGGCCCGGCACAAAGGCAGTGCACATCAACGGCATGGGAATGCGCGGGTAGCCATCGCAGTCCATCTTCCATCTCCCAACAGCTGGCAACTATAGCGACAATTGTACTCCTGTTGCTCGGGACTGGAATTGTTGGGCATTGCCTACGATTATGTCGAACGCATAAAGGAAGAGTCTATTGGCGATGCTCTCAAGGTGGCTACCGAAGCCAAGCTGACCTCGATATTAGGAAAAATTGCCACCCCTGCAAAAAGCTCTGTCGCAGTGATGGGAAACGCATCTTCTGGGCATTCCGGCGTCTCCAGCTAGCGCTGGACTGCTGCTGTCGCCTGCGCGTTGGCGAGCGGGGCGTGGGGACCGTCCGGCGACCAGCGGTGACGGGCGAGCCCTGCCGCGTGCGTGGGCCTCCATCGGCGTAGACCCATGACCCCTATGGCATCGGAGAAGTCCACCATCGCGTCCAGGACCTTACCGTCCGGCACGCCCAGCCTAGCGGCTCCCTTGAACCCAAGGTTGAAGGGGGGTGTTGTACAGGGCATATGGGGCCGAGTGGAAGTGGATCAAAAGAGCGTTACTTGACGTTTCATGCATAATGCCAACCGCCCCGCGATATCACGTTCGCAGCGCGCAGGGGCCGGAGAATCTTCGCGATGAGAGTTGACGTCTAATACCTTGCATCGTATAGTGTGTATAGCATAGCATATGACGAGAGGAGGTGTGCGGATGGAGGCACAGATGAAGCGCGGCTTCCTGGAGGCCTGCGTGCTCGCGGCCGTCTCCGGCGAGGAGTCCTACGGCTACCAGATTGTGAAGGACGTACCGGCGAGCATGGGGCTCACGGAGTCGACGCTCTACCCGCTGCTCAAGCGCCTGGAGAAGGCCGGATGCATCACGGCGCGCTCCGCCGAGCACAACGGGCGGCTGCGCCGGTACTACCGCATCACGGACGACGGGCGAGCGCGCATCGAGGAGTTCCTGGCCGAGTGGCCGTCCGTACGGGAGATTTACGCATACGTTGAGGAGGCGCACCATGACGCGCGATGAGTTCCTGGGCCGGCTGGGCGAGCTGCTCTCCTGCCTTCCGGCCGAGCAGGTGGAGGAGACCAAGGCTTTCTACGCGGAGGCCATCGCCGACCGCATGGAGGACGGTATGAGCGAGGAGGAGGCCGTGGCCGCCATGGGCACGCCCGGCGAGGTGGCGGAGGCCACGCTCGACGACCTGCCCGCCGTGCCGCGCGCAATCGCGAGGACGCGCCGGCGCAGCACCGCGCTGCTGTGGGTGCTGGCCATCGTGGGCTCCCCGGTGTGGGTGCCGCTGCTCGCCGCCTTCGCCGCCGTGGCCGTCACGGTCTATATCTGCATCTGGGTGCTGGCGCTCTGCGTGTGGATCGTCGCGGCGGCACTCGGGGGCGCGGGCATAGTTGGGCTCCTGCTTGCCGTAAGCGGCGTCACCATCGGTCACTTCCCGTACGCCCTCGCCTCGGCGGGCGTGGGGCTCGGCCTCGTCGGCGTGGCTCTCTTCGTTGGTGCTGGCGCTTGGGCCGCCTCAAAACAAATTGCGCGCCTCTCGGCGCTCTGGGCGAGGAAGGCCGCCTCGCCCTTCTGGAAGAACAGGGGCGAGAAAGGCGGCGCTGCCGCGCACCTCGCAGCGTAGAAAGGAGTGAGTACCATGACCAGCGCGAAGAAGATCTACCTCGCCGTGGCGGGCGGGCTCGTTGCCGCGGGTGTTGTCCTCGCGGGCATTGGCTTTATCGCTTCGGGCTTCGACCCGGCCGTGTTCACAACCCACATCGACACGCGCGACAGCACCATCGTGCTCGGCGGCGTCGAGGTGGACGAACACGAGAGTATCCCGTTCATCAGCCAGCTCGCCAATCTGGGCGAGATCGACACCTCCGGCGTCGCGGATCCCGCCGCGCCCTAGGCGCAGCGAGCCCGGGCGCTCTGCCCGCCAAGCTGCGTAAGCCGGCGAAACCCGAACCTCAACCTCTACGCAACTGGCCCCAAGCCTGCGCCGATTCGCTCTCAGCGCCGCGCGGGGGCCCGTGACGCATGCCCAAAAAGGTACGAGGAGAAAGGAACGCGATGACGACAACCACGCCCTTCCGCCTTCACGGGGTCACGCAGGACCGGAAGCGACTGGGCCGTGCGGTGGGGCTGTGCTTGGATTGGCTACACTGATATGGACAGTTCCGTGAGGGGCGCGAGAGACGGGACTCTGGGGAGATCTTCGAGGAGGAGTGTCTCGACTGGAAACGCGGGTTCAGTGGAGCAGGAACCTAATCTCTGTCTCTTTTGCCTTTTTGATTTGTTGAGAAGCCGGCATTTGGGGGCATTTTGGATAGCGAACAGTTCAAACAAGAAGCTGAGAAAATAGAACAAAGCCTGAGTGCCTTGAGAGTCGCCAAGCGCAATGCAGTGATTCCCTTCATGAACGGCGACTTTACCCAATGGGATCTATATCTGGCATCCTCCTCTGAGTATGCGATGAGACTGATAGACGGATTCATCTCCATGCTCGAGTCGAGGAATCTTGTTTGCGTCGCCCAGCTTCTCCGCGCACAGGTTGGAGTCTGCCTGCGGACATTCGCATTATTCGCCGCCGAAGACCAGGATGACTTTCTCAAGCAGGTGTTTCAAGGTGTGCCTGTGAACAAGCTGAAAGATTTCTCGGGTGAGAAGATGTCCGATGGAAGACTTCAAGACTTACTCGAGAAGTTCGATCCAAAGGTAAAAGATGTATACAAGGTGACGTCTGGATTCGTCCACTTCTCCATTGATATTCTGCCGAGCATGGGTGTGCCTGGGGAGGGCTATGAGGTCGAGTTTAATTTTGGAGCCGAGCCCAACGAGAGAAACAATGCGCCTCTCGTGGAATGCGGCAAGGCGTTCTGCCACTATGTCGACCTGCATCTCCAGATGCTCCATAAGGTGATTGCTTCGGATGAATGGTATGCCGATCGATTCCGTATCGATTCCGATGGTCTTGCAGACGAGGCCTCGAAAAGCGAGAAGGTGTAGGTCGAACGCATTGACGCTGCCTTGACAGCATCCCGATATGATAACGAATGGGAGGTTCCCTGCGAAATGTGCGCCTCTGTATATTCTCGCTAGGACGCCCTCGACCGATAAGGCATCGTTGAGTTCAATTTGAGTTCAGCTCGGGTGCCTGAAAATCGCCCAACTCTGATAAAAGGGGAGACGACGGTACACCACGTAGACGAGAGGCTATGGAAGTGCACGATTTGATTATATTGGCGCGCTAAACCGCCCCGCTGCCCAACTTGAACTCCGCTCACGCGTGTATGGGGCTGCGAGAGGTAACGGCCTGCGGCCTCCTTTGTGTGCTCGATGATATCTTCGAGCATGCCGAGCATGGCGGAGACATTCGCTGCAATCCAGCCGTGTTCAAGCGCCGTTTCGGATAGGAGCGAGAGGGGGGCTGTCTTGCCCGTTTCCCTTGCATCCGTAAAGATGGTTGACAGTTTGGGGCCTCCCGTGTCTTTAGCTTTTACCGCGCTAGATGCCTCATGGAAACTGTTGGACTTTAATCAGACAGACCCAGCATGTCGTTTTCCTCCATGAGGACATCGGCTAAAACCGCAACACCTATGCTTGTTTAAGCAAACCTCCTGATAGTCGTGGAGCTGCTGTAGCCCGACATGCAGGAGATCGCTCGGCTTAAACACCGGATGCCGCATCCGCGAAACGAGTTGCGGTGCACCCTGTTCCAAAAGGCTGCCAAGTACCATGGCGTGAGCGTTGGGGTAGCCATCATTCAGCGTGGATACATCCGGATGCGCATAGATCCAGACGATTCCAACGTTCTCGTATTTCCCGTGCAGGTAATCGAAGAGGGCAAGCGACACCATACAGTTGCCGCCGACGGTCACGACTCTGTCGGGGTTTTCTGCCGTAAGCTTCCTCTGCGCATCCTGAATCCCCGCCAGGACTTCGTCCTCGGCATAGATGCGAACTGTCTCCCATTTCTCATGTCCAAGTTTTGGGACGCGTTTCACAATGTCGAGTGGGATTCCTGGACAGTCGGATCACGTGGTGGCCCCCTTTGAGAGGGTCACGAGCATCACGGTCCCGTTCTCGGAACTTGTTTCGACCTCTACCGTGCCACCGTGAAGCGCTGCAATCTCCCAAACGAGCGCTAGTCCGAGTCCTGCGCCGCCATATGCCCTGCTGCGGGATGTGTCTAGACGAAAGAACGGCTGGAAGATGCTCTCACGGTACTGCTTGGGTATTCCCGGGCCCTGGTCCTCGACTCGCAGGAACACATGGCTGTCGTTGTCGCAGATGGAGACGTTGACAGTCGAGCCGGTGCGGCTGTAACGGATGGCATTTTCGACCAGGTTAAACACCAGCCGATAGAGGAGCGTGTCGCTCCCGATTACTAAAGCGTCTCCAGCACAATTGAGGGCTATGCCCTTATTTTCGGCAAGTGGCGCAAGGTCGGTGAGGGCCTCTTCGGATAAAGGACCAAGTTCCACATCGTCCTCGCAAGGGACGCTGCGGAGCTCACTCATCTCGAGCAATACCTTGGCCATTCGAGACATGCGCTCGGTTTGTTCTTGTAGCAGGCCGAGCAGCTCGGCTGTTTCGGGTTGCAAACCGGAGTGCTCGGAGATGAATAGTTCAATCTGTGCTTGCATAAGGGCGAGCGGGGTGCGCAGCTCGTGTGCGGCGTTGCCGGTAAACTGACGCTGTGCAGAGAACCCTTCGCCAAGACGGGCGATCATGTCGTTGAAAGAGGCGCTGCATCGTTGTAGCTCGGTGGGCACATCTTCACTGAGTCTGATTTCGCTTAGGTTGTCAGGCTGCACGCGCTCAACCTGGGCTGCAAAAGCCCGTAGCGGTTTGAGTGCACGGCCGCTCACAAAGTATGCCAGCACGCCGCCAAGGAGTGTGACTCCAGCCGTGATGTACCAAGCTGTCGTGCCAAAAGATTCCTGTGCGTCGTTTACGACGATCGTGACCTTGTCATCGGGGGTCGCTTTCGTTGGGTCGAACACCTGGGGCGAATCCGCGCCGGCAGCGTTAAAGGCCGAGATGTCACTGCCGATGGCATCCATATAGCGCATGCCCGTATAGCCGACCAGGCAGTTCGTCAGCACGCACGCCGCACACGTCAGCAGCGCCGTCATGATCGTTATGCGCCATTGCAGCGAAAGCCTTTTCATTCGCTATCCTCCATAACGTAGCCCTCTCCAATCCGATTGCGAATCGGGTCGTATCCCAAAGCGCTGCGCAACTTTTTTCGGAGCGACGAGATGTGAACGCGGGTTGCGTTGCTAAAGCTGTTCACGCTGCTATCCCAAACGTGCTCGATAAGCTCCTCTTGACTTATCGGACGCCCCTGATTAAGCATCAGGTATTCCAAGATTCCCGTTTCCTTGCGCGTAAGAGATAAAGCCTCGCTGTCCACAGAAGCGATGCGCGCCTTGGTGTCAAAGCGGAGCTTTCCGCAGGTTAAAACTATGCCGCTTTGTGTAAAGCGTCTGAGGGTAAGGCTGCGAATCCTTGCCGCAAGCTCGTCCAGATGAAACGGCTTGGTGAGGTAATCGTTGGCGCCGGCATCGAGTCCGGCGACTTTATCGGATACTCCGCCACGTGCGGACAGAATCAGTACCTTGGTCTCGCAGTCAGTTTTCCTAAGTTCCCTGAGTACGGTCATGCCGTCGATACGGGGAAGGTTGAGGTCGAGTACCACGAGGTCGAAGGCCTCAACGTCCAGTAGGTCGAGCGCCTCCTGTCCGTCGTGACAGCAGTCGACGCTGTACGCCAAGTTTCGCAAGCTGCGCGCGATTGCGTCACACAGCGCCTGCTCGTCCTCGACGATCAAAATACGCATAACAGTCTCCTTGCACATTTCAAATCGCGCTTAACACGGATTTTATAGCCGATATGGTCCAATGGTCGCGTAACGAAAGGAGTGGTCAGGTTGTTCAAAGCGGTAAAACCCGTGGTACAGGTCGCTTTGTTGATCGTCGGAATTGCCATGGTGTGCTTTGGCGTTATGCGTGGCGAGGCGGATGCCGTGCTGGCCAAGGCGATTAGGCTGTGCTTGGAGTGTATCGGAATTGGATAAAAGAGAAAACACTGCGTCGCATGTTTTGGCCCGATTTCGCGGATTCATTCAGGCGGCGGCAACACTTATTACCAACATTCACCTGCCAAACTTTGCCAAAGGCGGCATCTATCAGGGCGCGGGAAAAACGGTCTGCGTACCTGGACTTAATTGCTATTCGTGTCCCGCGGCATCGGGTGCGTGCCCCATTGGGTCGTTCCAGTCGGTGGTAGGTTCATCTAAGTTCAACTTCTCCTACTACGTTACCGGTACGCTCATTTTGCTCGGCGTGCTGCTGGGACGCTTTGTATGCGGCTTTCTGTGCCCGTTTGGCTGGCTTCAGGAGCTGCTTCATAAGATTCCCGGCAAAAAGTTCTCCACGAAAAAGCTCAAGCCGCTCACGTACATCAAGTACGTCGTGCTGTTGTTTGCCGTGGTGCTGCTGCCCGTCTTGGTGGTTAACGACGTGGGCATGGGCGACCCGTTCTTTTGTAAGTACATCTGTCCGCAGGGTGTGCTCGAGGGCGCCATTCCTCTGGCCATTGCCAATGCCGGCATTCGATCTGCGTTGGGACAGCTCTTTACTTGGAAACTTGCCGTTCTCATTGCCGTGGTAGTGCTGAGCGTTTTGTTCTACCGCCCCTTCTGCAAATGGATTTGTCCACTCGGCGCATTCTATGCGCTCATGAATAGGGTGTCCCTACTGGGGATTCGGGTTGACGCATGCAAATGTGTCTCGTGCGGCAAGTGCTCAAAGGTTTGTCAGATGGACGTTGATGTGGTCCGCGCGCCCAATCATGCCGAATGTATCCGGTGCGGAAAGTGCATCGGGGTCTGTCCCGTCGACGCCATCAGCTATCGCTATGGCCTGGATGTGTCGGCGGAAAAGCTCCCCTTGACCGCCGATAAAAAGTAAACAAGCTTCGACAAAACGGAGGAATGACCATGAAGCTTTCTAAGATTGCGGCCCTGTTTATGGTGCCAGTATTGGCCTTGTGCCTTGTGGCGTGTTCGGCGCCCAGTGGCAATGCGAGCGAATCTGCGAGCTCCGATCCTAAGATCGCAGAACTCACTGCGCAGAAGCCGGCCAATGCCGACGAGGCCGCCGAGCTGTATGCGAAGCTCATGCAGAAGGAGAACGAGATCTTTTCGAGTGATAACGCGCTGTGGGAAAAGGTATTCAATGCGGCAAATAAAGACTCGGCAATGATTGAGGACGGCAGCAATTACGGCGATTTCCTGCTCAAGACCATCGACGGCGCCAAGGATGAGTTCACGGCGGATGAGCTCAAGACGCTCAAGGCCGGTGCACAGCAGATCAAGGAGATCGAGGACAAGCTCGAGAGCCTGGAGAAGGAGTTCCCCGGCTGTGGAAGCACGCCGAGCTCAGGCGAGAGCGTCGACGCTTCGACCGCTGGCATGACGGCTGGTGCCAATGCTTCGAGCGAGGCGACGAAGTTCCCCAGCTTTACGGGCAAGGACCTGGATGGCAACGACGTGAACAGCGACGAGCTGTTCTCTAAGAACAAGGTCACCGTCATGAACTTCTGGTTCACTACTTGCAAGCCGTGCGTGGGCGAGCTGGGCGATCTTGAGAAGCTGAATCAGGAGCTTGCCGAGAAGGGCGGCCAGGTCGTGGGCGTCAATTCCTTTACGCTCGATGGCAACAAGGGCGAGATCGCAGATGCCAAGGACGTGCTGAGCAAGAAGGGCGTGACATATAAGAACATCTGGTTCAAGTCGGATAGCGAGGCCGGTAAGTTTACGTCAAATTTGTTCTCGTTCCCGACAACGTATGTCATCGATCAGAATGGCAACATCGTAGGGGATCCAATCGTGGGAGCCATCAGCTCCGCTGAGCAGCGCGCAGCGCTCGACAAGCTTATCGACCAGGCGATTGCGAATAGCGAGCAGCAGAAAACGCGTAAAGCATGGCGAGGATCGCGCGCCGCTGTGCGGAGTAGTCCGCTGCCTTTCAAGATAATCTCCACCATACAGAGGTCCCGCTCGGGACCTCTTCTTTTGGGCGTCGTCCCGTTCGTTTTTTGGCGTGCTTCGTTACATTCCTCACTGGCTCCGGCAAAAAATGGGGATAGAGTAGGACAAACGCGTCGAATACGAACGGCGGGGGAGAGCGGGCAAGTGCGTCCGCGTGGGAGAGGTTGCCGTCCATGTTGGAGCTCAAAGGTATTTGCAAAAGGTACGTCACACAGTCGTTTACGCAGGTGGCGCTCGATAACGTGAGCCTGGCTTTTCGCGATAACGAGTTCGTGGCCATTCTGGGTCCCTCGGGCTCGGGCAAAACCACAATGCTCAACGTAATCGGTGGACTCGATCATTTCGATTCCGGCGACCTGCTCATCGACGGCATCTCGACCAAGGACTTTCACGATCGCGATTGGGATGCCTACCGCAACAACCGCATCGGCTTTGTGTTCCAAAGCTATAACCTCATTCCGCATCAGACCATTTTGGAAAACGTGGAGCTGGCGCTCACGCTCACGGGTGTGGGGCATGCCGAGCGCCGCCAGCGTGCGCGCGAGGCGCTCGAGGCGGTTGGCCTGGGCGAGCACGTTAACAAGCGCCCGAGCCAGCTTTCGGGTGGACAGATGCAGCGCGTGGCGATTGCCCGTGCCCTGATCAACGACCCCGAGATCGTGCTGGCAGACGAGCCGACCGGTGCCTTGGATTCCACAACGTCCGTGCAGGTCATGGATCTGCTCAAGGACGTGGCACGCGACCGCCTGGTTATCATGGTCACGCACAATCCCGAGCTGGCGTACCAGTACGCTACGCGCATCGTCAACCTGGCGGACGGCAAGATCACCGACGATTCCGACCCTTTTGATGTTGCCAAGGCCACGCGCCGTGAGGCCAAGCCTACGCGCAAAACCTCGATGAGCTTTGTGACGGCGTTGGGGCTTTCTGCCCGAAACCTTATGACCAAAAAGGGCCGTACGGCCATGACGGCCTTTGCAGGTTCGATTGGAATTATCGGTATTGCGGCAATCCTGGCGCTCTCCAATGGCGTGAACAATTACATCAAAAAGGTCGAGGAGGATACGCTCTCGAGTTACCCGCTTACGATCTCCAAGCAGGATTACGACCTGTCGTCCATGATGGGCGGGCAGGGGGCCGCGGATGACGATATGTCCAAGAGCGAGGACTCGTCCGACGACAGTGCCGGCGGCAAGGCTCAGGGAACCGATAAGATTCCCGTGGTCACGGCTGTAAAGGATATGTTTGCAAGCGTTAAGTCCAACGATATGACGAGCTTTAAGGCATGGCTTGACGACGGCGGCGATGGTATCGACAAAGAGGTCAACGCCATTCAGTACGGCTACGGTATATCGCCGGTTGTCTATCGTGCCGGCAAGGGCGATGAGAAGCCTGTCCGGCTGGTGCCCAACGCCATGACCGAGGCCATGAGCGGAGGCGCGAGCTCGGCGGCTACGGTGAGCATGGAATCCATGGGAACCTCGGTCTTTAACGAGATGATTGACGACCAGAGTCTGCTCGACAGCCAGTACGATGTTGTCGCCGGTCATTGGCCCACGTCTGCCAACGAAGCCGTAATGGTGCTTTCGAGCCGCGGCACGGTGGGCGATTACACGCTCTACAGCATCGGTGCGCTGGATATCGATGAGCTCAACGATCTGGTTAACAGCGCCATGGCGGCTGACGGTGGGGTCGAAGCGCCCGAGACCGGCGCCGACTTTACCTACGACGATGCGCTGTCTACCACGTTTAAGGTGTTGTCGCCGGCCGATGCCTATCGCAAAAACGAAGAGACTGGCATGTGGACTGACATGTCTGGCGACGCCGACTTTATGGCAGCCAAGGTTGCCGACGGTATCGACGTGCACATTGTGGGCGTGGTGCGACCTAACGAGACAGCCAATGCGAGCGCGTTGTCCCCGGGCATTGCCTACACGCATGCGCTGACTCGCCAGCTTATGGAGCGCGCCGCCGATTCGCAGATTGTGCAGGAGCAGCTCGCCCACCCCGAGACGGATGTCTTTACGGGCAAGTCTTTCGATGAACTGCAGGGCGAGGCCAAACAAGGAGTTGATCTAGGCAGCATGTTCAGTGTGGACGAGGCAGCGCTGAAGAGCGCGTTCTCGTTCGATGCGTCTGCGCTCTCGGGTGTTGCCGGCGGTATGGACCTTTCTGGTATCGACTTATCCGGGCTGGACATTGACCTTTCGGGCGTTGGGAAGGACATCGATTTCAGCGACATTATGGCCAAAGCGCCGGCACCAGATTTCTCGGGCATCTTTGACGGCCTGGAACTCACACCCGAGCAAATGCAGCAGGTGGGAACGCTTGCCAACCAGCTGTTTGAGGGATTTTTGCAGTCGGAGCAGTTTAAGGCGTTGTCGCCCGAGGATCTTAAGGACGCGTCGAAGCTCGCCGCCGCGTTCTCGACGTATCTTGAGAGTGATACCGCGGCCCAGCAAATCCTAGCCCAGCTCAAAGCGCTCGGCGGCGATGCCCTGGTCGAGCGCCTGCAGCAGGCGATGACCGACTATGTGCAAAAGCAACTGGCTCCGTATCTGCAGCAGGCTATGGATCAGGTGACCAAGACAATCAGCGACCAGATTGCGACGACGGTATCGTCCCAGCTCAAGGCGGGTGCAGCAGGACTTATGGGCCAGATGGCCACGCAGATGTCGTCGAGCTTTGCCAACCTAGCGAGCGCCATGCAGGTGGATGCGAGTGCCTTTGCTCGTGCTATCCATTTCAACATGGACGCCGAGGACCTGAGCTCGCTCATGATGAGCTATGCGAAGGCGTCGAAGCTCACCTACGACAACAATCTGACCACGTTGGGCTATGCGGATGAGGCCGACCCCATCTCGGTTAAGATTTTCCCGCGTGACTTTGAGGCCAAGGAACGCGTACTCGACCATATCGATGCGTACAACAAACAGGTCAAAGCCGCCGGCCACGACGAGCAGGCAATCTCGTACACCGACTACATGGGCATCATCATGGGCTCGGTGACCGATATCGTGAATACCATCAGCTTGGTGCTCATCGCGTTCGTGAGCATCAGCCTGGTCGTGAGCTCCATCATGATCGGCATCATCACCTACATCAGCGTACTGGAGCGCAAGAAGGAGATCGGCATCCTGCGCGCAATCGGTGCGTCGAAGCGCAACGTGGCAAACGTGTTCAACGCCGAGACCTTTATCGAGGGCCTCATTGCCGGCATCTTTGCCATTGTCGTTGTGGTGCTCGTGAGCTTCCCGGTTAATGCCTGGGCGCTTGCTGCCAAACAGGTCCCCAATTTGATGAGCCTGCCCGTGCAGGATGCGCTGGTGCTCATCGCGATTTCGGTGCTGCTGACGGTTGTCGCTGGCCTGCTGCCAGCCCGCAGCGCATCCAAAAAGGACCCCGTGGAAGCCCTGCGCTCCGAATAATGTGACAAAGGGACAGTCCCTTTGTCACATTGAGTGGCTTGTAAATCGAGGTCTAATACTTTTCCCGAGAAGTGAACGAGTGAAAACGGACCCCCGAAGTATCGGCACTTTCGAGATGCAATTTCTTGCGGTTTTGCCAGCCAAATCCTGCGGGTTTGTCGTCTAAAAATGTCGATGGTTCGGGGGTCCAAAAACGGTCGTTCACTTCTTGGAAAAGTATTAGACCTCGATTTTGCAAGGGCCCAATTACCGTTCGGCACGTTAAGAACTCCCTTTCTCCGCTTAATGCTTGACGGAGAGTCCCCTGGTTTATATACCTATCGGTAGGCATATAGGATGTAATGCCGATAGAAATGGAGTGACCATGGCTCTCACCGCACCAGCCGAAAAAGACCGTCCTCGCGAGAGCAGCGTATTTGCTTGGATTGTCGTTATTGCGCTCGGCTTAATGTCCGCCGGAACGACTGGCACATATAGCATTATTGCCGGCTCATTCGTTGCTCCAGTATGTGAAGACCTGGGCTTTGAGTACACCTCTTTCTCTTTCTATTTCACTGCGATTCTTCTTGGCCTTGCACTTGGACTTCCACTTTTGAGTCGTTTCATTCCAAAAGTAATAGGCAAACCGTGGCATATTTGCGTTGAACTTGTCCTTATTGCCGCCGGCGCCGCAATGGCGTTCTACACCGAAGTCTGGATGTTCATCGTCTCCGCTGCGGTGATCGGCATCTGCTTTTCGTTCACAACGGGCGTCTGCATGTCCGATGTTATTGACCAATGGTTCAGTAAATCGTCCGGTCTTGCCATCGGCCTTGCTTGGGGCGTTAATTCTCTCTGTACGCTGTTGTTGAGCCCTGTCATTACGCTGGTCATCGAGCAACAAGGCTGGCGTACGGGATACATCGTACTTGCGGCCGTTTCTGCAGCTATGATTTTACCTGCGAGTGCATTTATCATTCGCCTTAAACCCTCTGATCGCAACATGCTTCCGTACGGAGAGACCACCTCTGAAACCCATGAGAGCCACAGCGTCGATGAGCGGGAAGATACCCTCTCGGGCATGGCACTCCGTGATGCCACGAAAACGCCGTCTTTTATTCTCTGTGTCCTCCTGCTTTGCGTGGCGCAGCTCACCTGCTGCATGAACCAGTTGTTTCCAACCTATGCAAGCGAGGTCGGTTTCAATCCCATCGTAGGAAGCTTAATGGTCTCGGCAGCTTCGTTCTCCGACATCTTCCTAAATCCCTTCGTAGGCAAAACATGTGACAAACTCGGCGCTATTAAAGCAACGGTCGCGTGGACAGGTGTCAGCATTTTTTCATTCCTACTTCTCATCATTGGCGGAAGCAATGAGACCGTTTCCATCATTGCAGCTGGCGTAAACGATGTCATGTTCGCCATTGTTGGAACCGCAATGCCGATGCTTCTCCTCTCGCTCTTTGGATCACGCGATTTTGGAAGGATCTATTCAATCGTTTGCTCAGCGGGCTATGTCGTCGGTGCTTTTGGAATGCCGGTCATGATGAAGGTTTACGGCATGGCAGGGTCATTCCAGGGAGTATTTATCTTCTGCATTGCCTGCAACCTTATGATTGCTGCGTTTGCTATCGTTTCCGGCTTTCTCAGTAAGGCTGCTGAAAAGTAATAAGCGCCGATTGCATCGGCATAGATTGCCATGCAACAGGGGTCGACTCCAAGCCAGACTGGAGTCAACCCCTGTTTTCGTTTTAAAGGTTGCCCGCAGGCACCATGGGTGCCAACATGCGCTTCAGCTTGGCTGGCCTATTTGAACATAAGCTCGACTATTCCCGCCCAAACCGCTTTTTCATCAATATCCTCACCTTGAGCGACCGTATTGCTCGCTCCCTCCAGAACGGTATAAAGAATTTGTACGTAGAGCATCACGTCGGCACTATCGGAAAACGCGCCAATCTCTGCACCATGAAGAAGGATGTCTTTAAGCGCATCCATGGTTCGTTTGGTCGCCGTCGCTTGACGTTCCTGAACTGCAGGAATTCGATTTGCTTGAACGCTAACCTCGGCCAGCACGCGCCGGCGCTTTTCATCGCTTCGATAACCACCTATAACTGAATTGCCGAGCTCGATAAGCGCGGCCTTGAACCCGTCCCTATCGACTATTAGCGAGTAGTCGCGCTGATAGTCGATGGTCGGAAACATGCTGTCCAAGAGCGTAGTGAAAATCTCCTCTTTAGAGGGAAAGTAGTAGTACACCGACGGCTTGGATATACCGACAAAGTCGCAAATCTTTCCGATAGACGCTTTGTCATAACCGACTTCTGCCACAAGATCGTACATTGCGTCCAATATTTTTTTTCTTGTGCTCACGCTGCATTTCTCCATTGCAAATCATTTCCGCACTACCAACATTATTAAGGATGGCAACGGAACATCAATTCGTGTCCAAACATGACCACTATATACGGTGAACGGTATGTATCAGTAGGCGAGCGGAAATTATTCAAAACTATCTACCGAACGGTAGGTATAGTAGTACTATAGCAGGTGAAACCCCGCTATTGTCGCGGCCGGACAGCATCGCGGGAAACCCGACGGAAGGACCAACCATGTACGAGAACTATCGTATGCCGGGCGAGTTCGAGAAGCGCTCCAACGTCTATGTGACATGGCTTCCCGATTACATCCGTGCAGAGGGTTACGATAACCGCCAGCCCTGCGTTGACGTGATCAAGGCTCTGCTCGAGTATGGCGACGTTACGGTCAACCTCAATTGCGGCACCCCCGGCTCCTATGAGGAGGCTTGCTCGCGCCTGAAGGAGGAGGGGGTTGATCTCGATCGCATCGAGATCACGCAGTTCGAAGACTCCAACTTCTATGTCCGCGACAACGGTCCCAGCATCATGGTCGACGACAAGGGCCATTCTTATATGGTCAACCCTGCTTGGACTTATTACGGCGTGTGGGACAAGAACTCCCCGGAGTGCCAGTCCGCACGTAAGGCAGCCGTTCACATGGCGGTTGCGCTCGGTTGCTTCGATATCGTCAATTCCGAAATGGTTTCGGAGGGCGGCGACCGCGAGTTTGACGGTCACGGCACTCTGATCGCCATCGAGGACACGGAATGCCGCAAGCGTAACCCCGAGTTCACGAAAGAGGAAGTTGAGGCCGAGTATAAGCGCATCTACAACCTCAACAAGGTTATCTGGCTTCCGCAGCCTATGCTCGAGGACGACGACTATCGACTGGGCATCCTCGACGAGAAGGAAGACGGAACTCCCGTCTTTGGCATGAGCTTTGCGGCTCACATTGATGAGATGTGTCGCTTTATCACTCCGAACAAGATTCTTCTTGCCGAGGTGTCCGATGAAGAGGCAGCTTCGAGCAAGGCTGGCGCAGAGTCTCGTCGCCGCATTGAGGCGGCCTACGAGATCCTGAGCAACGAAACGGACTGGGAGGGCAAGCCCTTCGAGATCGTTCGTATGCCCACCGCCGAGCCGATTGAAGTCGTTATCGCCCCTGGCGATGAGGATTACGAGCTCTATAAGGGCTTCATCGACGAAATGGGCGGCAAGTTTATGGATGGCACTCCCTGGCCCGAGGGTCCCGTTCACTTCTACGCAGCAGCGAGCTACTGCAACTTCCTCATCTGCAATGGCGTCGTTCTTGGTCAGCGTTATTACCACGAGGGCATGAACGAAGTCGTGAAGGAGAAGGACGAGCAGGCCAAAGCCGTTCTTGAGAGCTGCTTCCCCGATCGCAAAGTCATCATGATTGACTCTCTCGCGCTTAACCTGTCCGGCGGCGGCGTGCACTGCTGGACCAAGGACGTGGCAGCCAGCTGCTAGCGAGCCTTTGAGCCTGCACTGTCTGATTTAGGCGCCACACTTACTGCTCCCCGAGGGATATCCGTGTTTCCCTCGGGGACACATTCGACATTCATCTATTACTAAATGGAAAGGAAATAGGCATGAACAACAGCCTCCGCGGTCGCGACTACATCAACATCCATGATCTCTCCTCCGAGGATTTCCGCTATCTCATTGATCTTGCCTGGAACCTTAAGGCTCAGAAGAAGTCTGGTGTCGACCAGCGCTACTTCCCCGGTAAAAACGTCCTCGCCAACTTTGAGTGGGGTTCGACCCGTACTCGTTGCGCATTCGAGACCTCCTGCAATGATTTGGGCATGGGCTTCACTTATCTGACCAACTCCCACATGGGTGACTGCGAGACCGTCAAGGATGCCATGCGCGTCTTTAACGGCATGTACGATCTCATCGTCTACCGCGCACAGAAGGACGAGCAGTTCCTCTATGACGTCGCCGACCTGGTTGACATCCCGGTCATCAATGCCCTTACTCTCGGCGATCACCCGACTCAGATGCTCGCTGACGCTCTTACGATGGAAGAGCAATGGGGCGGTCTGCGTACGAGCCGCGGCAAGAAGATGGCTTTCGTTGGCAACTGCGCCGGCGCCCCGGTGTGGTATGGCCGTCTGTGCGCTATGCTCGACATGGACTTCCTTGCCATCGGCCCCGACGACCTCCGTCATCAGATGTGCAAGGAAATGATCGAAGAGGTGGAGGCCTGCTACGCCAAGTACGCTCCCAATAGGACCTTTACCATCACCTCTGACCTCGATGCCCTGGATGGCGTTGACGTTATCGTTACCGAGGAGTGGCGCTACATCAACCCCGAGTGCGGCGAAGAGGTTCTGGATCCCGACGACTACAACTCCTGGCTGGGCGATGCCGAGTCTTTGTACCCCTATCGCGTCACCAGCGAGCTGTGCAAGCGCACCAACAATCCCGACATCTTCTGCATGCATGAGCTTCCCTCTGTCCATAACGCAGATCACCGTGTTGGCAAAATGCTCCTCGACCAGTGCAAGAACGACCTTCATCGCGAGATCATCACCGAGGGCTTCGAGATTGCCGACGAGTGCTTTGAGGCCAACGCTTCGGTCATCTTCCGTGAGGCAGAGAACCGTCAGCACACCATCAAGGCCGTTATGTGTGCCCTTCTGGGTCTCTAGGAGCTGTATCAATGGAAAATGCAAAGTTAAAGAGCAGCAAGGTCTACGCATGGGTTCTCGTAATCGCGCTTGGCCTCATGTCTGCTGGTACGACCGGATCCTATAGCGTAATCGCCGGCTCCTTCGTCGCGCCCGTGTGCGAGGAGTTCGGGTTTGACTATTCAATCTTCTCGTATTACTTCACCGCGACGCTCATCGGTCTTGCGGCGGCGCTTCCGTTTGTCGGAAAACTTATCCCCAAGGTTGTTGGCAAGGTTTGGCTCCCCGTCGTCGAGCTTATTCTGCTCGCCGCCGGCGCAGGCATGGCCTTCTACACCGAAGTTTGGATGTTCATCGCCGCTGGCGCCCTGATTGGCATTTGCTTCGCCTTCACCACCGGCGTCGCCATGTCCGACGTTATTGACCAGTGGTTCAAAAAATCTGGTGGCCTGGCAATTGGTCTCGCCTGGGCAGTGAACTCGATTTACATGCTCATCATGAGCCCCGTCATCACCTCTGTCATCGAGGCCGCTGGCTGGAGGACTGGTTATCTGGTGCTCGCTGGCGTCTCCGCCGTGCTCATTCTCCCCGCTTCCGTCCTGATTATCCGCTATAAGCCTCAGGACAAGGGCATGCTGCCCTATGGCTACGTCGAGGGCGAGCCGGACGCCGAGACCGAGGAGACGACCGAGGATAGCACGCGTGGCGTTAGCTATGCGCGCGCCATTAAGTCGCCTGCCTTCTTCTTCTGCATCGGCTTCCTCTGCCTCGTTCAGCTCACTTGCTGCATGAACCAGCTCTTCCCGACGTATGCTTCCGAGGTTGGTTTTAGCCCCATGGTGGGCGGCTTCATGGTATCCGCTGCATCGCTCTTCGATCTGTTCCTCAATCCGATCGTCGGCACCACTTGCGATAAGTTTGGCAGCACGAAGGCTATTCTGGGCTGGCTCGCTGTCTCCATCCTCTCCTTTGTCATGCTCATGATGAGCAGCGGCAACTCGACGCTCAGCATCCTCGCAGCAGGCGTGAACGACGTAATGTACGTCATCGCTGGCACTGCCCTGACCGTTTTGGTTATGGACGTCTTTGGCTCCCGCGATTTCGGTCGCATCTTCGCGCTGATCTGCTCCGTGGGCTATATCGTCGGCGCCTTTGGCATGCCCGTTATGATGAAGGTCTATGAGCTTGTCGGCTCCTTCCAGGGCGTCTTCATCTTCTGCATCGCATGCAACGTTATTATCGGCCTGTTCTTGCTGCTGGCAAAAAAGACTGGTAAGAACCTCTCCTGGGACGAATAGTTCGATTCGTCTTAGACATACGCTGTAGGGCTTAACCTACAGCCGCTTTGGGGCATCGACTAACATCGGTGCCCTTTTTCATCGAATGTGACAAAGGGGCAGCCACTTTGTCACATTGAGTGGCATGTAAATCGGGGTCTAATACTTTTCCGAGAAGTGAACGAGTCAAAATGGACCCCCGAAGCGTCGACACTTTTGAGATGCAATTTCCTGCGGTTTTGCCAGTCAAATCCTGCGGTTTTGACGTCTAAAAATGTCGATGCTTCGGGGGTCCAAATACAGCCGTTCACTTCTCGGAAAAGTATTAGACCTCGAGATATAGATGATGTTTGCGAGCGGCAATTAGAGCGTAAGCTTTTAGTTCTTCTTTGCAGAGAGCATGAGTCTAATTTCCGGATGGGTGTATTCGTCGAACTCTTCCTTGGGCTCGGTGTCAAAGGTGTAGTACGACTTGATAGATTCGTCCTCCGTCTTGATGCTGATTTCTTCATATAGGGATCCGGCTAAAAATGCCTGTTTAAATTCATCCGACAGGCTGCATGGCGTGAGGAGGCCCGGTGTGGCAACGGAAATGTCCAACCCGTTGAGCGGGGCGCAGAGCGTCGCGATATCCTGCTCGGCGCGGGCGAGGTTGTCTGCAAGGCTTTCCTCGGGGTCGATCTGACTGGTGTAATCGACGTCCGTGAGCATGCTGTCTGCATCAAAAGAAAGGTAGACATAGGCTGCTTGAGCGCCGAGGTCATTATCGCGTAGATAGCCGATTATGCGGTAGCCGTAGTCGTGATATGACACGTATGGGTCGTCTGCTGCGACGCGTTCGCACACGGGCTCCAAGGCATCTTGCGCGATGGCGAGCTGCTCGGCGGCTGCAGCCTTTCTTGCCTGAAGCTCGTTATTTCCCTGGATAAACTGCGGGATGTAGACGCCAAGCAGCACAATGACGGGCACCACTGCGAGAGCTATGACCTGCTTCTTGACGCTTGGAATCGTCACGCCGTATGCGTTTGCCATGGCCTCGGCATTGCTCGAGGTTTCGGCTAGCACGTCTGCCGCCGTGGCGACTGCCCCTACGGCGCCGGCGACCTCGGCGGCACCGCCCAGGTCGCGCGCGAGATCGTTATCGCTGTTCTTGAGCATGCGGCCGGCAGCTTGCGCGGAAAGCACGCCGGCGACCTCCGCGGAACGGTCCTTGTTAGTCTGGGCTACCGCAAGCCTGCTCTGCAGCTCCTTCCACTGTTTGCCCTGCATTCCAAAGCGCGGCGCAAGAGCGCAATAGCAAAAGATGGCGAGTTCGATTGCGGTGAGTGCGATGGCGGTACATATGCCCGCGGGTTGGAATTCCTTTTGGTGGAACGCGATATCGTTGATCATTTGGAGCGGCAACATCAACAGGCATGCCACGAACGACATGACGAGTGCGGTCGCTGCGATCTTGGGGTATGTGCAGTACCGCTGGATGCGTTTCTTTTCTTGTTCGGTGAGCTGCTGCATGGGGCCTCGACTCTCATCGTTTTTGGGCGATGCGCACATGCTCTTGAGTATAGATGAGTGGAGGGTGTCTGTTGTTCAGACATAGCGGTCAACAGCGTGCTGTTGGCGGTCGTCGTGATCATGAACGTCGTTTTTGGAGCATGGAGCCGCTGTCATGGGGCGAATGACGCGCAAGGGGGCTGTCGCGGGACAGCCTCTCGCTGTTTGTGAGCGCCAGCAAATCGAAGGTGAATGGTTTCCCGAGAAGTGAACGACCTATTCTGGACCTCTGAAGCATTCGCACTTTTGGATGCAAAAACCGCAGGATTTGAGTGATAAAACCGCAGGAATTGGTCTTCCAAAAGTGTCGATGCTTCGGGGGTCCGATTTTACTCGTTCACTTCGCGGAAAAGCATTCACCTTCGTTGCGTGAGGCGACGGATGGAAGGGTGATTATCGTCAAGTAGCTACCTCTGCCTTGTGAATCATCTGAAGCACAAGGCATAATGCATGTGACAAGGGGGCAGTCCCTTTACCGCATTGATCTGAGAGTAGATGTTGATGATTCTATCGTTGGCCCCTATGGAGGGGATTACTGGGCATGTGTTCCGCCGCGTGCATGCGGAGTGCTTTGGTGCGCTCGACTGCTACTATACGCCGTTTTTGCCGCCGCCGCGGGTGGGAAACCGCTTTGGCGGCAAGGCGTTTAAGGAGATCGATCCTGCCAATAACCAGGGGCTCAACGTAGTGCCTCAGCTGATGTCTAAGAACGCGGACGAGTTTGTATGGGCGGCACAGGTGCTCGCCGACATGGGCTACCGCGAGGTCAATCTCAACCTTGGCTGCCCCTCGGGTACGGTTGTTGCCAAGGGTAAAGGATCGGGCTTTCTGCGCAACCTCGACGAGCTCGAGGTGTTCTTGAGCGATGTGTGCGAGCGGTCACCGTTGCCGGTATCGGTCAAGACCAGGCTGGGGCTTGAGAGCGACGACGAATACGAGCGTGTGCTCGATCTGTATTGCCGCATGCCGTTGGCAGAGCTGATCGTGCACCCGCGCGTGCAAAAGGACCGCTATACGGGATCGCCGCGCAAGGAGTTTTACGGCGAGACGCTGGAACGCGCGCCGTTCCCCGTGGCCTATAACGGTGACATTTTCGATCTTGAGGATATGGACGCGCTGGTGGAGGCCTATCCCGGCACGCGCCATGTAATGCTGGGGCGTGGCTTGCTTGCGAATCCCGCGCTCGCTCGCATGGTCAAGGGTGGCCCTGCTGCAACGGCTGCTGAGCTGCAGCGCTTCCACGACACGCTGTTTGCGGCCTATGCAGAAGAGATTGGCGGCAATGCGGTCTTTCGCATGAAGGAGTGGTGGTTCTACGCCAAATGCGCCTTCGCCGACCCCGCTACCGTTCACAAGCTCGTACGCAAGACCAAAAAGGTCGACGAATACCGCGCCGCCGTCGAGCGCGTCTTTCGCGAACAGCCACTTGCGCCCATAGCACGCTTCCACGGCTAGTTAGTCGTTGGGGACGCACTTTAACGACTAGTCATTTAAAAGAACGTCCCGAATGACTATGTTGCAAAATACCGTACGCCAGCATCCAAAGATGTCGAAAAATGTCGACTTTGGATGCTGGCGTACGTCTTTGGGCTCGGTGGATAACTAGGCAATCATTGCATCGATCGTGATGAGCTCCCTGAGTCGCTCTGTGCGTGTCTGCCCATGGCGCTTTGCTTTTGCGTCAAACGCATCAAGAACCGACTCACCCACACGTGCCGATAAAACAATGCTTGGCTCATCAGAGATCGGCGGTCTTCCCAGCTTGATGGTGCGACCCTTCGGCCACTTATCTTTTTCGTATGCCTCCGCGGCTTTCTCCAACTCTCCGGGGGGCAAACCCCATCATCTTTTCGAGCTGCTTAGCGTCCATAGCGCCCCCTATCGATTGACATAATGTCGAGCGCTGGTTCTCGGAATCTCTTTTTGTATACAGTTTTGTAGACAAAAATACAAGCAGTTTATCAAGCTAATTAGCGTGTATTGACTAGTTTTTTCGATAGGAAATGAGCATCGATGGCTTCGATATTTCTTCGCTTTCCAGTCTGGAACATGAGCGCTCATTGAACCTGCAGAGGGGGCACTTTAACAAACTATCGAGATTCTGGTCAGGAGCTTTCACCGGTCTTCGGTGGTGAGAACAGCTCAATTCGCGACACAGTGTGTCGCGAATTGGAGTAGTCGCTGAGTGTTCTTTAACAACTAGTCATTCAAGAAAAGAGTGTCTAAGTGCCAGAATTGCCATTTTGAGTCGTCCCTAACGACTATTCTGGAGGGCTGTGTGCAAAAAAGGGCAAATATGAGTACTGTTGCCATTATGGTTGCATTTATTTTTTTCAAAAATGAGGTCCCTGATGAGATTTAATACCATTAGGCGTCTCTTTTATTGAACATATGGGGAGGAATAACGCCGTCTGCGGGCGCTTGGGGCGTTGAATGATCCCTGAAATGATTAAAATCGCTGTTACTAAACAAGTAGCAGTACTCATATTTGCCATTTTTTGAACACGGTCCTCTAAGGAGGGTAGCGCGCAGAGATGTGGTGTAAGAGGCGGGGAATGC
>NZ_QRUF01000018.1 GCF_003458415.1 Collinsella sp. AF25-2LB
GCCGCTTATTAGCCCGTCCAAGAATTGGGGCGCAGTTCAAAGTGCGCAGCGGGGGTTTCTTGCATGTCCGAGGACGTTCTGAAAAGTAACACCAGGGCGGGCCCGGACAAACAACCGACTACAGGTCGATGTGCGATTCCTTGATCGGGAACGGCTCCGCGAAGTGGCACGCGCAGCAGTGGCCCGGTGCGACTTCCTTAAACTCGGGAAGCTTCTCAGAGCAGATACCCTGAGCGATTGGGCAGCGAGTGTGGAAACGGCAACCGGTCGGCGGATCCAGCGGTGACGGCGGATCGCCGGCGAGGATGATGCGCTTGCGGGTCTTCTGGATATCAGGATCGGGCACCGGCACGGCAGACAGCAGCGACTGCGTGTACGGATGGTGAGGCTCGCTGTAGAGCGTCTTCCAGTCCGAAACCTCGACCATCTTGCCCAGATACATAACGGCAACGCGATCAGAAATGTGCTGCACGACGGAGAGGTCGTGAGCAATGAAGAGATAAGCAGTACCGAACTTATCCTGAAGCTCCTTCAGCAGGTTCAAAACCTGGGCCTGAATGGAAACGTCAAGTGCAGAGACAGGCTCGTCGCAGATGATCAGCTTGGGCTTCAGAGCGAACGCGCGGGCAATGCCGACACGCTGACGCTGACCGCCGGAGAACTCGTGCGGATAGCGGTTGATGTGCTCGGGGTTCAGACCGACGACGTCCAGCAGCTCGCGGACACGCTCAATACGCTCCTCCTTGGTGCCCACGCCGTGAATGGTCATGGGCTCGGAGACGATCTCGCCAATGGTCATACGAGGGTTCAGCGAAGCATAGGGATCCTGGAAGATAAACTGCATCTCGCGACGCATGTCCTTGATCTCATGCTTGCTCATCTCGGCAACATCTTTGCCCTGGAAGAACACCTTACCGGCGGTCGGCTTGGTCAAGCGCATGATGGTGCGACCCGTCGTGGACTTACCGCAACCAGACTCACCAACCAGACCAAAGGTCTCGCCAGGATAAATCTCAAAAGAGATGTCATTTACAGCAGAGACGACACGCTTGGAGAAGCGCTTGGCGAACATACCGGACTCAGCGGGAAACTCCTTAGAGAGGTGCTCGACCTTCAGGAGCGGAGTGCGCTCGTTGGTATCTGCCATTACGCCTCGCCTCCCTTCTTGGAATCCTTGCGCGTACGGGACGTCTCAGGAGCGTTCTTGAGGAACTCGGGGTCACCGGAGTAGTGGCACGCAGAGTAATGACCAGACTCGGTGACAACGCGCTCGGGGCGCTGCTTGCGGCACTTGTCCGTCGCATAGGGGCAGCGAGGAGAGAAGACGCAGCCCTCAGGCAGGTTCATGAGCGAAGGCGGGTTGCCGTGAATCGGCGTAAGAGGCTTCTTCTCTTCGATGGCCTGCTCCGGGATGGAGCGGATAAGGCCCCAGGTGTAGGGGTGGCGGCTCTCGTAGAAGATTTCCTCAGCAGTACCGAACTCGACGGGACGGCCGGCGTACATAACCATGATCTTGTCAGCCATATCGGCGACAACGCCCAGGTCATGGGTGATCATGATGATGGCGTTGCCGTTCTTCTCCTGCATTTCCTGCATAAGCTCAATAATCTGAGCCTGAATGGTAACGTCCAAGGCAGTCGTGGGCTCGTCGGCAATCAGAATATCGGGGTCGCAGGCAAGAGCCATAGCGATCATGACGCGCTGACGCATACCGCCAGAGAACTGGTGCGGATACTCATTGACGCGCTTCTCGGGCTCGGGAATGCCAACGAGGTCCAAAAGCTCGGTGGCGCGCTTGAGCGCCTCCTGCTTGGAGTAGCCACGGTGCAGACGAAGACCCTCGCCTACCTGCTTGCCGATCTTATAGACCGGGTTCAAGGAGGTCATAGGATCCTGGAAGATCATCGCGATATCGTTACCGCGAATGTGCTGCATCTCTTCCTCGGTCATCTCGAGGATAGAACGACCGCGATAGCGAACGTCGCCACCCTCAATCTTTCCCGGAGGCATCGAGATAAGGCCCATGATGGTCATGGCGGTCACGGACTTACCGGAGCCGGACTCACCGACGACACCCAGGGTCTCGCCGCGATCGAGCGTGTAGGACACACCGTCGACAGCGCGAACGACGCCGTCCTCGGTATGGAAATACATCTTAAGGTCATCGACCTCGAGCAGATGCTGGCCCTCGGGAACCGGCTGGTCCTTCAGGTCCACATAGTTCTTGTTCTTCTTCATCCTTATGCGTCCTTCATCTTGACGTCGAGGGCGTCGCGCAAACCGTCACCCAGCAGGGTGAAGGCGAGCACCGTCGAGAGAATTGCCAGACCGGGCATGATCATCATCCAGGGAGCAGTCAGCAGATACTGCTGACCGTCCTGAATCATGGAGCCCCACGAAGGCGTAGGCGGAATAACGCCCATGCCGAGGAAGGACAGAGCAGACTCGGTCAGGATGGCGCCACCAATGTTCATGGTCGCGTAGACCACGATGGAGGCGACGGAGTTCGGGAAGATGTGACGCACGACGATACGAGCATCAGATGCACCCATCGCGCGCGCAGCATCAACATAGTCGTTTTCCTTGACGGTCAAGATCGCAGAGCGGAAGACGCGCGCAATCGAAGGCCAGCCGAGAATACCGATGGCGATAAAGACGTTCTGAAGACCGCGGCCGATAACGGCGATCATGGCGACAACGAACAGCACGTACGGGAACGCCAGGAAGATGTCCGCACAGCGCATGATGATCGTATCCCAGATGCCGCCGTAGAAACCGGCCAGAGCACCCATGACCAGACCGATCAGCGTGGAAATCGCGGTGGCCATAATTCCGACAGACAGCGAAACGCGCGCACCGTAGATAACGCGGACGAGAATGTCGCGACCAAGGGCGTCGGTGCCAAACGGGTGCTCTGCACACGGAGCCAACAGCGACGTCTCGGCCATGGTGGTCGAGTCGGAAGCCGTCGGCGAACCGAGCCAGGGCTTAGCCCACAGATCTGCGGTCAGGGCAACCAAAACGACGATGATGATCCAGCAGACACCGATAACGGCGAGCTTGTTCTTGCGAAGACGCTTAAAAGCGTCGCCCCACAGCGTGCGGGACTTGGCGGGAGCAGATGCGGCCTTGGTGGCGGTAGCCTGCTCCTGAGACTGAGAATCAGTTTCCTGCATGAGACGTACCTCCCTTAGGCCTTATCCGACGGACCGCCAAGGCGGATGCGCGGGTCGAGGAATGCATAGCTAATGTCGACGAGCAGGTTGATCACCATGACGACGACAACGATGAGCGTAACGCCGCCCATAACGATGGGCCAGTCACGCATGCTAATGGCGCGATAGACCTCATAGCCGATACCGGGCCAGTTAAAGACCGTCTCGGTCAGGATGGCGCCCGAAAGCATGCCACCAAAGTCGACACCAATATAGGTAACGACGGGGATGAGTGCATTCTTAAGCGCATGCTTGACGATGATCGCGCGATTGGAGAGACCCTTGGCCTTTGCCGTACGGATGTAATCCTGGTTCATGACGTCAAGCAGCTGCGAGCGCATAATGCGGGCGGCATAAGCGGTCGAAACCGAAGCCAGCGTAATGGTCGGAAGCACATAGTGCATCCAATCCTGATACTGAGAGCTGGAACCGCCGGCACCCGAGATCGGCATGGAGATTGCACCGCCCGTAGCGTCCTTGAGGATGACGCCAAAGAACAGCTGCAGCAACATACCGAGCCAGAAGGCCGGGACCGCAACGAGGATCGACGTGGTGAGCGTTACCAAAATATCCCAGAAGGAATAACGCTTTACCGCCGAAATGATACCCGCACCGATACCCATAATTGCCTCGAGCACGATGGCGCACGCGGCAAGTTTGACCGTATACGGATACTTCTGGGCAAAGATTTCCGTAACCGGCAGCTTGCGCTGATACGAATTGCCCAGATCGCCATGAAGCAGGCCGTTCATGTAATACAAGTAACGGTCCACGAGCGACGTTTGAACGGGGTCGCCGTTCTCGTCAAGGATCGCGTTGCCGTCCTCGTCCGACTGGACCAGGTGATAGCGGACGCGAAGCTGAAGCTCCACCTCGGGGGACAGAGCCTTGTCTCCACCGATCAGCTTGATCGGATCTCCCGGCACGATATTCTGAAGGGCGAACAGAATCAGCGTAACGCCCAAAAATACCGGGATGAACTGAAGCACACGTTTAACGATGTACTTACCCATACCACTCCCCTATCTAGGGATTAACCTAAATGGGATGCCGATCGCCAGACCGGCATCCCAAAATTACCATCAGCCAGTTTACCCCAGGTTAGGGAGAACTGTATGTTTCCCATGAGGTCTACGTAAATACTTGACCCTCACGGAAGCTGCAAACTCTTAGGCGAGCTCAGCGGTGCCCAGCTCGGCGTGCTTCTGCGGATCGACATAGAGGTGCTTGATGCGATCGGAGCCGACGATGGTGTGCGTGTAGAACATCACCGGGATGACCGGGCAGTCGGCAGCGACCATTGCATCGGCCTCCTGCATCTTAGCGACGCGCTCCTCGTCGTCAACAATAGTACGAGCCTCGTCGACCTTGGCGTCGAACTCGGGGTTGTTGTAACCGGAGCGGTTGTCGCCACCGAGGGAATCAGAGTGGAACAGCGGATACAGGAAGTTGTCCATAATCGGGTAGTCGGCAATCCAACCCAGACGACCGAACTGATAGTTAAAGTTCTGGTACTGCTCGAGCAAGGCAGACCACTCAGGGGTATCGGAGACAGCGGTAACGCCAACCTTGGCGAGGTCACCGATGATGGACTCCATGATCTCCTTGTGACCGCCGTCCTGGTTGTAGGAAAGGGTCACGCTAATGCCACGATCCCCGTTAGCGCCAGCGGGAGCAACCTTGTCGAGGTACTCGTTAGCCTTGTCGACATCGTAGGCGCAGAACTCCCATGCGCCCTCCTTGTAGCCATCGATGCCCGGAGGAACAATGCCGTCGGCAGGGGTACGGGTACCCTTGAAGATGGTCTTGCAGATGGCCTCACGGTTGATGGCCAGGGAGATGCCCCTACGCAGGTCGGCGTTGTTGAACGGCTCGGCCGTGGTGTTGCAGGTCAGATAGTACGTGGAAGGCTCGGCGCCGAGCAGCATGCGCTCGCCGTCACCCATGGTGTAGCCGTCCTTGGACACGCCGCGATCCTTCTTGGCGGCATCGATCTGAGCAACGGGAACGTCGCAGACATCGAGGTTACCGGCCTGGAACTCCTTGTAAGCAGTCTCCATGTCCTTGATGACCTGGAAGTGGATGCCATCGATCTTGGCCTTGTCGCCATAGTAATCGTCGAACTTCTTGAGGTTGATCTCCTGACCATCCTCCCACTTGCCGTCCATCATGAACGGGCCGTTACCGACCGGTGCAAGATAGAAGCTCTTGACATCGGACTCGGCGCACTCGGGAACCGGGGCCAGAGCCGGGTGAGAGGCGACGAAGGGGAAGTCGGCGTAAGCGGAAGACAGCTTGACGACGAGGGTCTCATCGTCGGGGCAAGTAACACCGCTGAGCTCGGTAGCGTTACCGGCAAGCAGGTCGTCATAGCCCTCGACCATAGAAAGGTGATAGGAGACCTCGGAAGGGCCGTACTCGGTAGCGATGGCCGACTTGGTGTTGACCAGACGCTCCCAACCGAGCTTGAAGGACTTGGAGGTAACGTCGTCACCGTTGTGGAACTTGGCCTTCTTGATCTTGAAGGTGAACTCGGTGGCGTCGTCGTTGGCCTCAAAGGACTCGCAAGCCAGCGGAACGATCTCGCCCTTCTCGGCGTCATAAGAGGTCAGAGCATCAAAGAGCTGGTACTCGACCTGAGTGCCCTGGTCCTCCTGGACGTTATAGGGGTCGATGCAGACCGGGTTGTTGATGTAGAAGTTCAGCGTCGAACCGGACTCAGAACCGGAAGCGTCGCCGCCCTTCTTGCCGCATGCGGCAAGAAAAGCCATGGAGCTCGCAGCAAGGGTACCGCCGACAAAGGCGCGACGACCCATAACGGGCTGGTGGAACATAGAATCAGCCATGCCATCCTCCTTATGAGATAGGACAAAGTAAGTTCGGTCGGGCAACGTCAAGACAGCCCAATCGAACCATTCAAACGCGGTCCGCCGTTTTGGCTGGTTATACAAAGCGGACCAACGTATTGCAATACAGTAGCGCATTTTATGCACGATTTGGGGCTAATTCCGGTTAACGGTCGAGATTTTCTTTAGTTGGGCGAAGTATATGAGGATATTTTGACTCTGTTACAAATATGTAAACAAAAAGGGTCCCGCACTTGCGGGACCCTTTTCAAGTATTTATGCGGTTCGTGATTAGTAGCCCACGATGCCCTGCGGGAAGAAGAACATGCACAGCACGACGCACACGGCAAACACGACAGCCATGATGACGGTCAGGCGGTCAAGGTTCTGCTCCATAACGCCCGTGGCAGAGCTGGAGTTATACAGCGAGCTGGCAATCATATCCGAAACGCCGGTACCCTTACCGGAATGCATCAGGACGAGAATCGTCAGCGCCACGGCAGAAACAGCCCAAACGACAAACAGAAGAATCTGGAACGGACCCATAGATAAGCTCCTTAATAGAACAGTTCAAACTCCAGTACTGTACCACAATCCCCCGCTCTCCCCTACCTGCCACTCAAGGACGGGGTGGAAATGGCAGAAATACCAAAAAGGGGGTTGTCCGGTTGTGGACAACCCCCTTGCTAGAAAACGGTATTTGTTTTCTATTAGGCCTCGGTAGCGAGCACGCGGCCCGTCATCTCGGCGGAAGGCTCAATACCAGCCATGGTGAGCATGGTCGGAGCGATATCGGAAAGACGGCCGTCCTCGATACCGGTGAGCTTGGCCTTCTCATCAACGATGATGAACGGCACGCGGTTGGTGGTGTGAGCCGTAAACGGATGCTTGGAGCCGTCGGAAGCAACGTCAAACATGTGATCGGCGTTGCCGTGGTCGGCGGTAATCAGTGCAAAGCCGCCCTTGGCGAGAATCGCCGGGACAACCTTGGACAGGGCATCGTCAACAGCCTCAACGGCCTTAACGGCAGCGTCGAAGACACCGGTGTGACCAACCATGTCGCAGTTCGCGAAGTTCACGATGTAGAAATCAGCGCGATCCTCGTTGATGGCGGCGACGAGCTTCTCGGTAACCTCGGGAGCGCTCATCTCGGGCTGCAGATCGTAGGTAGCAACCTTGGGGGAAGCGACGAGCACGCGCTCCTCGCCCTCCTTGGGCTCCTCGATGCCACCGTTGAGGAAGAACGTCACGTGGGCGTACTTCTCGGTCTCGGCAGTGTGCAGCTGCTTCAGGCCATTGGCGGCGATAACGTCGGCCAGGACGTTCTCGGGGAACGTCTTGGGGAAGGCGACCTCGACGTCAAACGTCGGATCATACTCGGTCATCGTCACAAAGTGCGAAAGCTTGATCTGCTCGCGCTCAAAGCCGTCGAACTCCTTGTCCGTGAACACGCGGGTCATCTGACGAGCGCGGTCGGGACGGAAGTTGAAGAAGATGGCCGCGTCGCCCTCGTGAATGCCCTCGTTGTGGGCAGCGAAGGGCTCGACGAACTCGTCGCCGCGCGGGTCCTTCTCGTAGTAGGCCTTGATACCGGCAACGGGGTCGGTATCAGCATCGGACGCGTTGACCATGACGTCGTAGGCGCGCTGGATGCGCTCCCAACGATTATCGCGGTCCATGGCCCAATAACGGCCCGAGACGGTGGCAACGCGAGCGTCGCAACCGGTCTCCTCGGAGATCTTAGCCAGGAAGGCGCAGAACTCACTCATGTAACCGGCACCGGACTGCGGGTCAACGTCGCGACCATCCATGAAGGCGTGGACGCGAACGGTCTTGACACCGTGCTCGGCAGCCATCTTGACCAGAGCCTCGACGTGGTTCATGTGAGAATGAACACCGCCAGGGCTCATAAGGCCCATGAGGTGGAGAGTCTTACCGTCAGCCTTGACATCGTCCATAGCCTTGACGAAAACCTCGTTCTTGGCGATGGAGCCGTCCTTGATGGCATTGTTGATGCGCGAAAGCTCCTGGAACACGATGCGGCCGGCACCGATGTTGAGGTGACCCACCTCGGAGTTACCCATCTGGCCGTCGGGAAGGCCCACGTCCTCGCCCGAAGCACCGAGCGTGGTGTGGGGGTACTTCTCGTACAGGCCATCAAGGAAGGGCGTCTTGGCAGCGGCGACGGCGTTCTCGCCATCGGCCGGAGCAAGGCCGCAGCCGTCCATGATAATCAGGAGTGCAGGAAGATGACGTTGTGCCATATGTCCTACTCGCCTGCCTTGACGACCATAGAGGCGAAGTCGGCAGCCTTGAGCGAAGCGCCGCCCACGAGGGCGCCGTCAACGTCGGGCTTGGCGACGAGCTCGGCGATGTTACCGGGCTTGGCGGAACCACCGTAGAGAACGCGGATGCCGTTGGCGAGCTCCTCGCCGAACATCTCCTTGAGGGTCTCACGGATAGCGCCGCAGACCTCCTGAGCATCCTCGGCGGTAGCGGTCTTGCCGGTGCCGATGGCCCAGATGGGCTCATAGGCGACGACGACCTGCTTGGGGCAGGTGATCTCAAGGCCAGCAAGGCCAGCCTTGACCTGGTTCACGACGTGCTCGACATAGGTGCCGGCCTCGCGGACCTCAAGGGACTCGCCGCAGCAGAAGACGGGAACAAGGCCGGCGGCAACGAGAGCCTTGGCCTTCTTGTTCTGGTCCTCGTCGGTCTCGTGGAAGTAGTCGCGACGCTCGGAGTGACCGATGATGCAGTAGGTGCAGCCAGCGGACTTGAGCATGTCGCAAGAGGACTCACCCGTGAAGGCACCCTTGGCCTCCCAGTACACGTTCTGTGCACCGAGGGCGATGGGGGCAGCCTGAATACGGTCATGAACCGTGGTGATGTCGATGGTCGGAGGGCAGACGAGCACCTCGACGCCGGCCGGAACCTCGGGCAGAGCCTGAGCCAGCTCGTCGGCGAGCTTGGCGGCCTCGGCGACGTCGTTGTTCATCTTCCAGTTACCAGCGATAAGAAGGGTGCGATTAGGCATCGAGAAGCGCCTCCACTCCGGGCAGGGCCTTACCCTCGACGAGCTCCATGGAAGCGCCACCACCGGTGGAGATCCAGCTCATCTTGTCGGCCAGGTTGAACTTGTTGACAGCTGCGACAGAGTCGCCACCGCCGATGATCGAGGTGCAGTCGGCCTCGGCGACAGCCTCGGCGATAGCCTGGGTGCCGTGAGCGAAGTTGTCGAACTCGAAGACGCCCATGGGACCATTCCAGAACACAGTCTTGGCGCCCTTGACGGCCTCGGCGTAAAGCTCCTCGGTCTTGGGGCCGATGTCCATACCCTCACGATCGTCAGGGATAGCGTCGGAAGCGACAACCTCGGGGACAGCGTCCTCGCCAAAGTGATCGGCAACGCGGTTGTCGATGGGGAGCAGGATCTTGACGCCCTTCTCCTCGGCCTTCTTGAGCATCTCGCCAGCGCGCTCGACCCAGTCCTCTTCCTTGAGGGACTGACCGACGGACAGGCCCTGAGCCAGGAAGAAGGTGTAGGCCATACCGCCACCGATGATCAGGGTGTCAGCAGAGTCGATGAGGTGATCGAGAACGCCGATCTTGGAGGAAACCTTGGAACCGCCGACGATGGCGACGAAGGGGCGCTCGGGCTCGGCGAAGATGCCGGTCAGCGTGTCGACCTCCTTCTCGAGCAGGAAGCCGGCGACGGCAGGCAGGTAAGCGGCGGGGCCCACGACGGAACCCTGGGCGCGGTGAGCGGTGCCGAAGGCATCGAGAACGAAGACGTCACCATAGGAAGCGAGCTTCTTGGCGATCTCGGGATCGTTCTTCTTCTCACGCTTGTCAAAACGGACGTTCTCGAGAACGAGGACCTTGCCCGGCTCGACGGCGGCAACAGCCTCAGCAGCCTTCTCGCCGTAGGTGTCGGCGACAAAGGCAACATCGAGACCAGAGAGCTCAGCGAGCTTCTTGGCGACAGGCTCAAGGGAGAGCTCGGGCTGGAAGCCGGTGCCATCGGGACGGCCGAGGTGGCTCATGAGGATGACGCGAGCGTTGTGCTCAACGAGGTAGTTGATGGTGGGCAGGGCAGCCTTGATGCGGGTGGTGTCGCCAACGACGCCATCCTTGATAGGCACGTTGAAGTCAACGCGGACGAGAACGCGCTTGCCGTCGACATCGATGTCGCGGACGGTCTTCTTGGTAAAGGCCATGTTTGCTTCTACCTTTCGTACGTGTCTGCCTCCCATTACGGCAGACGATTTCCTATAAAAAGGGCGCGACCCTAGGGTGTAAGCCCTATGAGGCCGCGCCCTTCTTTAGACGCTCAACGAGCTATTCGCTAAAAGCTAAATTAAGCAACGAACTTCTCGAAGTACTTGATGGTGCGGACCATCTGAGAGGTGTAGGAGTTCTCGTTGTCGTACCAAGAGGTGACCTGAACGAGGGTCTGGCCGTTGCCGAGGTCAGAGCACATGGTCTGAGTGGCGTCGAAGATGGAGCCGTGGGTCTCGCCGATGATGTCGGTGGAGACGATATCGTCCTCGTTGTAACCGAAGGTCTCGGAGATGGTGGAAGCGTAGGCCTTCATAGCGGCGTTGACCTCGTCGACGGTGACCTTCTTGTCAACGACAGCGTAGAGGTTGGTGATGGAGCCGGTCGGCGTCGGGACGCGCTGGGCGGCACCGATGAGCTTACCGTTGAGCTCGGGGAGAACCAGGCCGATAGCCTTGGCAGCACCGGTGGTGTTGGGGACGATGTTGACGGCGCAGGCGCGGCTACGACGCTTGTTGCCCTTGCGCTGCGGGCCGTCGAGCGGCATCTGGTCGCCGGTCCAGGCGTGAATGGTGGTCATGATGCCGGACACGATGGGAGCGAAGTCGTTCAGACCCTTGGCCATCGGGGCGAGGCAGTTGGTGGTGCAGGAAGCAGCGGAGATGATGTTGTCCTCAGCGGTCAGCGTCTCGTGGTTGACGTTGTACACGATGGTGGGCAGATCGCTGCCGGCCGGAGCGGAGATGACGACCTTCTTGGCGCCAGCGTTGATGTGGGCCTGAGCCTTAGCCTTGCTGGTGTAGAAGCCGGTGCACTCGAGAACGACGTCGACGTCGAGGTCGCCCCAAGGCAGGTTGTTGGCGTCGGCCTCCTTGTAGATCTTGATCTCCTTGCCGTCAACGGTGATGGAATCCTCGCCAGCAACGACCTCGTGATCGCGAGCGTAGTTGCCCTGCGTGGAGTCGTACTTCAGCAGGTAAGCGAGCATATCGGGAGAGGTGAGGTCGTTGATAGCGACAATCTCGGAGCCCTCATGACCGAACATCTGACGGAAAGCCAGACGACCGATGCGACCGAAGCCGTTAATAGCAACCTTTACTGCCATTGTGTCTCCTTTCGTAAGGCCCCCGCAAGCTACAGCGCCCGCCGTTGAGGCCCACAAACTAACCACTCGCCTAATATACCTTTTTTTTGACTTGAATTTCACGAGAATGCTCGAAATTGAAAATCAAATTTACGTTAAAACGTTTTAAAGAATAAAATAGCAGCTAAATCCGTATATACGTCAATACTTTAAACTACTTGTTTGCTTCAATGAGCTTTTCAAGACGTAAAACACGATGGTAGAGGGCCGACTTCGACAAGGGAGGGTCAGCCATCTCCCCTAAATCACGCAGCGACAGATCGGGATAGCGCTCGCGCAGGTCGCAAAAGACCGCCAAGGCATCCGGAAGCGCATCGCGAAGGCCGCGCTGCTCGAGCTCATCGATAAGCGCAAGCTGATGTTGGGCAGCACCGGCGCTTCTGGTCTGGTTGGCGAGCTCGGCGTTCACGCGACGGTTCACATCGTTCTTAACCAACTTGACCGCGCGCGCCTCCTCAATCTCGGCAACGCTGCGCTTGGCACCAATCAGCTTTAATAGATGCTCGATTTCCTCGGCGCTCTTAATGTACACGGCATATGACCCCCGCCGTGCATTAACACGAGCATGGACCCCAATCTGCCCCAACAGGTCGCAAAGCCCCTTAGCATATTGCTCGCCCTGCACCGCGATCTCCAAATGAAAATCGCCGCGCGGATCGGCCACGAAGCCACCCGCGATGAGCGCGCCGCGGATGTAGGCAAGCCTGCAGCAGGGACGGGCAACGATGTGTCGGGGAACACCAGCGACGAGCCCTCCCCTGCGGTCTAGAATGCCCAGCAGCACCAGAGCCTTGTCCAGGTCGGGTTGATCGGGCAGGGTAATGAGATAATTACGGACCTTATGCAAGACCGATTTACGAACGGTGAATTCCGTTTTGAGCTTAAGGATGCGATGTGTCAGCGTGATCATCGTGCGCGCGACGGCTCCCGTCTCAGTCGCAACCGTCAAACGATACCGCCCAGAGCCGGTAAGCGAGAGCGTACCACTCACGCGCGTGAGGGCGGCAAGTGTCGACAAGTCGCAGTATTCACATTCGGGTTCGCAGCGCGCAAGCTCGTCGCGCACCTCAGCGGTAAACGACATGCAGGCCTATGCCTTCGTGTTGGCGCGCGACAGATCGCGGTGGGAGATGCTCACGTGATACTGGGCGCCTTCCAGGTAACGGGCCGTGGCCTCGGCAATGGCGACGCTACGGTGCTGTCCGCCCGTGCAGCCGATGGCGATAGAAAGCTGCGGTTTACCCTCCGCGATATAGCCCGGCATCACCGTATCGAGTAGCCGTGTCCAAGCCTTCCAAAACTCCTGCGTCTTGGGATGGTCCAGAACAAAATCCGAGACCTTTTTATCGAGACCGGTCATCGTGCGCATCTCGGGATCGTAGAACGGATTGGGCAGGAAGCGGACGTCGATCATAATGTCCGCCTCGACGGGCATGCCGTGCTTAAAGCCAAACGAGAACACATGGACGTCCATGAGCTGTTGGTCGGACAGTTCGGAAAATGCCATACGTAGCTTGTTGCGCAGCGCAGAGGTGCGCAGACGGCTCGTGTCGATAATCATATCGGCTCGATCGCGCACGCCCTGCAGCTGAAGGCGCTCGCGCTGAATGGCATCGGCCGTAGTCTCCCCCGGTTTGGCAATGGGATGACGGCGGCGGTTTTCGCTATAACGACGGATCAGCACCTCGTCAGAAGCCTCTAGGAACACGATGTCGCAGCTCATCTCGCGTTCTTCGAGCGCGGCGACCGCATCGAGCAACTCGTCAAACAGTCCCTGGCTACGCAAATCGCAGGTGACGGCGAGATGCCTGCCCACGCCCGTATTGATGCCGACGAGCTCGGCAAGCTGGGCGATCAGACGCGGAGGCAGGTTATCGATGCAAAAATAGCCCATGTCCTCGAACACGTGCATGGCCTGCGTGCGGCCCGATCCGGACATTCCGGTGATGATGACGATATCGGGGATGCGCTCCGAGCGCTCCGCCGCATCCATGGCATCTCCCTTTTGCATGTGTTGCCTCCCGAAAACAAGCGCGGGACCCAGCGACCCGGATCCCGCGCGGTCAATTGCCTATATTGAGTATACCGCCCCGAGCGGATACGAGGCCTGTCTTACGCCTCAAGCGCAGCCTTGAACCAACTCGTAATACTCGTGGGATGCGTGATGGCAGTGCCGACGACAACGGCCCAAGCGCCAGCATCGATCGCGGCGCGAGCCTCCTCGGGCGTGTGCACACGGCCCTCGCAGATGATGGGAAGACCGGGGAATTCCTCGGTCGCCTGACGCAGAAGCGGAAGATCGGGGCCATCGGCCATGGTGCAGTCGATGGCGGCGACACCATGAGAAAGCGTGGTGGATACAAGGTCGAAGCCCATATCAACCGCACGGCGAATGTCCTCGATGGTGGCACAATCCGCCATCAGGAGCACACCCTCCTCGTGCAGCGGACGGAAGGTGTCCTCGACGGTCTTGCCATCGGGACGCGGACGATCGGTGGCATCGATCGCCACGATATCGGCACCCGCGGCAACGCAGGCGCGAGCGTGACGCAGCGTCGGCGTGATGTAAACGCCCTCGTGCCCATCCTTCCACAGGCCGATAACAGGAACCTCACAGCGACCCTTAATGGCGGCAATGTCGGCAAGGCCCTGACAGCGAATGGCGGCGGCGCCGCCAAGCTCGCAAGCGCGAGACATTTGAGCCATGGTCTCGGGCGTACGAAGCGGCTCGCCCATATACGCCTGAACGCTCACGACGAGCTTGCCCTTCAGGGATTGAATCAAAGGATCGACGGTCATAAGGCTGCAACCTTTCTCAGAACAGCCTCCCGAGGCGTGTTGTCTCGGGAGGCTCCTACAGCAGATACGTTTACTTCAACGAGGCAAGAAGATGCTCAGCGGCACCGATGAGCGGAGCATCGCCCTCCAGAGAACCGATGAGGATCGGCGTGTCCTGAAGCGGATCGAGCGCCTGGCTGGCATAGCCCTCGTGCACCGAATCCTTCCACGTCTGCGAACGCCAATCGGGACCTTGGTGAATCACGCCGCCCGAAAGCACGATGACCTCAGGGTCCAGGATGTTAGCGAGCGAGCCCAAGCTGGCACCCAACGCAAAGCCGGCATCATGGATGACCTCGGTCGCCTTTGCGTCGCCTGCACGGCACAGGTCGTTCACATCGCGACCGACCGAAGGACGGCTGGGGTCGACACGGCCAAAGCGCTCATCGTACATACGACCAATGGAAGTGCCCGAAGCAACCGACTCCAGATGGCCGGAACGCCCGCAGGCGCAGGGAATGCCGGCGGCAGCCGAGCACTCGATGTGGCCCATATGGCCAGCAGCACCATGGAAGCCCTGCATCACGCGGCCGTTCTCGACATATGCGCCGCCGATGCCCGTACCGATGCCAAGACACAAGACGGAGAACTTGCCCTTGCCGACGCCCCAGTGGGCCTCGCCTAGAGCATGAGCTTGCACGTCGCCTACAACGGCAACGGGAAGACCGAGATCCTCGCGCAGACGCGGCCCCAACTGAACGCCGGACCAGCCGGGCATGATCTCATTGGCATACGCGATGGCGCCCGTCTTGGGATCGACGACGCCGGCGGCACCGATACCGACGCCAAGGACCTCGACATCGGGATTCGCCTCGAGAGCAGCCTTGATGGACGCCTCGATACGCTGGAAGACGGCCTCGCCGCCCTCTTGGGCCTCGGTGGGAACCTCGGCCTCAAAAACGGGATGGGGCACACTACCGTCAGCCGGGTACTCCATGATGGCAGTCGCGATCTTAGTTCCGCCGATATCGACAGAACAGACGTACTTGTTCTCCATGTCGCTCTCCTTCGGAGATAAAAAACAACTATAGGAAATGCGCCGTCAGGCTAGCCGTCACAGCGCAGTAAAGGTTTTCCTGGTGCCCAAGATCGCCGAGAAACCGTGTGGCCATTGACCTAATAGTCATGGCCACACGGTTGAACGGCGAGGTCGGGTGCCTGGGAAAGCTTTACAGGAGGCCGTTGTCCTGGAGGACCTTCCTAATAGCCTCGACGTTCTCGCCGGTCATGGCCTTCACCGGGCGCGGCATGGTCGGGCTGTCGAAGATACCCATGAGGTTCATAGCGGTCTTGAAGGCGCCGACGCCACCGGCATAGCCCTGGACGCCCGAGGTGACATCCCAGATGTGCGAAATCTCATTGAGGCGATCCTGCTCGGCCTTGACGGTAGCCCAGTCACCAGCCTGAGCGGCCTTCCACTGACGAACGTAGCCCTCGGGCTCAACGTTGGCGAGACCCGGGACAGAGCCGTCGGCGCCACCGAGGTAAGCGCCGTCGACAACAACCTCGTGGCCGGTGAGGATGCTCATCGGATGGCCGTTCTTCTCGTTCTCCTGAACGAGGTAGCGGAACGAGATGTCATCACCCGAGGAATCCTTGACGCCAGCAAGGACGCCCTCGGCGCCGAGCTTGGCAAGGAGCTTCCAGGGGAGCTTGGTGTGAACGCAGACGGGGATATCATAGGCAAAGATGGGCAGGTCAAGCTCCTCGTGCAGGATGCGGAAGTGCTCCTCGACCTCGGTCATGCCCTGCAGGGCATAGAACGGGCAGGTGGCGACGAGCGCATCGGCGCCCAGCTCCTGAGCGACCTTACCGTGCTCGATCATGCGCTCGGTCTCGGTGTCGATGATGCCGACCAGAACGGGAACGCGGTGGTCGACGATGCGTACTGCCTCGGCGATGATCTGACGGCGACGCTCGTCGGTGGAGAAGACGACCTCACCCGAAGAGCCCAGGAAGAACAGACCATCGACGCCGGCATCGATCATGCGGTTGATGCTGCGCTCAAAGGAGGCAACGTCGAGCTGGTGATCTTCGGTGTCGGGAACAACGACGGGAGGGATAACGCCGGTGAATTTCTGAGTTGCCACAAGAATCTCCTTAGTTGTCTGGCGGGCAGCCTTATGCCGCCCACTCTTGTTGGCAGTGTCCAGGCCGTCTAGGCCAAAGAACACGAGTGGAACGTTTGGTTAAAAAAGTCTACGACTTCGTTTTCGAACGCATTGATGCGCTCGTGAGCGTATTTTGCATAGATGATATGCCTCCGGTCACACTCAAGACCGTTGAATACGGCAAACTGATCCTTGGGATCGCTCACGGTATCCATAAGCGATGTGCCCATGAGCACCGATCCGCGCACCCGAGACGACAGCACCTCGAGGCCGCCAGGAAGCGGATTGGCAACCGCCGTGCGGGCGAGGCCCCGCTCGTCCAGAGCAGAAACCGCCAGCGCGACTCCGCCGCCAAGACCCTCGCCCCATGCAAAGATGCGGTCGGGGTCCATGCCATCAAGATTGCGCGCGACCTCCGCCAACGCGCAGCCCCAACGGACGCGCCTGACAAAAGCAGGCGAGGTAATCCCCTGCCGCAGATCGCTGGGTCCAATCGCCTCATCGTCCAGCGCAAGCACGGCATATCCCATGGCCGCAAACCTCGTCATGTGATGCCATCCCCGCACGGGTCGGTCGATGTCGTGAAACATCAGACATAGCGGCACAAGCTCGGATGCTCGGGCGCGACCGGCAGGCTCGATCAAACGTGCGTGGACCACATCGCCACCAAGCTCAAAGGAAACCTCGGAGTAGCGGGCATACGGATTGGCGAAATCGATCGCCGTAATGGCCAGGCCTTGAATCTCAAGATTCATAGCACATGTCTCCAAATCAGAAACATCTGCCTGAACATCACCGTGCCAGTCCCGATATTCAGAGAGCCTTGACGAAACCGTCCCGGGAATCCCCACAAGGTCGGGGACAATCAGCTCGCCGACATTGCTCTCGCACTTAGACATGAGCCTCCCCTCCCTTGCAGAAAAACGGAATGATCAGATCGTCAAAATCCTGAATCTCCTCGTGGCCAAAGCCTTCAAAGAACTCATGACGCTTTTCACAGGTCAGGTTGTTATAGACCGCAAACTGCGTCGCTGGCGGACAGACGGTATCGGCTGTGCCGGTGCCAAACAGCACGGGGCATTTGACCATAGGGGCAAAGTTCTTGGAATCGAAGTACGCCAGCTTGGCATAGGCTTCGTCGATACGAGTCGAGTCCTCGTCAAACCAGCGAGACCAATAGCGCAGGCCCTCGTAGGCAATGTCGTCGGCATCCAAGTCCCAGACCAGGCGGAAATCCGACAGGAAGGGATAGAGGATGGCGGCGCGATTGATAAGCTCGCTGTTAAGTGCACAGGTCGCAATGCCCAAACCGCCGCCCTGCGACGCGCCGTTCACAAACACACGGGCAAGATTGATGCCCTCGAGCTCGCGAACGATGCGACACAGGATGCGAATATCTTGGTGCAAGCGGACATAGTAGAGGTTGGCCGGGTCGCCGTCGATACCGGCGACGATATGGCCCGCGACCGTTGTGCCCTCAAATCCACCAATGTCCTCGGAGGGACCTCCTTGACCGGGGCAGTCGAGGGCGATGAGTGCCATGCCCATGCCCGCAAACGACGCCTGCTCAAACCAGCTGCGGCTTGCACCCGGATATCCATGGAACTGAAGTACCAATGGCACGGGCTCGTCCGAGACGGGTTTAAGGTACTTGGCATGCAGGCGAGCGCCACACATGCCGGTATACCAGAGGTCGAAAAGCTGGCAGGTCACGGCATCTGTGACCGATGCCGTCTCGATCGCATAGTCAAGCCCGACCGCGTCGGCCTCGGCCATGCGATCCTTCCAAAAGAGATCGAAATCTGATGGACGGGGCATGGCGCCTCGATATTCACCAAATTGATGTTGTAGCTCCTGAGCACTTGGCATGGCTCGTGAACCCAACCTTTCGAAATCGCAACGGAGGTGCGCCCGGCAAGGGAACCGGGCGCACGGGAGGGAAAGCGAGGCTACTCGCCGAGCTTGGGATGCAGCAGCGACGGCGCAGCGCCGAGCAGCATCTTGGTGTAGGGGTCCTGGGGGTGCTGGAAGACCTGCTTGGCCTCGCCCTGCTCGACGATCTTGCCGCCATTCATAACGATGATGTCGTCAGAGATATAGCGGACCGTCTGGATGTCATGGCTGATGAACACCATGGCCAGGCCGAGCTCCTTCTTAAGGTCGGTCAGCAGGTTCAGAATCTGCGCGCGGACCGAAACGTCCAGAGCCGAGGTTGGCTCGTCGGCGATGATGGCATCGGGGTTCAGCGACAGGGCACGGGCAATTGCGACGCGCTGGCGCTGGCCGCCCGAAAGCTGGCCGGGAAGAACCTCGGCGGCGGAGCTGGGCAGACCGGTGAGCTCCAAGAGCTCCTTGACGCGCTTCTCCTGCTCGGCCTCGGTACCCAGGTTGTGGACGCGCATGGGGTCGAGCAGTTGCTCGCGAACGACCATGCGGGGGTTGAGTGCCGTGGCCGGGTTCTGGAACACGACCGAGATGACGCGACCCATGTGGCGACGGTCCTCGGCGGTACGTTTGGTAACGTCCTTGCCCTTAAAGTAGACCTTGCCGCTCGTGGGGGCCTGCAGGCCGCACATGACGTTGGCGGTGGTGGACTTACCGCAACCGGACTCGCCGACGATGCCGATCGTCTGACCGGGCATGAGCCTAATCGTTACACCCTGGACGGCGTGAACCAGGTTAGGGTGCAGAATCGAGCCGGTACGGGTCCTAAAGGTGACGTGGACGTCATCAAGGAAGATGATCGGCTCGACGCCGTTGACTGCGGTCTCGCTCATCTACATCACCTCCGCGTGAGGGGTCAAACCATTTGCCTTGAGCACCTCGTCGGGGAGCTCGGAATAGAAATGCTCGGTGCCGGGCACGCGCTTGAAGACCGGACGGGTGTCCAGGCCAATACGCGGATGGCTCGAGCGGGGCGCGAAGCGATCGCCCTTGGGGAAATCGCGCGGGCTCGGAACGGCGCCGGGCACCTGGTGCAGGCGGCCCGAACCGCTCTCGATGGACAGGACGGAACCCAGAAGACCGCGGGTGTACTCGTGGATCGGGTTGGTGAGCAGCTCCTTGGTGGGCGCCTGCTCGATAACCTGACCGGCGTACATCACCGTGATGTTATGGGCGACCTCGGCGACCAGCGCCAGGTCATGCGAGACGAAGATCATGGCAAAGCCGAGCTTGGCCTGAAGATCGTTGAGCAGCTTGATGACCTGCTTCTGGACGGTAACGTCCAGGGCGGTCGTGGGCTCGTCGCAGATGACCAGCTTGGGGTCGCGGGTAAGGGCCATAGCAATCAGAACGCGCTGACGCTGACCACCGGAAAGCTCGTGCGGATAGCTCTCGAGCGTACGCTTGGGGTCGAGGCCCACGAGCTCCAGGAGCTCCTCGGCGCTACGGGTGCCGCCACGCTTGGTGAGCTGCTTCATCTGGGCAGAGATGAGCATGGAGGGATTGAGCGAGGACAGGGCGTCCTGATAGACCATAGCGATATCGGTACCGCGCAGGCCGAACCACTCCTTCTTACTCATCTTGAGCAGGTCGCGGCCCTCCCAGAGGACCTCGCCGGAAAGGTGCTCATCGTCGTCGGTCAGGCCCATGATGGCCAGCGTGGTGATGGACTTACCGCAACCGGACTCGCCCACCAGGCCCATGGTCTGACCAGGACGGACGTCAAAGTTGACATGGTCGACGACGTTGATATCACCGTGATGCTCAAACTGAATGCAGAAGTCACGGACCGAGAGAATCGGTTCGACAGACTCGTCGGGCACATGGCGATCGTCACGCTTGAGCTCGACATCGCGCAGGGCGCCAAGGCGAGCGGAGAGGGACTGGGCCTGCTCCTTGTAGGCGCGAACGGGGTCGGAGACCAGCAGGTCGGCCTCGCGGCGCTTGGAGGAATCGGTCGGATCCAGGGCGGCGGAGGGAGCAGCGGCCATGGCGTCGGTAATGCCCTCGGAGAGGATGTTGAGCGCCAGGCAGGTGATCATGATGGCCAGGCCCGGGAACAACGCCTGCCACCAACGGCCGGCGAGCACGCCGCCGCGGGCGTCGGCGAGGATGTTGCCCCAGGTAGCGGTGGGCTCCTGGATACCAGCGCCGATGAAGGTCAGCGAAGCCTCGAAGATGATGGCGTCGGCGACTAGGGTAACGGTGAAGACCATGATCGGGGCGATGCAGTTACGCAGAACATGCTTGATTAAAATCCACGGAGCCTTGGCGCCGGAAACGATGACCGCGCGGACATAGTCCTCGCCGTACTCGGACACGATGTTGGCGCGCACGATACGGGCAATCTGCGGAGTGTACATAAAGCCGATGGCGAAGATGATCGACGGCACGGAGTTGCCCAGGATGGAGACGAAGACGGCCGCGAGGGCGATGCCCGGGATGGACATGATGATGTCCAAGATACGCATGATCGTCTCGGAGACGGCCTTGCGCGAAACCGCTGCAAGGGCGCCCACGACCGAGCCGCAGACCAGAGCCATGGCAGTGGCGCCAAAGCCGATAATCAGCGAGTAACGACCACCGTAGAGCATACGCGACAGAATATCGCGACCCTTATCGTCGGTACCGAAGATAAATCCGTTGCCGGGAGCCTGGCGAGCCGTAAAGATCTCGACCGGGCTATAGGGGGCAAGAAGGGGCGCCAGAATCGCAGTCAGGGCGACCAGCACCAGCACGACGGCGGCAATCTTAGAAGACAGCGTCATCTTCTTCCAGCCACCGAGCTTGAGCCCCTTGGAGGCAGCCTTCTCGAGCTGCTCGGTTTGCTTCTCTCGAATCTTTACCATAATCTACACCGTCCTGATGCGCGGGTTGATGAGCAGGTAGAGCATGTCAACCACGATGTTGATGATGATGAAGGCAAGAGCAACGACGATAACGACGCCCTGAACCAGGTTCGCCTCGTTGCCCTGAACGCCCTGCAGAATCGCGGTGCCCATGCCGGGGAGGTTGAAGATAACCTCGATGACGACGGCGCCGCCCATGAGGTAACCGATCTTAAGACCGAGGGTGGTGACCGGGGTGATCAGCGCATTGCGAAGAACGTTGATACCGACGACGACCTTCTCGGGAACGCCGGCACCGCGAGCCATACGGACATAGTCCTTGTCGAGCTCCTCGACCATGGCGGTACGCACGATACGAGTCATCTGGCCCGTCAGCGGAAATGCCAAGGCGATGGCGGGCATAATCATGCGGCCCAGATAACCAGCCGGATTCGTGGTGAAGTGAGGCAGAGCACCCGATGCCGGGAGCACCTTAAGGTAGGAAGAGAACAGCAGGATCAACAGAACGGCAAGCCAGAACGACGGGGTTGCCAAGCCGGCGATGGAAAAGACGCGGATCACTTGGTCCGGCCATTTGTCGCGATACAGTGCCGCGATGACGCCGAGCAAAAACGAAACGACCGCACCGATGGCAAGGCCGATGAAGGTCAGCTGCATCGTGACGGGCAGGGCCGTGGAGATGCGCTTGGCAACGGAGTTGCGAGCAGCACCATAGGTGCCCATGTCGCCATGGATCAAATCGCCCATATAGCGCACGTAGCGCACGGGCCAGGGGTCGTCCAGACCATACTTCTCATGGTACTCGGCAACCGCCTCGGGCGAGGCACCGTCACCCAACGCCGTGTAGGCGGGGTCGGTCTTGGAGAACGACATAAGGAAGAACACCAGGACGGTGACGCCCAATGCCATGATCGGCAGCGCCACAAGACGCCTTCCAATCAAACGTAGCAAGTTGTTCACGTTCTCTCCCCTTTCTTTTGTCGGTAGGACCAACTGGTATATGAGTACGGATACTCATTACAAGACCCGAGCGACATCGAGGTCGCCCGGGTCTTTGTTTCAACTATGAGGATACGGTCCCAACGACCGACATCCTGCATACAGACTCAAGCGAGTCTTACGCCTTGACGGTCGCAACGCCCCTGAAGGACATGCTCGTCGTGCCGATGCCCTTGAAGCCATCGAGGGCCTCGCCGTTGGGCGCAGTGGACGGATCGTCCCAGGAAGCGGAGACGGTCTTGACGTGGACAACGGGGTACAGAACGGCGTTGTCGGCAATGATGTCGAAGCACTCGTTCCACTTCTTCTGCTGCTCGTCGCCCTCGGCGGCAAGAGCCTCGTCCATGAGACTGTGGAGCTTCTGCCACTCAGCGGACTCCTTCCACGGGCAACGGGTCTGCATCCAGACGTTGTCGCCGTACCACCAGTTGAGCAGCAGGTCGGGGTCGGCGCCGAAGCAGGAAGGATCGCCAGGGGCAAGGAGGATATCGTAGGCCTCGCCGCCGTCGATGGCAGCGTAGGTGGCCGGCGAGGTATCGGTCTGGATGGTCACATCGAAGCCGAGAGCGTCGAGGTCGTTCTTGACCTGGGCGGCCATGCCCTTAATCTGCTCGTTGTCGGTGGTGCGCAGGGTGATGGCACCCGGGGTGATGCCAGACTCCTCGATGAGCTTCTTAGCCTTCTTGGCGTCGGTCTTGTACACCGTGGAAGCCTCATGATAGTTGGTGAAGCTCTTGGGCAGGTAGCAGCTGGCAGCGGTGGCAAGGCCGGCGAAGGTGTTGCTGACCATCTTCTCGGTGTCGAGCGCATACATGACAGCCTGACGGACCTTGACGTTGTTCCAAGGCTCCTTGGCGACGTTGAACATGATGAAGCGGGTGCCGAAACCCTGAACGTTATCGATCTTGCAGCCGGCGCTCTCGAGCTGGTCGACGGCGTCAGCGGTAACGAGCTCCATAACGAGCGTGGAGCCCTCCTGCTGAGCGGTAACGCGAGCGGTGGGGTCGGTCAGGATGCTGTACTGGATCTTCTTATCCTCGGCAGCATACTCACCGTTGTACTCGGGGTTGGGAACCAGGGTGATCTCGGTATCGGAGATAGAGTCGTACATCCAGGGGCCGGAGCCGATCGGCTGCTTGGCGCGATCCTCCTCGGTCTGGGTGGCCGGGGTAACGCGGACGATGGCCAGACGATCCTTGAGCAGGGAGAAGTTGGGGACCTTGGTCTTGACCGTCACGGTGCTGGCGTCCTTGGCCTCGATGGACTCGAAGGGCTGGAAGAACGGAGCATAGGTAGCGGAAGCGGCGCAAGCGGTGTAGGAGGCAACGACATCGTCAGCGGTGACCTCGGTGCCATCGGAAAACTTGGCGCCCTTGCGGATGGTGACCTCGAAAGTGGTGTCGTCCACAGACTTGGGATCGTCGGTGGCGAGCTCGTTGAAGGTGCTGTAGTCGTGGTAATCGATGCCGTAGAGGCCCTCGACGACGTGCCAGTTAGCACCCAGGCCCACAGCGGAGCCGGTGCTGGCGGGATCGAAGCTGGACGGAGCGTAAGCGGAACCAGCGGTGATCACGCCGCCGCCACGGTTGGCGGAATCGGTGGAACCGGAAGCGGAACCCTCGTCGCTAGAGCTGCCACCGCAGCCGGTGAGACCAAGCCCTGCGACAGCAGCGACGCTGCCGGTGAGGCCGAGGAACGAACGCCTGGACATACCCTTGTTGATGATGGCCATGTCTTCTCCTATCAATAGAGAATCTTACCCGGGAGCGCCTAGACGTGCCCCCGCGCAACTTGCGGACGATATATACCTTACCTACCGACGAACCCAACTGAGGTGCCGCGCTCGGCGACCGATACATACATACGCTTGAACGGTATTTGCTACCGTTCACCGAATTCATTGACAAACGATTCGCCAGACAGTATGTATCGACGAGGTGAGATATCAGTCTTCGTCAACCCGCAGGATAGCAGGGTTGTTCACCATGGCTAGTCAAACGTTTTAGCGTTAATTAAACCCGAAATCGGCTGGTAATCGCCATGAAATAAATGATTGAAAATCACGCAATCATGTATATCAGTTGTTTAGAGGCGTGTTTAGTTTTCGGATTGCTTTGCCGCCGCCTCGGCGCGCTCGGCATTCCATGCAACGAGCGCCTCGTGAACCGCTTTGGCGACATCGGCAGGAATGCCTCGAACTTCCGCGATCTCTTGCTCGCTCGCCGCGCGCAAACGCTTCATCGAGCCAAAATGGCGCATAAGGGCACGTTTTCTGGTGGGTCCCACGCCTGGAACGTCATCGAGTACCGAAACCGTCATGGCTTTATCGCGCAATTCGCGATGGAACGTGATGGCAAAACGGTGCGATTCATCGCGCACCTGTTTAATTAGATAGAGCGACGCGGACCCGGTCGGCAGCACGACGGGAGTCTCGTCCCAAGGCACGAAAACCTCCTCATCGGCCTTTGCCAAGCCACAAACTGGTATATCGAGCCCAAGAGCCTCAAGTTGCTTGATCGCAGCGGTCAATTGCGGCTTACCGCCATCGACAACGAGCAAATCGGGGCGCGAGCCAAAGCGCTCGTCGGCCATGCGCTCGGGAGCATAACGTCGTCCCAAAACCTCGGACATCGACACGAAGTCGTTTGCCTCGTCCAATTCGGCCTGAATTTTAAAACGACGATACTGACTCTTGTCGGCGCGCCCGTTGGTAAACACCACCATCGAGGCGACCGTAAAGGTGCCATGCAGTGTAGAGATATCGAAGCACTCGATACGCAACGGCGGCGATGGCAGCGCCAACGCACTTTCGAGCTCCAGGAGCGCTTGATTGGTGCGGTCGTCAGCGTACCCCGTTCGCATCATGTAGCGCATGAGGGCATGGCGCGCATTTTTGGATGCCATATCGAGCAGACGGTGCTTTTCGCCACGCTGCGGCCTATGGAGATGGCAGGAACGCTCACGCTTGCCCGCAAGCCACTCCCCCAGCGCTTCCGCATCCTCAAGATCGACGGAAAGGTTGACCTCAGCTGGAATATCAGCCGTCTCGTCGTAATAGCGCTTAAGAAAGCCCGACTGGAGCTCTTCCTCGTCAACATCAAGACCCTTGTCGAGAATGAACTCGCAGGTGCGAACTGTTCGGCCCTCGCGAACGACGAAGACGCAAGCGGCGGAGATGGTCTCCTCGCGATAGAAACCGATGACATCTATATCGACACTGGAGGGAAAAACGACTTGCTGACGATCGTCCAGACCCCTGATGACCTCCAAACGACGTTTGACGCGTGCCGCGCGCTCAAAGTCGAGCGCCTCAGCGGCATCCGTCATCTCGGAGGTCAGCTCATCGACGACATCCTTGCGATGGCCCGACAAAAAGCGCTCGACACGCTTGACGTTCTTGGCATAGTCTGCCGGGGAAATCACGCCGACACACGCACCCGGGCCGCGCCCGACATGGTAGTCAAAGCAGGGGCGCCCGTTTTGCGCGCAAATCATATTGACGATGTCTTCCTCGCCCTTGTGGGACTCGACGATACGGCGACAACGACGCCACTCCGCACAGGATGCGGAGCAGATGGGGATAACCTTGCGCAGCGTATCTATCGTCTCACGTGCCGCGCGGCTATCGGTATAAGGTCCAAAATAGCGCGTTCCCGGCTTATGACGCTCACGCGTGTATTTGATAGCGGGATACAGGTCGCCCTTTGTAATGGCGATAAAGGGGTAGCTCTTGTCATCCTTGAGGTCGACGTTAAAGTACGGATGGTACTGACCAATCAAATTGCGCTCGAGCACCAACGCCTCGTGCTCGGTCTCCACCACGATATAGTCAAAGCTCGCCACCAGCTGCATCATCAGCGGGATCTTCTGGCGCTCGTCCTGCAGCGTCACGTACTGACGCATACGGGCGCGCAGGTTTTTCGCCTTGCCCACGTAGATGACATCGCCCTTGGCGTCTTTCCAAAGGTAGCAGCCGGGCTGCGTGGGAACGCGCGAAACCTGCTCGGCAAGCGTTGGAATGTTGTCGTGACCGGCCACGCGCACCTACTTGCGACGAATCAGCGCCGAGACCTCGGGCATCTTAAGGACGACGGCAAGGCCAAAGGTAACAGCAAGCGAGACGACACCCGCAACGCAAACGTAGCCAAGAGTAATCAGAATCGAGCCGCCAAGTGCCCCGACAAAGTGCTCAAGCGCCCACATGACGCCGGCGCCTGCGGCAGCACCCAGGCCACCGAGCAAAAGGCCAAAGAAACCGCCATGCAGGATAGATTTAACCTGAAGACCACGCAGACGACGACGCAGCCACCACAGCGAGCAACCGACCAAGATCACGTAGTCGACGACATACGAAAGCGCGATTGCCGGCATACCGAAGCCCAGCACAACGCCAAACAGCAGAACCGAGCCGGCCTGGCCGATGGCGGAATACAGGCAATAGCGGCTATAGGGCTTCATGTCGAGCAAGGCAGAGAAGCTCTTCTGCATCAGCACGACCACGCCGTAGAGCGGCAGCGAGAACGCCAGGTAGACAAGGAACTCGGACACCAGCGCCACGCCGGACTCATCGAACTTGCCAGCGCAGTAGATCATGTTGAGCGGACGCGCGAAGACAATCAGGTACAGCGCGAACGGAACCAGGAAGAACAGCATCTGGGCGACGCCACGCGAAATGCCCGTGCGAACGCTGTCGTAATCCTTCTCCTGTGCGTCGTGAGAGAGCTCGGTATAGAGCGCCGTCGAAAGCGAGGCGGCAATCAGCGCGTAGGGCAGCGTGTACCACAGGCGCGCATAGGCGATGACGGAAGGACCGGTCTCGGGCTGGACCACCAGCGCGGCAGCGTTCGTGATAGAAGTCGAGACAAACATGCACACCGTAGCGAGCAGCGTCGGGATACCGAGCGCAATCGTCTGGCGCAGTGCGGGGTCCTTAAAGTCGATATGGATATGGGGATGCACGCCGTGCTTGCCAAGCGCGGGGATCTGACAAGCCATCTGAACAAAGACACCGAGGGTCGTACCGGCCGCAATCAAGATGATGCCGGCACGTTCGCCAAACTGTGCGGACACGGGCGCAAAGCCCATAAAGCTCGCAATGACGATCACATTGTTGAGGACCGGGGCAAACGTCGACCAGAAGTAGTCGCGGTGTGCGTTGAGAACGCCCGAGAACACCGAGCCCAAACCATAAAACAGAATCTGGATGGCGAAGAAACGGAACATGAACGCAGCGGTATCCATGCTGCCGCCGTCACCAGAAAGGAACGATTGCGTCCAAATAAAGCCCGGAGCGAACACGGTCCCCAGCAACGAAATGCCACCCAGCACCAATAGCAGAATACCGAGCAGGTTGCCCACGTACTCGTTCGAGGCCTCGCGACCCTGCTCACGCCTCACGCCCATGTACACGGGCAAAAACGCCGTCACGAGCATGCCGCCCATCACGAGTTCGTAGAGCATATTGGGCAGGTTGTTGGCGACCTGATAGGAGGACGAGAGCAGCGACATGCCGATAGCGGCCGCCATTGCCCATGTGCGGATAAAGCCGGTGACGCGAGACACGATGGTCAGGATGGTCATAAGCCCGGCGGAACGACCAACCGTGGAGTAGTCCGACGAGCCCATATCATCAGTGCCATCTCGCGACGAAGAAGCTTCGGATGAGGGTGTCTGAGGCGCAGATTCTTTTGCAAAATGAGCTCCGCACTTCAATTCTTCCTGCGGCATCGCTCAGTCCTCTCTCGTAATCGGGGCGACCGTCGCCCCGCAAAATGCAATTAAATCATCGGGTGCAAGCTCGAGCTGATAACCACGCTTGCCTCCCGAAATAAAAATGGTATCCCAAAGGACACATGTCTCATCAATGAGCGTCCGGTAGCGTTTTTTCATACCGACCGGACTGCAGCCGCCGCGAACGTAGCCAGTCGCCGCAAGCAAATCCTTCACATGCATCATGGCCAAGGACTTCTCCCCCGCGGCACGCGCGGCGGACTTTAGATCGAGCTCGTCGGCAACAGGGATGCAGCACACGACATGGTCGTTGGACGGCGTCACGCAGACCAAGGTCTTAAATCCTTGTCCGGGCTCCTCGCCAAGCTGCTCCGAAATCGCGACCCCCAGGCCCGCCGACTCATCACCATCGTCTTCGTACGTATGTAGAACATAGGAAATGCCGGCGCTTTCCAGCTCGCGCATCGCATTGGTTTTTGGCGTCTTTACAGCCTTTGCCATGGCATATCCTTTCCCTCGCATTCGGACGCAAGGATTAAGTATATGTCCAATTCGGCTGCATACGTCACTTCGACACAGCAAGCGCCATCGAATCACAAGGAGTCGATGGCGCCCATAAACTGAATCGCCTATTTATTGAGCATCAAGTTGAGCCTGACGCTCCCGGTCACGCCTGAGCAACGGCGCCAAAAACTTGCCCGTATAACTTTGCGGACAGTCCGCAACCTGCTCCGGTGTGCCCGAAACCACGACGGTTCCGCCGCCGTTACCGCCCTCGGGGCCCATATCGATCAGGCGGTCGGCAACCTTGATGACATCAAGGTTGTGTTCAATCACCAGCACCGTGTTGCCCGCATCGACCAAGCGCTGCAGCACATCAAGCAGCTGGCGGACGTCCTCAAAATGAAGGCCGGTCGTCGGCTCATCCAAAATATAGAACGTCTTGCCCGTCTGGCGTCGATGAAGCTCCTTGGCGAGCTTCACACGCTGCGCCTCGCCGCCCGAGAGCGTCGTGGCGGGCTGGCCCAGGCTCACGTAGCCCAAGCCTACATCGTACAGCGTCTGGAGCTTGCGCTTAATCTGCGGGATATTCCCAAAGAAGGCCAGTGCCTCGGTGACGCTCATGTCGAGCACGTCCGAGATGGTCTTACCACGGTAGGTGACCTCAAGCGTCTCGCGGTTATAGCGTTTGCCGCCGCAGACCTCACAGGGGACATAGATATCGGGAAGGAAGTGCATCTCGATCTTAATTTGTCCGTCGCCCTTGCATGCTTCGCAGCGACCGCCGCTCACGTTAAAGGAGAAACGTCCCGGCGAGTAGCCACGCGCCTTCGACTCCGGCGTACTCGCAAACAGCGCGCGAAGATCATCCCACAGGCCAATGTACGTAGCAGGGTTGGAACGCGGCGTGCGACCAATCGGCGACTGGTCGATATCGATAACCTTATCGATACACTCGATGCCCTCGATTTTCTTATACGGACCCACAGGGCGCGTCGAACGGTGAATGGCATTCGTAAGGGCAGGTGCGATGGTGTCGGTAACCAGGGAGCTCTTACCCGATCCCGACACGCCGGTAACGACCGTAAGCGTACCAAACTCGATCTTGGCGGTAACGTTTTTGAGGTTGTTGGCGCGGGCGCCCGTGATCTTAAGGCAGCCGCGACCGGGCTTGCGGCGTTCATCGGGAACCCGAATCATTCGCTTGCCGGTCAGGTAGGCACCCGTCATCGAATCGGGGCACGCCATGATATCGGCAGGCGTTCCCGCGGCGACCACGTGTCCGCCGTTCACGCCCGCACCGGGGCCCATGTCGATCACATAGTCGGCAGCACGAATCGTATCCTCATCATGCTCGACGACGATGACGGTATTGCCGATATCGCGTAGGCGCTCAAGCGTCTTGATCAGGCGCTCGTTATCACGCTGATGGAGGCCAATCGATGGCTCGTCCAAAATGTACAGGACACCCATGAGGCCGGCGCCGATCTGCGTTGCCAGGCGAATGCGCTGGGCCTCGCCTCCGGAAAGCGTCGCCGAGGCACGATCGAGGGTCAGATAGTCGAGTCCGACATCGACCAGAAAACGCAAGCGCTCCAGGATTTCCTTGACGATGCGCCCACCGATAAATTGTTGGCGCTCGGTAAGCTCCAAGCCCTCAAAAAACTCGAGCGACTCGCGGCACGATAGGCAGCAGACCTCGTAAATGGACTTACCGCCTACGGTAACGGCGAGCATCTCGGGGCGCAGACGAGCACCATGGCAACTCGAGCACGGCTCCTCGCGGATGTACTTCTCCAAGCGCGCCTTGGTGTTCTCATTCGTCGTCTCGGTATAGCGCTCGTACAGGATATTGCGCACGCCCGAGAACTTGGTGTCCCACTGGCTGCGGCGCCCATCGAGCTTTTGATAGTCGACCGAAATCTTCTGGTCGCCCATGCCGTCTAAAAACGCGCGACGCACCCGCGGAGGCAGATCCTCCCACGGCGTATCGACGCTCACCTTAAAGTGTTTGCAGACCGCAGCGAAAATCTGCGGATAGTAGTTAGAGTTGCCAAACAGGCTGCCAAAAACCCCGTCGGCGATCGACTTCGAGGGGTCTTCGATTAGGGCCTCGGCATCGACCGTCTTCTTAAAGCCCAGGCCATCGCACTCTGGGCACGCGCCATAGGGCGCGTTGAACGAGAAATCACGCGGCTGCAGGTCATCGATGGAGTGTCCATGCTCCGGGCACGCTAACGCCAGCGAATACTCCAGCAACTCGCCTTCGGTCCCCTCGGGAGCGTCGCGGTCGGGCAGCAAGTATACGTTCACATTGCCGTGCGCCAGCGCAGTCGCCTGTTCAACGGACTCGGCAATACGGCCCAGCGAGTTCTCACGGATCACGATGCGGTCGACCACGACCTCGATATCGTGCTTGAATTTCTTATCCAAATCGATAGGGTCATCAAGCGAGCGAACCTCGCCGTCGACACGCACGCGGCTAAAGCCCTCGGCGCGAAGGTCCTCAAACAGCTTGGCGTACTCGCCTTTTCGCCCGCGCACTACCGGTGCCAGCACAAACGCGCGGCGGCCCTCCCCCGCCGCCAAGACCTTGTCGGCAACCTGGTCGGTCGTCTGGCGCTCAATGACACGGCCGCATTCGGGACAGTGCGGGGTGCCCACACGGGCGAACAGCAGGCGCAGATAGTCATAAATCTCGGTTACGGTGCCAACCGTCGAGCGAGGGTTTTTAGACGTCGTCTTTTGGTCGATCGACACCGCCGGCGAAAGGCCGTCGATTGAATCCAAGTCGGGTTTGTCCATCTGGCCCAAGAACTGGCGCGCATAGCTCGAAAGACTCTCGACGTATCGACGCTGGCCCTCGGCATAGATAGTGTCAAATGCCAGCGAACTCTTGCCCGAGCCAGAAAGACCGGTAATGACCACGAGTTGGTCACGCGGAATGGAAACATCGATATCACGGAGGTTGTGCTCACGAGCGCCGCGAATAACGATAGAAGAATCAGACATGGAAGCTCCTTGCCTCCTATTGCATCGAATCATACTGTCGATGAGTTTAGCGCACTCGACGCGCACAGATGTTCGTAATACAAGATTCGCAGACCTTTAGCTTTGCGTATCGGGTGCTTTGTTTCTCGAAATGCCGTGGAAAGGTTACAGTAATCTACTACTGAACTTAATTTGCTGTAACAGAGGAACGTCCATGACCGAAGATATCCCCCTTGAAATCACTTCGAGCGACATGGCCAATCTGCCCATATTCATCGCCGTCCTTATCGTGGCCACCGTCGTCGTGCGCGTGTATTTTTCAATCAAACACAATGAAAAGCCGCCCATTGCCCGCGTCTTTTGGTGCGCGACGCTCCTCATCCCGCTCGGCGTGGTAGCTGCACGGATTACGAATCAATTGCTCGTAAATGAGGACAGTTCCCTATGGGTCCTTTCTTATTCGGCGCTCGGTGCTGCCGCCGTCATACTTCTTGTCGAGCCCTTGGTTTCGGGACTTATTGACCAAACCGATCTTGAGACGGGAACGGTTGCCTGTATTTGCCGTGACATCCTTGTCATCGCCGCTGTTTCAGCGCTCTCGTTCGTTTCACTCGAAATTGCCTGCAACGAAACGTTCTATCACATTCCCGCCAACTCATTCGGGTTTTCCGTCGGGCTGCTCGCGACGGTTCTGCTCTCCCTTTATCTGCTGGGACAGCGTCATGGGGGCGTCATGGCCCTCGTGCCCGTCGTCTGTTGCATCCTTGGCATTGCCGAGCACTTCGTCATAACGTTTAAAGGCGAAGCCATCCTGCCAAGCGATATCTTGGCCCTTGGCACTGCAATGGAAGTGAGCGAGGGATACGAGTTTACCTTTACCGCCGGAATCGTAACCTCTCTCGCCCTGCTGGAGATTTCCCTGGGGCTTCTTTCGCTTATCCGACCGCGAAAGCTCCGTACGCCCACCCATGTCTTCCCCGCAATCGCCGCTAACCTCTGCGCTTTTCTGCTAGTGACCGTTGTGGGGCTCTCGGGCTTTTCCAGCATCGACTTGGAGCAGGCGCTGAATTTTGGATTTGACCGTTGGCAGCCCATCACCACGTATGCGTCTCAGGGTTTTATCACTTCGTTCACCGAAATGGTCAACGAGTTGCCTATTGAGAGGCCCGAAGACTATACGCCCGATGAGGCGCAGAGCATCGAGCAGGAGCTCGCCGCCACCTACGACAGCACGTATGGCTCGAGCGAGCAGCGCGCGGCGGCCGTTGCCCAGTTCAATGAAATCAAGCCGACGATTGTTGCCGTCATGAACGAGAGTTTTAGCGACCTTTCGTGCTTTGAGCAGCTCCAGGCGGCCGGGTACACCGGCCCCGCATTCTACAACTCGCTTCCCGACACACTTGTTCGCGGCACCATGCTCGCTTCGGTCGCCGGTGGCGGAACGGCGAACTCCGAATTCGAATTTTTGACCGGAGCGACAACGGCCTTTGTCGGATTAGGCAAAATCCCCTATCAGCTATATCAGATGAATGGTGTCAACAGCCTGGCAAAGGACCTTAAGGAGCTTGGGTATACCGCTACCGCTATGCACCCGCAAAACCCCGTCAACTACCATCGAGATAAAATCTATCAGCAGCTGGGCTTTGGAGACTTTCTTTCGATCGGCGATTTCGAAGGTGCGCCCTGTTACCATGCCGGCGTATGCGACTACGCCACCTACGACAAGATACTCGACCTGCTTAGAACCGACGAAGCCCCACAGTTCATCTTTGACGTCACGATGCAAAATCACGGCGGCTACGACTATGGCACCGTTCCCGCCGAGGAGCTGACAAACTATTGGGTCGAGGGAGCCAGCGAGGGCGCCAATAGCGCGCTCAACACCTATCTTACCTGCATCAACGCATCCGACCGGGACCTCGAGTACTTTATCAACGAGCTCCGCAATATCGGCAGACCGGTTGTCCTTGTCTTTTTTGGCGACCATCAGCCGAGCGCCGCAACGACTCTCAACGACGAGCTGTACCCTCAGGAAGATACGGCAAGCCACGCTTTCCGTATCTATCAGTCGACATATTTCGTCTGGGCTAACTATGAAATCGCCGGCAATACCGAGCTCAACGTCTACGACACCGTCGGGGCAAACGAGATTGCAGCCATTACCCTTAATAAGATCGGCGCCCCGCTCACCGACTATCAAAAGGCTCTGCTTGCAACAAGGTCAGATGTGCCCACCATCAATGTCGCCGGCTACCTTGGTGCCGACGGGCTGCGCTACGACTTGGAATCTGAAGACAGCCCATACGCCTCAACGATCGACAAGCTGCAGCGCATGCAATACCTCGAGTTCGCCAGCAAAGTTCAGTAAGCCCGCCCATTCGCTTGGACCCATCGTATTGCAAGCACGCTCGGCCCAAATGCATCGCAAATGACTCCCGCTCGCAAACGAGGGTACAATGACGCTCGTGTCACATCACGGGGCTCCGGCCCCAACATATACAAAGGAGTCATACATGGGTTGCGAGCACGCACAGGCCGCCGGCGGACAAACGTCGCCGTCGCAATTTGAGGAGAACACACTGTCCGAGGTCAAACGCGTCATCGCCGTGCTTTCCGGCAAGGGCGGTGTCGGCAAGTCGTTTGTCACCGGTGCCATCGCCACCGAGCTTGCCCGTCACGGCCACAAGGTCGGCGTCCTCGATGCCGACATCACCGGTCCCTCTATCCCCAAAATGTTCGGTATGAGCGGACGCCACGTCCATGCCCTTGGCAACCTCATGCTGCCCGAAATCTCCGAGCACGGCGTCAAGGTCATGAGCTCCAACCTTCTGCTCCAAAACGAGACCGACCCCGTCCTTTGGCGCGGTCCGGTCATCGCAGGCGCCATTAGGCAGTTCTGGAGCGAGACCTCGTGGGGCCCCATCGACTACCTGCTGGTCGACATGCCTCCGGGAACAGGCGACGTCGCGCTCACCGTCTTCCAGTCGCTGCCCGTCGACGGCATCGTCATCGTCACGAGCCCGCAGGATCTGGTCTCGATGATCGTCGCCAAGGCGGTCAACATGGCCGAGAAGATGAACGTCCCCATTCTGGGCATTGTCGAGAACATGAGCTATATTGAGTGTCCCGACTGCGGCAAGAAGATCGAGGTCTTTGGCAAGAGCAAGCTCCCCGAGGTCGCAGAGCGCTATAACCTCGACATCTTGGGCCAGCTTCCCATTAATCCGGCACTCGCCGAGGCCTGCGATAAGGGCGAGGTCGAGACCGCACTGCCCGATGGCATGTTGCCCAAGGCAGTCTCTGCCGTCGAGGCCATTACCCCGCACGAGACCGACGAGGCCTAAGTGAACACGAGCGCCTTCTATGACGTCCTGGTAATCGGCGGCGGGGCTTCAGGCCTCGCCGCCGCCATTACGGCCGCACGCGCTGGCAAAAGCGTCTGCATCGTTGAGCGCGATGTCGCCTGCGGCCTTAAGCTCCTTGCGACCGGCAACGGCCGCTGCAACCTCTCCAACGAATCGATTGATCCACAGCGGTATAACCACCCCGCATTCGTTGAATCCGTTATGGGCCCCCGGCCCGAACAAGAGCTTATGGGTTTCTTCTCCTCGCTGGGCATCATGACAACCTCCGAGGAAGGCCGGCTGTACCCGCGCTCCCTTCGCGCCGAATCGGTGCGCGACGCGCTTCTCAATGTTTGCGACCGCCTGGGTATCACCTTAATCTGCGGAGCCAACGTTGCCTCGGCACACAAAACTTCCGAAGGCTGGGCACTCCAAATAGACCGTCCGGCGCGGGCGCTCAAGGCAAAAAAGCACGACGACCGAAAATCGGAGCTCCGCTCGCTTCGGAAAGCGCTCGCCGATGTCCCTCGCAAGAACGAGGCCCTGCAGGCACATGCCGTAATTATCGCCACGGGCGGCAACCCCACCGGTATCGCCGATACGTTTCGCCTCCCCCTCACTTCGCTGCACCCCATCCTCTGCCCCGTATCGGCAACGGTCGTCGGCGATCGGGCGGCACTCAAGACGTTGGATGGCCTGCGCGTCCGCGCCCGCTTGACGCTCGCCCGCAATCATAATGAGCTCTGGCACGAAGACGGTGAAGTCCTGTTTCGAGCCTTCGGTATCTCGGGCGTCGCTGTCTTCAACCTCTCCCGTCGTATCCAGCGCGGCGATACGATCCTGCTCGACGTTTTCCCCGACCTCTCCAAAGACGAGCTGCTCGATATGCTCAACCGGCGCGTTGAGCTGCTCGGCGGCTTTTCGCCCCGCAATCCCCGTTGGCTCGACGGCATGCTCGCCCCGCAACTCTCCCGCGTCGTCTGCACGACGTTCGAGCAGTGCCATCCAGGCTCCAACGATGTCATCCACCTGGTCTCAATCCTCAAACACTTTAAGTTGCTCGTCGAGGGAACAGCCGAGGAGCGCTCGGCGCAGGTCACGCGTGGTGGCGTATCTGTCGAGAGCATCTCAATACCCAGTCTACGCGCGCGCAGCGCTGTCGACGCCCCGCTTTACGTCTGCGGCGAAGCGCTCGACATCGACGCCGATTGCGGAGGCTTTAACCTTGCGTGGGCCTGGCTCTCGGGCATTCGCGCTGCAAGCAGCCTGTAGCCGCGCAGTCTATAATCAAAAACGCATTCGGGCCGTCTGGGATACCGGACGGCCTCTTTCTTGCCTCTAAGGAGACCTCGATGATCGAAATCACCCAAGTCAACGCGTCGCTCGATGAAGCCGGCGATGAAAATGCCTGCCTCATTGTTGGTAAGCGAGTCGCCAAGCGCGTCCTACGTTGCAAGGACTCCGAGATCAAGTCCATCGAGCTCCACCGCAAGTCAATCGACGCTCGCAAAAAACGAGACGTCCATTTTATCCTGAGCTTTCGTGTTGAGCTGACTAGTCCCCACCTCGAGCGAGAAGCGGTCGACAGCGTCGCCGAGCGTGACCGCTCACGCGTACGCGCGATAGAAGACGATGGGTCTTCATTCCCCACCCCCGTCTCCGACGCACCTCAAGAACGCCCTGTCGTTGTCGGCGCCGGATGCGCCGGCCTTTTCGCTGCGCTTACGCTCGCCGAAGCAGGTCTTAAGCCCTTGCTCATCGAGCGCGGCGACCCGGCATTTCGCCGCTCGCATGCGATCGACCTCTTTCTAAAGGAGCGCATCCTCGACCCCGAGAGCAATATCCAGTTTGGTCTGGGCGGCGCGGGGACCTTCTCGGACGGCAAGCTCAATACGGGAACCAAAAATCCCGCCCATCGCCTTATCCTCGAAACCTTCGTCGAGGCGGGTGCGCCCCGCGATATTCTGTGGGATGCCAAGCCGCACATTGGCTCCGACATCCTTCCCACGGTTGTCACCGCTATATCCCAGCGCATCGAGCAGCTCGGAGGTGTCGTCCGTTATCGAACAAAGCTCGTCGACATTCGCATCGACGCGTCTGGCGCCATCACCGGTATTGATGTCCAATCGTCCCAAGACGCCGCTTACGAGTCAATCGAGACAAAGCACCTCATCCTCGCCTGCGGGCATTCTGCTCGCGATATTTTTGAGCTCCTTAAGGACCACAACGTGACCCTCGCACAAAAGACCTTTGCCATGGGCGTTCGCATCGAGCATCCGCAGCGCGACATCGATCGAGCCCAATATGGAGCCTCGGCGGGACATCCAGCGATCGGGGCGGCCCCTTACAAACTTGTTGCCCATCTTCCCAACGGCCGCAGCGTGTTCTCGTTTTGCATGTGCCCCGGCGGACAGGTTGTCGCCGCCTCTTCCGAGCAGGGCCACCTGTGCGTCAACGGCGCTAGCCTCAATGCCCGCGACGGACGCAACGCAAATGCCGCCTTGCTCGTTAACGTCACGCCTGAGGACCTTCCCAACGATGACCCGCTCGCCGGCATCGAGCTCCAGCGTGCCTGCGAGGCGGCCGCCTATCGCCTGGGCGGTTCCAACTGGAACGCACCGGCACAACTCGTCGGAGATTTCCTCGCAGGACGCGCCAGCAAGGCGCCCGGAAAGGTAAAGCCCACCTATCCGCTCGGTGTGACCTGGACGGCAATTGACGAAGCCCTGCCGCAGCATATCGTCGAGTCGCTCCGCCTGGGACTTCCCCTACTCGGAAAAAAGCTACGAGGCTACGACCGTCCCGATGCCGTTCTTACCGGCGTGGAGACTCGTTCGAGCTCACCTGTCACTGTCACCCGAGACCGAACGTGCCATGCCGTGTCGACCCCGGGCCTCTACCCTTGTGGTGAGGGAGCTGGATATGCTGGCGGCATCATGAGCGCGGCCACCGACGGCATCCGTTGCGCCGAAGCCCTGATCGCAGACCTCTAGCGCACGAATTCCAGCGCGCAAAAGACACAGGCCCCGAGCTCCACAGGGAACTCGGGGCCTGTTCGCTATTTCTTAAACCGTGCACCCTGGCGTTTTCTGCCCGATGCGAACGTGGAACCCTTGCGGGCCTGCGAACGTAAGCGCTCGATCGTCTCGTCCTCAGACGCACCCTCGAGCATCGCCCGAATCTGAACGACAGCATCGCGCAGGCGCGCCGCCTCCTCAAAGTCCATGGCGGCAGAAGCGTTGCGCATATCCTCTTCCATGGTTTCGACGATCCGCACAAGCTCGTCATGCGGCAGTTCTTCCAACTGCTCCGCAAGTGTCTGCTCGGGCGCCACCGTTTCCGGCACGCCGCCCTCGCCCGACTCATCGGGCGTATAGAATGCGCCATGACCAAGAGAATCGCCCTTCGAGCGCCCCTTGGAACCCACGGTTTTTTCGGCCTCGGCAATAAAACTTGAGATGTCGTTGATGGCCTTGCGCACTGTCTTGGGCACAATGCCATGCTCTTCGTTATATGCCATCTGAATCTCGCGACGGCGCTGCGTCTCCTCGATGGCCTCTTTCATCGAATCGGTCACAACGTCCGCATACATGATGACTTCGCCATCGGCGTTACGGGCCGCGCGGCCAATCGTCTGAATCAGCGAACGGCGGTTGCGCAAGAAGCCTTCCTTATCGGCATCGAGAATTGCCACCAGTGAGACCTCGGGAAGATCCAAGCCCTCGCGAAGCAGGTTGATGCCAACGAGAACATCGATCTTGCCCTCGCGCAGCGTTCGCAGGATCTCGACACGGTCCATTGTCGCCGTATCAGAGTGCATGTAATTGACCTTAATGCCCGCATCAAGTAGATGGTCGGTCAGGTCCTCGGCCATGCGCTTGGTCAACGTGGTCACCAGCACGCGCTCCTTGCGGGCAACGCGCTCGCGAATCTCGTCTTCAAGATCGTCAATCTGACCGCGAACCGGACGCACATCGATCTTGGGATCGAGCAGACCGGTCGGACGAATAATCTGCTCCACGTCGTTTTGGCTCACCCGCAGCTCGTAATCGCCCGGCGTGGCCGAAACATAGATAAACTGGGGGATCCTTGCCTCAAACTCATCGAAACGAAGCGGGCGGTTATCGAGCGCCGAGGGCAGGCGAAAACCGTGTTCCACCAGCGTCACCTTACGCGAGCGGTCACCTTCGTGCATGCCGCGAATCTGCGGCACCGTCACATGGCTCTCATCGATGATGCAGAGCATATCCTTGGGAAAGTAATCGATTAGGGTAAACGGCGGCTCACCCGGCTTGCGACCGTCCAGATGACGCGAGTAGTTCTCGATGCCGTTGCAAAAGCCCATCGTCTCGAGCATCTCAAGATCATAATCGGTGCGCTGCTGCAGACGCTGCGCCTCGAGCAACTTGTCGGTCGCCTTGAGCTCCGCCACGCGCTTCTCGCACTCTTCGCTGATCGATTTCAGAGCCGCCTTGACCTTCGGCTTCTCGGTCACGTAGTGCGATGCCGGCCATACGGGGATGGCCTCGTACTCACGAAGCATCTCACCGGTGACCTCATCGATCTCGGCAATCAGCTCGACCTCGTCGCCAAAGAACTCAAACCGCAACGGATGCTCGGCATAAGGCGGATACACGTCGACAACATCGCCGCGCACGCGGAACGTGCCGCGTGCCAGGTCATAGTCATTGCGATCATATTGAATGTCGATAAGTGCATGGATAAAGTCATCGCGCTCGAGCGGCACCTTCTTGTCGACGTTTGGAGCCAGACCCGCATAGTCCTCAGGAGAGCCAATGCCATAGATACACGAGACCGATGCGACAACGATCACATCACGTCGAGAGAGTAGCGATGCGGTCGCCTGATGTCGCAGCATCTCAACCTCTTCGTTAATCGAGGAGTCTTTCTCGATATATGTATCGCTTTGCGGCACATACGCCTCGGGCTGATAGTAGTCGTAGTACGAGACGAAGTAGACCACAGCGTTGTTGGGAAAGAACTCTTTGAGCTCGCTCGCAAGCTGAGCGGCGAGCGTTTTATTCGGAGCCATGACCAGCGTCGGCTTTCCCAGGGCCTCAATAGTCTTTGCCATCGTGAAGGTCTTGCCCGAACCAGTCACGCCCAGCAAAACCTGATAGCGGTCTCCGTCCCTCACGCCCTGCACAAGCGACTCAATGGCCTTAGGCTGGGAACCGGCAGGCTCATAGGGAGACACGACCTTAAACGGCACGTCAGAGCCTTCAACGCCAAAGCGCTTAAGTTCACCACCAACGCGTTCTACTTCAAATTCCGCCATGGATACTCCTAACTCATATATCTGCAGTATACGCAGGCGGCAGGCATAGTCCTATACGAACCGATCGGGATAGAGGGTCTTGTAGCGAACCCAGGCATTATTGACACGAATCAGATACGCCTGCGTCTCGGGAAAGGTGATTGCATTATGAAGCGACGTACTCTGCTGCGCCCATCCGTCGACATTGCCCATGCCGGCGTTATAGGCGGCAATGGCACTGTCAGTCGACCCGTTAAAATACGCTAGAAGATACGAGAGATACGCACAGCCAAACTCGATATTCGTAGCCGGATCGTTAAGGTTGTCGGCCGAATACTCGCCACCGTCGACAAGGCCCTTGGCGATCATATCCTGGGCAGTCTCGGGCATCAGCTGCATCAATCCCTGAGCACCCTGATTCGACTCGGCCTCGGGATCCCAATTCGATTCAGACTTAATGACAGCGCACACCAGATACGGATCCAGATTATGCGAAATACTGGATTGCTTTACATACGCCTCGTAGTCAATCGGATACAGCGGCTTAAAGAAAGCGGCAGGAGCATACGAGTAAACGAATGAGATAAGGCCGAAGGCAAAAACGGCAGCCAGCGGTATAAGGCGATACCACGTAAGGAAACGTGTCTTAGGCATCGGCCTCCTCCTTATCCACTACATCCCCGAACCCATGGCGCGAAAGCCATGCGTCCAGTTGTTCAAAGAGCGAGTTATCGTCTGCCGCATTGTCAATCACAGTTGTAGCGAGATTGCACAGCACAGACTCTTCGGGCTGGCAAGCAGAACGGGCATCGAAATCAGATGGCTCCATGCCACGTTGAATAGCGCGCTCGCGACGAACTGACAAAGGGGCGCTGATGACCAAAATTTCATCAGCCAAGCCAAATGCATCCTCAAAACCAGTCGGAGCAGAAACCTCGACCACCGCAAAAGGATAACGGGGAGATGAAACAGTACAACAAACCGGATCGAGAATCCTAAGCGAAAGCTGTTCAATCAGAATGGGATGCACGATGTCATTGAGCCGTGCGACCGAATCAGGAGAAGCGAAAGCTCGAGAAGCGAGGATGCCGCGGCGAATGCCGCCTTCCTCATCCAAAATGTCCCAACCGAATTCATCCGCAAGTGTATTGACGATATCAGAGCCCGGCACATACAGCGATTTTGCAAGCTCATCCAGATCGATAAGCATAGCGCCACGAGATTCGAAATAGCGGCAGGCAGTCGACTTACCCGAAGCAATATTGCCCAAGACAAATACGGTAAACATCAAGCCCTCCCTAACGCCAATGCGAGTAATTATCGCTCAAATACACTAGATGGACTCAAAATACAGCCAAACAGTAAGAGCACATACGGGGGAGCTAGGTCCCAAAGTACAACGTGTATACAATCAGAACCACCCTTAAAAAGGGTGGTTTGCTCTTAGGGT
>NZ_QRUF01000019.1 GCF_003458415.1 Collinsella sp. AF25-2LB
CTGTCGTTTCCGTGCCCCTGGATTGGGTCATAGTGTCTGACGTTGCCAAGACATTAGCGTCAACGAACTAGTCATTAGGTACCTAGTTATTGGGTGAAAAAAGGGGACGCTGCGGATTGGTTCCGCGGCGTCCCCTTTGCGTTGGCGTGTCGGTTATGCCTTACAGTTCGTAGAGCGTGGTGAACTTGTCCTGCAGGTGGCTGCAGTAGTAGCGGGCATCGAACGCCATGCCGCACGCGCCCTTGATGAGCTCCGGCGCGTCCTTGGCGCGGCCCCACTGCCAAATGTGCTCGCCCAGCCAGGCGCGGACAGGTGTCAGGTCGCCGCTCGCGCAGGCGCCGGTAAGGTCGACACCGTCGCGGCACATGGCCGGCACAAACATGGCATCGTAGGCACTGCCCAGCGCATACGTGGGGAAGTAGCCAAACGAGCCGCCGCTCCAGTGCGTATCCTGTAGGCAGCCGTGCGTGTCGTCGGGAACGGGAATGCCCAGGTACTCATCCATAAAGCGATTCCAAAGCGCGGGGATGTCCTTGGCCGTGGCCTCGCCGGTAAACAGCATGCGCTCGATCTCGTAGCGCACCATAACGTGCAGCGGATAGGTGAGCTCGTCGGCCTCGGTGCGGATCAGCGAAGGCTGCGCGATGTTCACGGCGTGGTAGAGCGTGTCCTCGTCGACGTCGCCGTAGACCTCGGGTGCGTGGCGGCGCAGCACCTCGAGCAGCGGTCCCATAAAGGCACGGCTGCGGCCCACGGTGTTCTCAAAGAAGCGGCTCTGGCTCTCGTGGATGCCCATGGAGGTGCCGCCCTCCAGGCAGGTGCGCGCATAGGCGGGATTGACGCCCAGCTCGTACATGGTGTGCCCCGCCTCGTGGATGATGCTGTAGACGTTGGAGATGCAATCGTCCTCGTAGATGTGTGTCGCGATGCGCGCGTCACCCACGGCAAAGCCCTCGCTAAACGGGTGCTCGGTAAAGGCAAGCGTGGTGTCGTCCAGGTTCAGGCCGACGAGCTTCATCAGGTCGAAGCTCATGGCGCGCTGGGCGGCCTCGGGCACGCGGGCGTGCAAAAAGTCGGCAGCGGGCTGCTGGCCGCGCTCGCCGATGGCGTGCACGAGCGGCACGACCGTGGCCTTGACCTCCTCGCAAAACGCGTCGAAGCTCTCGGCAGAAAGGCCGCGCTCGTACTGGTCGAGCCAAACGTCGTATGGGTCGCGCTTGGGGTCCATGAGTTCGGCCTGATGCTTAAGTTGGGCGACGATTCTATCCACATAGGGCTCAAAGCTCGCCCAGTCGTTGGCCGTCTTGGCCTTATGCCACACGGCGTCGGCCTCGCAGGTGAGCCTGGTCCAGGCCTCGGCCTCCTCGGTAGGAATAACGCTTGCCTCGCGCTGGTCGCGGCCGAGCACGCGAATCTCGTCGAGCAGCTGCGGGTCGTCTACGTGTCCGCCTGCAACCGTCTCGCGCGCTAACGAGCGTACGAGCTCAACGGACTTCTCGCTGGTCAGCAGCTTGTGATGCTCGCCGGCAAGCGTGCCCATGGCGTCGGCACGGGCGGCAGCGCCGTTGGCAGGAGCAATCGTCGCCCCATCGAACTCGGCAATCTTGAGCAGGTACTCGCGAGTCCACAGCTTGCCCTCGAGTTTGCGGAACTTTTTGACGGCCTTGTCGACTTTAGCGGCCTTGACGCCCTTGGCGGCCTTTGCCACGGCGGCCTTGGCCTTCTTATCGAGTTTCTTTCCCATACCGTATCCTTAATCTCGCAGGCCGAGCGCCGCAGGCGGGTGCGCGGCCAGTTTGCACAGCTACCTGCCTTGTACCCAGCGCGAACAAAACGGAACGCGGCGATGCACTCGCGAAATGTGTTATCCTATAGCCCAATGCGTTGACGGAGAGGGTTTTGCCCGCCGCGTCGCCGGCAAGAGAGGGAAGGTCATGGGCTGCAAGCCTTCCTGCGGTGGCAAGGGCCAAGCGTTCACTCCCGAGCAGCGACCTCAACGGGCACGCGGCCAGTGGCAGCAAAGTCCCAGTAGGGAAGCCGTGAGCCTCGCGACAAGAGGCACAGAGTGGGCGCGGCGGGCCAGACATCCGCCGGGTCAAACAAGGTGGTACCGCGGAATTCAACCGTCCTTGGGCAATGTACATGCCCGAGGGCGGTTTTTTTTGTTACCGAACCGGGCCGCGCATCCGCAACATCGGGCGGCGTCAGCCGTCCCGGAGCGCGGATGCGCGAGAGACGAAAGGGAAGACATGAGTCTGATTGATGATCTGGTCAAACTCGAGGAAGAGGCCAAGGAGCTCGTCACTAGCGCTGACGACGCCGCCAAGCTCGAGGCCGCGCGCGTTGAGCTGCTCGGTCGCAAGGGCCGTATCACCGGCCTGATGCGCATGATGGGCAAGCTCGCCCCCGAGGATCGTCCCATGATGGGCAAACGCGCCAACGAGATGCGCCAGCTGATCGAGGGCATGCTCGACGAGCGCACCACCGAGATGAAGGCTGCCGCCCTCAAGCACGCGCTCGAGCACGAGGCCGTCGACATCACGCTGCCGGGCATCCGTCCGCAGATCGGTCACCAGCACCTGATCAAGCAGATCATCGAGGAGGCCGAGGACATCTTCTGCGGCATCGGCTACACCGTCGAGTCCGGCCCCATGGTCGATACCTCCTACTACAACTTCACCGCGCTCAACGCGCCCATGGATCACCCGAGCCGATCGGCCCGCGACACGTTCTATGTGGTCGACAACAATCCCGGCAGCGTCGCGCATCCCGAGGCTCACGCTCACGGCGAGTCCGACGTGCTGCTGCGCACCCAGACCTCGGGCGTGCAGATCCACACCATGGAGTCGCAGAAGCCGCCCATCTACATGATCTGCCCGGGCACCGTCTATCGTCCCGACACGGCCGACGCCTGTCACCTGCCGCAGTTCAACCAGATCGAAGGCCTGGTCGTCGACGAGGGCATCACCTTTGGCGACCTGAAGGGCACGCTCGACTACTTTGTTAAGTGCATGTTTGGCGAGGACCGCAAGACGCGCTACCGTCCGCACTTCTTCCCCTTCACCGAGCCTAGCTGCGAGGTGGACGTGAGCTGCCACGTCTGCGGCGGCAAGGGCTGCAACTTCTGCAAGCACAGCGGCTGGATCGAGATCCTGGGCTGCGGCATGGTCGACCCCAACGTCCTGATCAACTGCGGCATCGACCCCGAGAAGTACACCGGCTTCGCCTTTGGTATTGGCGCCGAGCGCGTCGCGGCACTGCGCTACGACCTGCCCGACCTGCGCACGTTGATGACTGGTGACATGAGGTTCTTGAACCAGTTCTAGAACGCTTTCTTCTTAGTTGCAGTTTCCGGCTCAAAGCCGCATTTATGAAAGGAGACCAGTTAGATGCGCGTTTCTTACGACTGGCTCAAGACCATGATCGATATTCCGGAGGATCCCAAGACCCTTTCGGACGAATATATCCGTACCGGCACCGAGGTCGAGGCGATCGACACCGTGGGCGAGTCCTTCGACCACGTGGTGACTGCCAAGGTGCTCACCAAGACCCCGCACCCCGATAGCGACCACATGTATGTGTGCTCGGTCGACGTGGGCGACAAGAATCTCGACGCCGACGGCAACCCCGCCCCGCTGCAGATCGTTTGCGGCGCGCAGAACTTTGAGGCTGGCGACCACATCGTCACGGCAATGATCGGCGCTGTGCTTCCCGGTGACGTCAAGATCAAGAAGAGCAAGCTTCGCGGCGTCGTGTCCATGGGCATGAACTGCTCTGCGCGCGAGCTCGGCCTGGGTGGCGATCACTCCGGCATCATGATCCTGCCCGAGGATACGCCTTGTGGCATGCCGTTTGCCGAGTACGTGGGCTCGAGCGACACCGTGCTCGACTGTGAGATCACGCCCAACCGTCCCGACTGCCTGTCCATGATCGGCATGGCCCGCGAGACCGGCGCCATCTTCGATCGCGATTTCCACGTTGAGCTGCCCGCCATCAAGGTCGAGACCGGCCGCGCGACCGACGACGAGCTTTCGGTCGAGATTGCCGACGAGGGCCTGTGCGACCGCTACGTCGCCCGCATCGTGCGCAACGTGAAGGTCGGCCCCTCGCCCGACTGGATGGTCAAGCGCCTCAACGCCCTGGGCGTGCGCCCACACAACAACATCGTTGACATCACCAACTACGTGATGATGCTCACCGGTCAGCCGCTGCACGCCTTTGACCTGGACACCTTTGCCGAGCGCGATGGCCATCGCCGCGTGGTGGTTCGCGCCGCCCAGCAGGATGAGAAGTTCACGACCCTCGACGGCGAGGAGCGCACGCTCGACGCCGGCATGGGCCTCATCACCGACGGCGAGCGTCCCGTGGCGCTGGCCGGCGTTATGGGCGGCATGGATTCTGAGATCGAGGACGACACCGTCGACGTGATGGTCGAGAGCGCCTGCTTCAACGCCGGTCGCACCTCGCACACCAGCCGCGACCTGTCGCTGATCTCCGATGCCTCCATTCGCTTTGAGCGTCAGGTCGATGAGACCGGTTGCATGGATGTCGCCAACGTTACCTGCGCGCTGATTGAGGAGATCGCCGGCGGCGAGGTCGCTCCCGGCTACGTTGATGTGTTCCCCGCGCCCAAGACCATCGATAGCATCAAGCTGCGCTTGGCCCGCGTGCACGCCATCTGCGGCGCCGACATCGAGCCCGACTTTATCGAGCGCTCGCTCACCCGCCTGGGCTGCACCGTCGAGCGCGACGGCGAGGACTTTATGGTCACGCCGCCGAGCTTCCGTCCCGACCTGCCGCGCGAGATCGATCTGATCGAGGAGGTCTTGCGCCTGTGGGGCATGGGCCGCGTGACGGCGACCATTCCGGCTGCCAAGAACCACATCGGCGGTCTGACGCGCGAGCAGAAGCTTACCCGCAAGGTCGGCGAGATCCTGCGCGCCTGTGGCCTCAACGAGACCACGACCTTTGGCTTTGCCGCCCCGGGCGACCTGGAGAAGATCGGCATGTCCACCGAAGGCCGCGGCTGCCCCGTGGTGCTCATGAACCCGCTGGTGGCCGAGCAGACCGAGATGCGTCGTTCGCTGCTGCCGGGCCTGCTACAGTCCGTTGCCTATAACGAGGCCCACGGCACGCCCAACGTGCACCTGTACGAGGTCGGCAGTCTGTTCCACGGTCGCGAGAATGCCAGCCTGCCCAAGGAGACCAAGTCCGTCGCGGGCGTGCTCTCGGGTCAGTGGAGCGAGCAGTCTTGGAACATGAAGTACCGCAAGCTGCGTTTCTTCTTTGGCAAGGGCATCGTCGAGGAGCTGCTTGCCCAGCTGCGCATTGAGAAGGTTCGCTTCCGTCCCGTCGAGGGCGAGAGCTATGCCTTCCTGCAGCCGGGTCGTGCTGCCGAGGTGCTCTCGGGCGGTACCGTGCTGGGCTGGGTTGGCGAGATCCACCCCGAGGCGCGCGAGGCTATGGGCATTGACGAGGTCGTCGTCGCCTTTGAGCTCGACTTGGATAAGCTGATCAAGGGCGCCCGCAACCAGGAGAACTACCGTGAGTTCTCGCAGTACCCGGCCGTTGAGCACGACCTTGCTATCGTGGTCGACAACACTGTGACCTGCGAGGATCTTGAGCGTCGTATTACGAGTGCCGGCGGCAAGCTGCTCGAGGGCGTGCGCCTGTTCGATGTCTACCGCGATCCGGTCCGCATCGGCAAGGGCAAGAAATCCATGGCCTTTGCGCTTACGTATCGCTCCGACGACCACACGCTCACCAGCGAAGAGGTCGAAAAGGCGCACCAGAAGATCGTCACCAAGGTGTGCAAGGGCGTAAACGGCGAGGTCCGCGGCTAGGTCCTGCGCCGGATATAGGCCAGCGTCGGCTGCCGCCGAGTCTTACGTGACTGCTGTTTTCGGTATAAGGCACCGTTGAGCCTTCATATATGACACGCGCATTACATAACGGCGTGCTGCTTTGTCGGCAGTGCGCCGTTTTGCTATGATAGCCCGCGGCGTGTTACGAATCTGACATTACGTAACACTGGAAAGGTGATTCAAGCGGCGTTGCAATTCCGTGCGCCGATAACCGGGAGGCGTACATGCACATTCCAGATAATTATCTGTCCCCGCAGACCGATGCCGTCATGGCAGTGGCGATGGTGCCCGTTTGGATCCACTGCATCAAGAAAGTGCGCGCCACGTTCGATCGCGAGCACATGGCTTTCCTGGGCATCTGCGCCGCGTTCTCCTTCCTGCTTATGATGTTCAATGTGCCGCTGCCCGGCGGCACCACAGGTCACGCCGTCGGCGGCGCGCTCATTGCACTGCTGCTAGGCCCCGAGGCCGCGGCTATCGCTGTCTCGGTTGCGCTGGCGCTGCAGGCGCTGCTGTTTGGCGACGGCGGCGTTCTGTCGTTTGGCGCTAACTGCTTTAACATGGCCTTTGTGCTGCCGTTTGTCGCTGCTATCGTGTTCCGTGCGCTCAACAGCCGCCTGCACGACAAGAGCTGGGGCACCTCGGTTTCTGCCGTCGTGAGCGGTTGGGTCGGCCTGTGCCTGGCGGCCCTGTGCGCGGCAATCGAGTTTGGTATTCAGCCGATGCTCTTTACCAACGCTTCGGGCGCGCCGCTGTACTGTCCTTTCCCGCTGTCCGTGGCTATTCCGGCCATGTTGATCCCGCATATGCTGGTTGCCGGCGTGATCGAGGGCGTGGCGACGGCCGCCATCTACGGTTTCATTAAGAAGACGGCGCCGAGCGTTATCGTCGGGCCCGAGGCCGTCGATGGCCAGCTTACTGCCGAGGGTGCTGCTGCCAAGAAGACCTCGCTGGTCCCCACGCTCATCTTGGTTGCCGTGCTTGTCGTGGCTACGCCGCTCGGCTTGCTTGCCACAGGTGACGCATGGGGCGAGTGGGACGCCGAGGGCGCCGCGACCGCCGTTCAGGAGGCTGGCGACGACAGCCTGCAGGCTTCGGTCGGCCTCGATATCCCGACCTTTGCCGACGCACTGCCCACGGGCGATTATCTGCAGGCCTATTCCGAGGAGCAGGGTCTTGGCTTTGCCGGCCAGGCTGCCATGTATATCCTCTCGGGCGTAATTGGCGTGGCGGTGCTCACCATCGCATTTCGTTTGATATCGCTGACGGTTAAGGAAAACGGGGCTCATGGCGACGGTCGAGCTGCCTAGCTGGCTTGCGGACGAGCAGCGTTACGAGCCCACGGGCGCTCGGCATCGCGTAATGCAACAGAATGTCCTGCACCTGGCGAGCCTGCTTGAGCGGGTTCGCCTGGGTGGAGGCGCGCACGAGGGCGGGTCGATGGTCGACCGCGCCCTTTCTTGCGTTTCGGCTCCGGTGCGCCTGGTGGGGATGTTCGTTTGCGTCCTGTGCGTGTGTCTGACACAGAGCCCGCTGTACCTCATGTTGATGGCGGCCATTGCGCTGGTGCTCGTTGCCGTGCGCCCCGTACGCGGGCTGCGGGCGACCTTTGTGCCGGCGCTTGGCGCCGCGGGGCTCGCAGTGGTTTTGGCGCTGCCTGCCCTGCTGCTGGGCGCTTCCGCTACGGGCGCCATGCTCAAAATTGCGCTCAAGACCTTCATTAATGTGTCGCTGGTGCTGGGCGTTTCGTGGACCCTCACGTGGAGCCGCATGTCGGCGGCGCTCAAGATGCTTCATCTGCCCGACGAAGTTATCTTTACGTTTGATATGGCGCTCAAGCACGTCGAGGTGCTGGGTCGCACGGCGCACAATTTGTGCGAATCGGTCATGCTGCGCAGCGTTGGCCGTGCGCCTGAGGGATTTTCGCGTACCGATTCGATCGCGGGTATCATGGGCATGACCTTTATCAAGGCGATGGAATGCAGCCGCGCGATGGACGAGGCCATGCTGTGCCGCGGTTTTGCGGGTGCGTATCCGGCGCCCGCGCGCGCCGGGTTTGGCTGGCGCGATGCGGTCTATGCGGCCGGCGTGGCGCTGCTGGCGGTGTTGTGCGCCGTGCTGTAGGCGCTGCTGGTTCCGGCTGGGGATGCAAATAGGGAAGGGCGACGTTTTGACGATCGATATGAATAGTGCGGCGGGCACGAACGGTGCGGGCGGCGCCGAGGTCGCGCCGCTCATCGAGCTGCGCGACGTGGTGTTCTCCTATGCGGGGCATACGGTTGTCGATGGCGTGTCGCTGCAGGTCGATCGTGGTGAACTCGTTGCCCTGCTCGGTCCCAACGGCTGCGGTAAGACGACGATTATGCGCCTTATTAACGGCCTTGAGCTCGCGGACGCAGGGGCATACCTGTTCGACGGGCACGTGGTCGATGCGGCGTTTCTAAAGGATTCCGCGGCCGCTCAGCGTTTTCATCAGCGCGTGGGCTTTGTGTTCCAGAATGCCGACGCCCAGCTGTTCTGCGCTACGGTGGGCGAGGAAGTTGCTTTTGGTCCCGCGCAGATGGGACTGCCGGCAGACGAGCTCGAGCGCCGTGTGCGCGATGCCATGGGGCTGTTCCAGGTTGCCGACCTTGCCGACGCCTCTCCCTATCAGCTCTCGGGCGGGCAAAAGAAGCGCGTTGCGCTGGCTGCGGTGGTGTCGATGAACCCGGATATCTTGGTCCTCGACGAGCCTACCAATGGGCTCGACGAGGATTCATGCGACATCGTGGTCAACTTCTTGCTGGCCTACGTCGCGGCGGGTAAGACGGTCTTGATGAGCACACATCACCAGGATTTGGTGCGACGCCTGGGTGCCCGTGCAATCTATATCGATCGATATCACCATGTGGTCGAGGCACCTTCGCCGTCGTATGGAACCGAAAGCGGTGCTACGGACTAGTTGCTGCGTAGAGCGTGCGTAGCCGCCCGCGCGGCTTTGCCGTGATGGTATAGTTATCCAGGTTTTTTATGGGGGTGGCTATGCCAAGCTGGAACATTCATATCGCTCAGACGGAGCGTTTGCTGGAGCGCACCGGTGCGCTTGCCAAGAGCGTGCGCGACCGCAATGCCTTTTTGTTTGGCTGCGTGGTTCCGGATATTTTCGTGGGCTATATGGTCCCTGGCATCGCCGATCCCATCCCGTACCGCATTACGCACTTTGCCAAGCCCGAGCCTATCCCTAAGCCGCGTGAGCACGAGTTCTGGGATACCTATGTGGCACCGTTGCTTAAAAGTTCACCCACCGGTGCGCCAGCCGCGGCGACCTCGATTATCGAGGAGCGCGAGCGACTGAATCGCGTGCACTATCCCCAACGCTACAAGGATGCCGAGCCGGTTGCCGGTCCCGGTGCTAGCGAGCTTTCGCTCGCGCCCGATGACGTGGCGCAGTCGCTGCTCGATCTGACGCTGGGCGTTTGGTCTCACCTCGTGGCCGATACCGTGTGGAATACGCGCGTGAATCAGTACCTGGAGGCGCACGGCGGCAAGCCGTGCGAGGAATTCCGCATTAAAAAGCAAGGCGACTTTGACTGGTTTGGTAAGACGCTCGGGATCGTTTCGATTCCGCGCGCGACCGATCGCCTGTATACTGCGGCGACGCGTTTTGGTCAGTATCCCATCCATAAGGAGTATGTGCTCAAGACCATTGGCGTTATGCACGAGATTGTACGCGAAAACCCCGGCGAGCCCGACCATCCGCCATACCGCCTGCTGACCGAGGAATTCTTCGACGCAACGTTTACCGAGGTCATCGAGCTGACCGAGGCGGGCTTTGCGGCTCGCGTTGCCGCTTCTGGCGTCCCCGCAGTCCCTCTGATCGCTAGCTGCTAGCCGGCCGGCTTGACGGCGAACAGTTCACCCCAATTGACCAACAACTCCCGTCGCAGGGCGTCTTCGGTGGTGCGCTCGGCATCGGAGAGGCTTGCGATTGAACGCAAATCGATGAAGCGGCATATGAAGAAGGTCTTAAAAAAGGGCCCGGAAGGCAATGCCTTCCGGGCCCTTTGCAATGCAAATCTGCTTGCAAGTGCGTTTTAGCGCACCTGAGCGACGTAAGCGACGTTGGTCGAGGAGACCTTGTCCTCGAGCTGGACGCTCATGCGGGGATCGCCGGCGGTGGCGACGGTCAGGTCGCCGGCCTCGACGTAGCCGAGCTCCTTAGCGGTCTCGATCGCCTTGACAATCGTGCCGTTGACGGTGCCCTGGGTAATCTCTGCCTGGTGCGGGATAACGCCCCAGTACATGATCATCTGCTGGACGGCCCACTCGTGGCGGGAGAACGCGCAGATCGGCATGTTGGGACGGAAGTGCGAGATCAGGCGAGCGGTACGACCGGTGGTCGTCGGCACGGTGATGCACTTGGCGCCAACGGTGGTAGCCATGTTCACAGCGGACATACCCACAACGTTGTTGACGACGCGGGTGCCGTGAGCATCGGCCGGAACCTCGAGCGGAGCGTGAGCCGGGAGGTACTTCTCAGTCTCGAGAGCGATGCTGGCCTGCATCTTGACGGCCTCGACCGGGTACTTACCGGCAGCGGACTCGCCGGACAGCATAACGGCGTCGGTGCCGTCGTAGATGGCGTTAGCAACGTCGGCAACCTCGGCGCGCGTCGGGCGCGGGTTTTGCTGCATGGAGTCGAGCATCTGCGTAGCGGTGATAACGGGCTTGTAGGCCGCGTTGCACTTGGCGATGATCTCCTTCTGGATGTGCGGAACGAGCTCGGGCTTGATCTCGATGCCCAGGTCGCCACGGGCGACCATGATGCCGTCGGAAGCCTCGAGGATCTCGTCGAAGTTTTCGACGCCCAGGGCGCACTCGATCTTCGGGAAGATCGTCACGTGCTCGCCACCGTTCTCGCGGCAAAGCTTGCGGATGCCGCGGACGGACTCGCCGTCACGGATGAAGGAAGCGGCGATGTAGTCGATGTTCTCGGTCAGGCCAAAGAGGATGTCCTGACGATCGCGCTCGGTGATGGCGGGCAGAGAGATGTTGACGTTGGGCATGTTGACGCCCTTGCGCTCGCCAATCAGGCCGTCGTTCTTAACGACGCAGGTCATGTCCTGGCCGTCGACGGACTCGACCTCGAGGGCAACCAGGCCGTCATCGATCAGGATGAGGGAGCCCTTCTCGACCTCGGAGGGCAGAGCCAGGTAGTCGAGGGAGATGTGCTCAGCGGTGCCGTGGAAATCCTCGGACGTGGGCTGAGCGGTGACGACGATCTTGTCGCCGGTCTTGACGGCAACCTTCTTGCCGTCGACCAAAAGGCCGGTGCGGACCTCGGGGCCCTTGGTGTCGAGCAGGATGCCGACGGGCATGCCGAGCTCCTTGGAAATACGGCGGACGCGCTCGATGCGACCGTGGTGCTCGTCGTAGGAGCCGTGCGAGAAGTTAAAACGGGCGACGTTCATGCCCGCCTTGATCATCTCGCGGATGGTCTCGTCGCTATCGCAGGCGGGACCCATGGTGCATACAATCTTGGTGCGCTTGTACATTCAGACCTCCATCTGACATCGTCTTGCGCTGATAGATAAACCATAAGAAATAAAACTGAGATGATTATAACGAAATGCCGACCGAATACCCCAAAAAATCGACCGTATGCCGAATTAGAAGTTCATTTTTTGCGGAAAAACGGTATATGCAAAACTTTACCAACCGTTCTAACCGCTGCTATCTGGGCGATATTTTAGTTCGATGATGCGCCGAAGAAAAAACGTTTTATCAATCTTGAGCATCACACTGTCTGCACCGTTGCGCCTGTGCCGTGTTTCCAGATGGAATGTTTTGGCTAGACGCGTCGCTTTGGGGTACCATAGCTCCACTATCAACTGCCGCTCAGCACGGCAGCCTTGATGAGCCCTTGCCCTTCTCCTGGGAATTATGATCGGGCATCAATCTGCTGAGTGGCCCGAATCCCAGGAGGGGACTCTATATGCAAAAGGAATACCTGTCCGCCGCGGCGGAGGTGCTCAGCGACCAAGGCGTCGATGAGAATCTCGGCCTGAGCAACGGCGAGGCGTCGTCGCGCCTCGCCAAGACAGGCCCTAACAAGCTCGAGGAAGCCGAGAAGACGCCGCTGTGGAAGCGTTTCTTTGAGCAGATGGCCGACCCTATGGTCATCATGCTGATCGTTGCCGCCGTCATCAGCGCACTCACGGGCATGGTCAAGGGCGAGGCGGACTTTGCCGATGTCGCCATCATCATGTTCGTCGTTATCGTCAACTCGGTGCTGGGCGTGGTCCAGGAAGCCAAGAGCGAGGAGGCCCTCGAGGCCCTGCAGGAGATGAGCGCGGCGCAGTCCAAGGTGCTGCGCGACGGCAAGCTCGTGCATCTGCCGAGCGCCGAGCTCGTGCCCGGCGACGTCCTCATGCTCGAGGCGGGCGACTCCGTCCCGGCCGACTGCCGCGTCCTCGAGAGCGCCACGATGAAGATCGAAGAGGCCGCACTGACCGGCGAGTCCGTGCCGGTCGAGAAGCACGCCAACGTGATTGAGCTTGCCGCGGGCACCGACGACGTGCCGCTCGGCGACCGCAAGAACATGTGCTACATGGGCTCCACCGTGGTGTACGGCCGCGGTCGCGCCGTCGTGGTCGGTACCGGCATGAACACCGAGATGGGCAAGATCGCTGGCGCCCTGGCCGAGGCCAAGGAAGAGCTCACGCCGCTGCAGGTGAAGCTCGCCGAGCTCAGCCGTATTCTTACCATTATGGTTATCGTCATCTGCGTCGTGATCTTTGGCGTCGACATCATCCGTCACGGCGTGGGTAACGTCCTTACCGACCCGACTGCCCTGCTCGACACCTTTATGGTCGCCGTCTCGCTCGCCGTCGCCGCCATCCCCGAGGGCCTGGTCGCCGTCGTGACCATCGTCCTTTCGCTCGGCGTGACCAAGATGGCCAAGCGCCAGGCGATCATCCGCAAGCTTTCTGCTGTCGAGACGCTCGGCTGCACGCAGACCATCTGCTCGGACAAGACCGGCACGCTTACCCAGAACAAGATGACCGTCGTCAAGCACGAGCTCGCTGCGCCCAAGGAGAAGTTCCTGGCCGGCATGGCGCTGTGCTCCGATGCCCAGTGGGACGAGGAGCTGGGCGAGGCCGTGGGCGAGCCGACCGAGTGCGCACTCGTCAACGATGCCGGCAAGGCTGGTCTTACTGGCCTGACTGCCGAGCACCCGCGCGTGGGCGAGGCCCCGTTCGACTCGGGCCGCAAGATGATGTCCGTGGTCGTCGAGACCCTGGACGGCGAGTACGAGCAGTACACCAAGGGCGCGCCAGACGTGGTGATCGGCCTGTGCACCCATATCTACGAGGGCGAAAAGGTCGTCCCGCTGACCGAGGAGCGTCGCGCCGAGCTCGTGGCAGCCAACAAGGCCATGGCAGACGAGGCCCTGCGCGTGCTGGCGCTGGCGAGCCGCACCTACACCGAGGTTCCCGCCGACTGCAGCCCCGCTGCGCTTGAGCATGACCTGGTCTTCTGTGGCCTGTCCGGCATGATTGACCCGGTCCGTCCCGAGGTGGCCGACGCTATCCGCGAGGCGCACGACGCCGGCATCCGCACCGTCATGATCACGGGCGACCACATCGACACCGCCGTGGCCATCGCCAAGCAGCTGGGCATCGTCACCGATCGCAGCCATGCCATCACCGGTGCCGACCTCGATCGCATGAGCGACGAGGAACTCGACGCGCACATCGAGGACTACGGCGTGTACGCCCGCGTCCAGCCCGAGCATAAGACCCGCATCGTCGAGGCTTGGAAGTCGCGCGACCAGATCGTGGCCATGACGGGCGACGGCGTCAACGACGCCCCGTCCATCAAGCGCGCCGACATCGGCGTTGGCATGGGCATCACCGGCACCGACGTCACCAAGAACGTCGCCGACATGGTGCTTGCCGATGACAACTTCGCCACCATCATCGGTGCCTGCGAAGAGGGCCGTCGCATCTACGACAACATCCGCAAGGTCATCCAGTTCCTGCTTTCGGCCAACCTTGCCGAGGTATTCTCGGTGTTTATCGCCACGCTCATCGGCTTTACCATCTTCCAGCCGGTGCAGCTGCTGTGGGTGAACCTGGTCACCGACTGCTTCCCCGCGCTCGCGCTGGGCATGGAGGATGCCGAGGGTGACATCATGAAGCGCAAGCCGCGCAACGCCAAGGACGGTGTCTTTGCCGGACATATGGGTCTGGACTGCGTGGTCCAGGGCTTAATCATCACCGTGCTGGTGCTGGCGAGCTTCTTTGTGGGCGTGTACTTTGACATGGGCTACATCCACATCGCCGATATGATCGCCGGCAATGCCGACGAGGAAGGCGTGATGATGGCGTTCATCACGCTCAACATGGTCGAGATTTTCCACTGCTTCAATATGCGCAGCCGTCGTGCGTCGCTGTTCACCATGAAGAAGCAGAACAAGTGGCTGTGGGCTTCCGCCGCGCTGGCACTGGTGCTGACGGTGATCGTGACCGTGCAGCCGACGCTTGCCGAGATGTTCTTTGGCCCTGTGACGCTTGAGCTCAAGGGCGTTCTTGCCGCGCTGGGCCTGGCCTTCCTGATCATCCCGCTGATGGAAATCTACAAGGCGATCATGCGCGCGGTCGAGAAGGAGTAACGTTCTCGTCCGGGCCCGCCCCACGCCCTTTCTCCCTCACTGGTCCTCGCGCTTCGCGCTGCGGGATCGTTCGGGAGAAAGGGCTTCCGGGGCGGGCCCTGCGGTATCCTTGCTGGCTTTTCTCCCGCGCGGATGATAAAGGGCTGAGGGAAAGTTTGTGAGCCGATCGAGCGTTTGCTCGACCGGCTCTTTTTGATTTAGGGCTTTGCCCGGCCAGCTCTTTTTGATTTAAAATACCTGCTCAGTTGTGATTTATGGTGCTGGGAGGCGCTTGTGGGCAAGGCGAAGGCTAAGGCGAAGAAAAGGACGACGGGGGCGCGGGCTAAGCGCGATCGTCGTCGGAAGCTTGCGACCGAGGCCCCCGCATCTGCCGAGGAGCTGCTGGCAAGCGTGCCGGGGCTTGACGCGCTGCAGGACGTTCCGGCGTTTGATGACCTGCCGGTCGATGAAACCCAGCAGACTGCCTTTGATGATTTCTGCGCACATGCTGAGGAGCCCGAGCAGATGCAGCTTGGCGCCGTGGTGCGCTTAGATCGCGGGTTTCCGCTGGTGGCGACTGCCGACGATACCTTCCGCGCCGAGCATGCCGTGGGGTTTGCCAAGTCGCGCGGCGAGGACGAGGTCCTGCTGCCTGCCGTGGGCGACCGTGTGGCGGTGCGCCGCGCTCCCGGGCACGATATGGGCGTGATTGAGTGCGTGCTGCCGCGCCGTACGAGCTTTGAGCGTTGGCGCGGCCGTGCCCGCGGAGAGCGCCAGGTGCTCTGCTCCAACGTGGATAGCGTGCTAATCGTGCAGGCGCTCGGTGCCGGCGAGGTGCTGCTCGACCGCGTGGCGCGCTCGCTGGTGTTGGCGCTCGACTGCGATGCCGAGCCGGTGGTGGTGCTCACCAAAGCTGACCGCTGCGATGCCGAGGAGCTCGAGCGCGATCTGGACCGCGTGCGCCGCCTGGTGGGCCCGGACGTGCGCGTGATCGTGACGTCCTCTGCCGAGGGCCGCGGCCTGGACGAGGTCCGTGCCTGCGTGCCCGCCGGGAGCTGCGCCATGATTCTGGGCGAGTCGGGTGCCGGCAAGTCGACGCTGCTCAATGCACTGCTGGGCCACGATACGTTGGCGACTGGCGGTGTGCGCGAACGCGACGACCAGGGCCGTCACACTACCGTCGCGCGTGTGATGGTGGCGCTGCCGGGCGACGCCGGCGTGATCGCCGATGCCCCGGGCCTGCGCAGCCTACCGCTCGTGGGTCACGAGCGGGGTCTGGCGCGCGCCTTCCCCGAGATTGTCGAGGCATCGCGCGCGTGCCGGTTTGGCGATTGCACGCATACCCATGAGCCGGGTTGTGCCGTTCGCGAGGCCGAGGACGCCGGGCAGATCGACAGTCTGCGTTTGGAAACGTTCCAAAACCTGGCGTCATCCATGCGCGTGAGCGCTCAAATACTCGATCCCGATGTTCATCTGTAATTGATTTTTCCTATGACAGCCGTCTCCCAACTGTTCGGGAGACGGCTTTTTTGCTGCGGAAAAGCCTCGAAACATGCAGTTTGCCGACGTGCTGACCAAAACCTTGCCACGAGCTTGACGGGCTGGTCAGCTTTTGGTCAGCAATTGGTTTGACACGTAAAACCAAGATTGCGATTGCGCCGCTTTGCGCCCTGGTCGCCCAGACAATGGTGGTACGGGCATTTACCCGGCACCGCCATGAGAGGAGCGGCCGTGAACAAGAGCAAGCGCATCGCCATCAGTCTGGCCGCGGGCGTGCTTGCCGCGGCGCTCTGCATGGTCTACAGCTCGTCGATTCGCTCGCAAGCCGAGCAGGCCCAGGCCGAGACGCTGGCCAAGTACGGCGGCGATCGCGTCGAGGTGTGCGTCGCGGCACGCGATATCGATGCGGGCGAGACGCTCGACGAGACCAATGTCATAACCCAGGAATGGCTGGCGAGTCTGTTGCCGCGCGATGCGGCGACCGAGTTGCGCCAGGTGCGCGGCGACGTGACGACCTCACGCATCCCTAAAAATGCCGTGATTTGCGATGCCTACACCAAGGCCGAAAGCCACAAGCTCGAGGTGCCCAAAGGCAAGGTCGCCGTTTCGGTGGCGGTCGATGCCGAGCACTCGGTCGGCGGCGCCACGGGCGTGGGCAGCTATGTGGACGTGTACGTGCAAAAAGATGGCGTGACCGATCGGCTGTGCGGCGCGCGCGTGATCGATACCAGCGAAGTGGCCGGCGCCACGCGCGAAGGCAAGATCGAATGGGTGACGCTGGCGGCCGACCCCGAAGACGTTAAGGAATTGCTGGGGGCCTCGGGCAAGGGGACGGTCAGTTTGACGATTCCCGCCACGGTGCGCGGCAAAAAGAGCGGAGGCGACGAGTGATGAAGGCGATCTGGCTTGCATGCTGCGCGTGTGGTGATTACGGATTGCTGCAGCGGGAAGTCGAGGGTCGCGATGCGGGCGCGCAGGTGCTTCGCGTGGGCGACCTGGATGGGCTGGTGTCCATGGCGCGGGCGTTTCCGTCGCGTCGCGGGGCGGCGATTATCGCGGCAGCCCTGTTCGATGCCGAAGACGTGCGAAAGACTGTTGCACGCCTGACGGCCGAGGGCCGTGTGAGCCGCGTGGTCGTACTGATAGAGACGCTCGATCCTTCGGATATCGAGGGGCTGTTTCGCGCGGGGGCGACCGAGGTTATCGCTGCGCGCAGCATATGCGGCAACGGGCGCGCGGGCGAGGGAACGGTTGATTACGACCGGTGTCTGACGATTGAGCCCGATGCTTTTGTTGATAGGGAACCCGGGGCGCCTCGCGCTACAAGAGGCCCGCGTGTTGATGATTGTGGAAAAGCGGAAGCCGAGCATGGTCGGTGCCCCCGGGATCCCCTTGCATACGATGATGCCGGAGAGCCGGTGCCGTATGGCGAGGAGCTTCTGGCTGTAGATATGGGATACGTGCATGGCGTGAGCCTGGTCGATGAGCTCGACGAGGTTGAGGGGCTTGCTGGGAACGACAATATTCGTGCCGATGCGGCCGTGAAGTCTCCAGACTCGGCCCCGCGGGCCGAGCAACCTGCCATGCCGGCTTGGGCGCAGCATATGAGCGCTGCCGGGGAGACGGGAACGTTGCCGCCCGTGTCGGCGCCGCCTGCCCCCACGCCGCCGGCGGATGCCGCCGCCCCGTCGCATCGAGCCCCGGTTGTCTGCGCCGTCTCGGGTTCGGGCGGTTGCGGCAAGTCGACGATCGTCGCCACCATGGCGCACGCGGCGTCGCTGCTGGGCCTGCGTGCCGCCGTGCTCGACTTGGACCTGATGTTTGGAAACCTCTACGACCTGTTGGGTGCCGATACCCCGCACGACATGGCGACGCTTATCGAGTCATCGGCTGCGGGCGCACTTGCCGAGTCGGACATCGTGGCCGCCTCGATGCGCGTGGCCCCGGGCGTTACGCTTTGGGGTCCGGTCGCCGCGCCCGAACAGGCCGAGCTCATGGCACGTCCGGTGGAGCTGCTGCTAGACGTCTTGCGCCGTGAATCCGACGTGGTTCTTGTCGACACCTCGGTCTTTTGGGGCGACGCCGTGGCGGCCGCAGTGGCGGCAAGCGACCGCTGCCTGGTCGTGGGCGATCCATCGGTGTCGTCTGCGACGTCCGCGGCACGCGTCATCGAGCTGGCGAGCCGTGTGGGCGTGCCACGTACGCGCATGAGCGCCGTGTTCAACCGGTTTGGCGCGCGCGGCGCCGACGAGGATGCCGCCATGCGCTTTGAGATTACCTGTGCGTTAAGCTCCAAGATCCGCATCGCCGACGGCGGGCAGGACTTGGCGGCGCTCATGGCATTCGGCCGTGCTGACGAAGCGGTGGGCCAGACCAGCGCTTTTGCCACCAGCGTGCGCGAAGCCACGCGCGAGATGCTCGTGGAGCTGGGCTGCGCCATCGGTCCCTGGAGTGACATGGTCACCGACCGCGCGACGCGCACCGAGCGCCCGCGCATCCGTCTTCCCTGGTCGCGCGAGGGTGATTCGCGATGAGCTTGCAAACAAGGATTAAGGCGGCCGGCGCGGCCGCGGCGACAGTGCCTGTTGACGCAGGGCGCCACCGTGCCGTCAAGCGCCGCACCAAGCGCGCCGTGATGGACCGCATGGGCTATGACGAGGTGGCGCGTATCAGCGCATACATCGATCCGGCGCGCGCCCGCTCGGAATTGCGTCCTGCGGTGGAGGCGGCGCTCAACGTGGAGGAGCCGGGCGACCTGGCGACGCCCGAGCGCGAGACCATCATCGATGAGATCCTGGACGACGTGGTGGGCCTGGGCCCGCTGCAGCCGCTCATCGAGGACGACACCGTCACCGAGATCATGGTCAACGGCTGCCGATCGGCTTTCTTTGAGCGCGGTGGCGTCTTATATCCCATCGAGCATGCGTTTGAGGATGACGAGCAAATCCGCGTGCTCATCGACCGCATCATCTCGCCGCTGGGCAGGCGCATCGACGAGCGCAGCCCCATTGTCAACGCTCGCCTCAAGACGGGCTATCGCGTCAACGCGGTGATTCCGCCTGTGGCGATCGATGGGCCAATTCTCACCATCCGCAAGTTTTCAGACCGCATCTGTTCGTTGGACGAGCTTGTGGGCCTGGGGTCGCTACCGCTTTGGTATGCACAGCTGCTGTCGTGCGCGGTATCGCTGCGTCAGGATCTGGCGGTTGCAGGTGGCACGGGGTCGGGCAAGACCACGCTGCTCAACGCGCTATCGTGCGAAATATCCACCGGCGAGCGCATCGTGACGATCGAGGACTCCGCCGAGCTCAAGTTTGCGCATCACCCGCATGTGGTTCGCCTGGAGGCACGCGAGGCTTCAATTGAGGGCGAGGGCGCGGTGACAATCCGCGACCTGGTGACCAACGCCCTGCGCATGCGTCCCGACCGCATCGTGGTGGGTGAGGTGCGCGGTGCGGAATGTTGCGACATGCTGCAGGCCATGAACACCGGGCACGATGGGTCGCTCACCACGCTTCATGCGGGCACCGAGCAGGAGACCGTGGTGCGTTTGACGCTGCTTGCGCGCTATGGCATCGACCTGCCGAGCGAGCTTATCGAGGAGCAGATTGCCATGGCGCTCGACGGCATCGTGATGTCCGAGCGCCATGCGGACGGCAGGCGTTTCGTGTCCTCCTATTCGGGGGTGCGACGCGGCGCATCAGGCGGCGTGGAGCTTGAGCGCTACGTGACGTTCGATGCCGCCACGCGCGCCTGGACGCTCGATCGCGAGCCTCCGTTTATCGCAGAGGGCCTGCGCTCGGGAACGCTCACGCAAGAGGAGGTGGACGAGTGGAGATCGTTGTGCCCCTCGTCGTAGGGGGTTTGACGGGGCTTTCTGCCGCGGTGGCGTGCGGGGCGGAGCCTCGTGCGCCGCGCGTGCCGCCGGCGGAGCTGGCCCGTCATACGCTTGAGTCGGTGGCCGAGAAACTGCCGCGCGAGCTGGTAGAAAACGACCTGCTAAAAAAGACTGCCCGCTCCTGGGCGCTGCTGATTCCAGCACATCGCCTTGGCCTTGTCATCGAAGATGATGAGGCGTGCCTGGCATGCTTGCTGCTGTCGAGTGGCGTCTGCGGCATTGTCCTGACTGTCGTATCGCTGTCGCCTATCGGCTTTGTTCTGGGGCTGCTCGCGCCGTTTGGCGTAGGCGCCGCTCGCGACACTTTCGACCGTCGCCGCGAGCAACACGATGTGGAAGAAGCCATGCCCGAGGCCTTTACGGCGCTCTCCATGTCGCTCGCCTCGGGTCATTCACTGGCCCAGGGCATGAGGTTTGTGGGGGCCCACGCGCAAGAGCCGGTGCATACCGAGTTTTTGCGCGTGGCGGCGGCGATCGACTGCGGCGTCTCGGCGACTGATGCGTTGGATGACCTACTCGACCGTATCGATGCCCCCGGCCTTTCGCTTGTCACTTTGGCGCTCAAGGTGTCGCAGCGAACCGGTGCCCCGCTCGCCGACCTGTTATCCGAGGCGTCGAGCATGGTGGGGGAGCGCATTGAGCTCAAGCGCCGCTTGGACGTCAAGACATCGCAGGCTCGTATGTCGGCACACATGGTCTCGGCGATGCCGGCGGGTATGTGCGCGGTGCTGGTGCTGCTTTCGGCCGATTTTCGCCGCGGCCTTGTAACGCCGGCGGGTGCCGGTGCCGTGGTGCTGGGACTTGCTCTCAACGCCGTCGCCCTGGTGGTCATCCGACGCATTATGCGGGTGGAGCTATGAGCGCCCTGGTCGGGGTCGCGGCGTGCCTGTGCGCGTTCAGCGTGTTTATCGTGACGGGTTTGGAGCGTGCGGACGCACACAAGATCGTCCAGGCCTGCAAACGCGAAGCGCTGCTGGTTGTTACGGCTGCTCGATCGGTGACCGATGCCCTGGCAGCACGGTTGAAAGGCATGCTCGGCACGGGTGGTACGGCGCAGGTGTCGCTTGGCGAGGTGTCCGAGATGATCGACGTGGTGCGTCTGGGGCTTTCGGCCGGCCTTTCGTTCGATGCGGCGCTTGAGGTTTTTTGCGCCAATCGCCGATCGACGTTGGCGCTCCGCCTTGAGCGAGCCTGCATGGCATGGCGGGTGGGCGTAGGGACGCGAGAGGATGAGCTTCTGGCAGCCGCGCGCGACCTGGATGTGCGGGCGCTCGAGACCTTTGCCATTACAGCGGGGCAGGCGCTTGCCCTCGGTGCCCCGCTTGCCGAGACGCTGGCGGCTCAAAGTCGCGAGATTCGCGCGGCCCATCGCGCTGCAGTCGAGCGCGAGATTGAGCGCGCGCCGGTCAAGCTGCTGATTCCCACCGGCACGCTCATCTTGCCGGCGTTGCTTCTGTCCATATTGGGCCCGCTGCTGGGAGCAGGCGGGATGATGTAGGGAGGAATACATGAATACGATGACTGACGTTGCTGGCAAGGTCTGGAGCTGGGCGTTTTGCCAGTCAATTCACGCTCGCCAGCGTGCCGAGGAACTGCTGCGGGAGGAGAGCGCGCAGGGCACCACCGAGTACGCCATCCTGGTCGGTGTGCTCGTGGTGATCGCTATCATTGCCATCGTCGCATTTAAGGGCAAGGTCCAAGATCTATGGAGCGCTATCAGCGAGGGCATCAACAGCCTGTAGAGGGCGCCCGTCCCGTCGGCGCGTTGCTGGTGCTCGCCTGTGCGGTCGTGGCGGTGGCAGTGGCGGTTTGGGGGCTTAACGCAGCACGGCAACAACGTTTAGGGGTTGCCGCGGATGCGGGCTCGGGTTCGGCTGCGGCGTCTCAAATAGACGATGCGCGAGACGCGGACGATGCGAATGCCGCCGTCACGGCGCAAACGTTCTTGCAAGCACTCGACGAGCGAGCGGACGCTGCAACGGGTTCATCTGCAAACAATGCCGTCGCTGTTCGTCTCGCATGGTCCGAGTGCCGACCGATGACCGAAGCGGCGGCGGATATGCTGCGTGCCTATCGCGAGGTGCCCACGGCGCAACTTGCTCTGAGCGGCTATCTCGACATCAAGGGCAACGTGTGGGGCGCCATCGTGCGTGACGGACGCGGCTGGGTCGATATGGTGACGGTTGCCGCGGATGCTGGTGATACTTCGTGTCGTCTGCGCGTGGTCCGCCTGACCCCGCAGACAACGAACTCAAAGGAGGGGTCGTGAAATGCATGATGTCCTGCGTGAGGAATCTGCCCAGGCAACGGTCGAATACGCCATCGTCACGGTGGCACTGCTTTCCATCGTGCTGGCGATCGCAGGGCTTTGGCGTGCCGGTGCCGATGGGCGCTTGGCGGCGCTGGTCGAGCGGACGGCGTCTCACGGCGTCACCTCGACATCGGTTGTCGACGCTGCTGCGGGTGCTAAGGACATCGTGCTCTATTGATGTCACGCGCGAGGACCGGGCGCAGTCTACGGTCGAGGCGGCATTCCTACTGCCGACGTTTCTGACGCTCGTCCTGTTGGCGCTGCAGCCGGTGTGCCTGCTCTATACACGCGCGGTCATGGAGTCTGCCGCCGCCGAGACCGCGCGGCTCATGACCACGACGACGGTGGGGGATGACGAGGATATTAAGGAGTTTGCCCGCCGCCGTCTTGCCGCGGTTCCCGACGTTTCGATTTTCCATGCCGGCGGGCCCCTGTCGTGGGATATCGAGCTTGGTCGGGCCGATGCGGGCGGCGTCTCGTCCGTTTCCGTTACCGGCGAGGTTAAACCGCTGCCCGTGATCGGTGCGTTTGCGCAGGCTATGGGTAGCACGGGCCATAACGGCTATGTCGAGCTTAAGGTCGACGTCTCGTATCGATCGCGTCCCGAGTGGCTGGAGGGAGATTATGATTCATGGATTGCTGCATGGGATTAAGCGCTGCCTGTTGAAGGTGACGAGGGGGCTTGCGGGCCGTTGCCGACCGCGTGCTCGCTGCAAGCGAGGCGGCTTTATGGGTCGAGCCGGGATCGACCTGTTTATCGAAGACGGTGCCTATACCACGCTCTCCTCTGCGGTGGTCATCTTGGTGGTGCTCACGTTGCTGTTTTCGTCGACGGCGGCGATATGGAGCATGTCGCGTGCCGGGGACACCCAGGTGGCTGCCGATAGCGGCGCGCTGGCAGGCGCCAATGTGGTGTCGTCCTACCATACGGCTGCGACGGTGGTGGATGCGAGCATTTTGAGTTTGGGCCTGGCGGGGTTTGCCACGATCGGCACCGGCTTGGTCGCCATCCTTATTCCGGGTGCCGAGCTTGCCGCGGGCGATATGGTCGACTCGGGAGTCGAGATCATTAAAACGCGCAACAAGTTTGCCAAAAGCGCCTCCAAGGGCTTGCAGAAAATCGAGACGGCTCTACCGTATCTGGTTGCCGCGCGAGCTACGCAGGCCGTGTCGGCGCAGGATACCGAGGGTGCGACCTATACCGGTACGGCGCTTGCCGTGCCCAGGACGTCCGAGTCGGATTTCGTTGCGCTCGAGGGGTCCGAGATCTCGACCGATGCGATGAAAGACACATCGAAAGATCTGGAACGCGCGGCAGATGAGCTGCAGAAAGCCTCAGAGGAGACGGCGAAAGCAAAAGAACGCGCCTGGCTTGCGGATTGCGGCGGGTCGGTTCCGGCTTCGGCCGGTAGCTGTTCATGCATGTGGGAGCGCGCAGGCAGTTTGACTGAGCTCTCAGGTGAGCAGAACAAGCATTACGTCTCGAGTATTGACTGGGAACCGCAAATTGCCCTGAATCGTGCGAAGGCGTATTACCGAGAGCGCCTGGCGAATGAGAGACCGCTTGGCGAGAGTCCGGAAAAGCAAGCAGATTCTGCTGCGCGAAAGGCGTTTTTCGCCTATGCGAGCGAAGAAGTTGAGCGGGCAAATATAACTGAAGAGGACGGCAAGGTTTCCGCCTATATCCCCTTCCTTCCGCGAAATCCAGATGAGGCGCGGACGACTGAGCTCTATACCGACGCACGCTGGCCAACAAGTGTTAAGGGCGATGTTGCATATTTGCATTACGGAACAGACTGTCCTAATTACAAAAAGGGAACACCCGGTGGGTTGGCGTCTGTTTCGGCTTTTGACGGTCACGAAACGTGCGACGAATGCCATTTTGGTGTCTCGTCTTTGGGCTATGTTGCGATTGCAACGACTTCTATCGAGAGTGGCTTCGAGTACCACTTCGACGAGTTCAAAAATGCCCTGGAGAAATACGTTGAATGCCGCAACAAAGAGCTCGAGCTCATGCGCCAGACAGAGGACGAGGCAGACCGTGCGGGCAATGCGTTTGACGAGGCCATTAAAGCGCTTTCGGGCGAGCGTCCGCGTATCGCCCCGCCCGGCCGCAATGGCGTGGTTGCCCTTGCGGTTTCGGGTGCCATCTCGAGCCCCGATGAGCTCAACTCTTCGTTTAACACGACAGTCAGGCTTGGCGATCGCGGCGCGATCTCTGCTGCGGTGCTGGCGCCCGATGACGCGACGGCGCAGAACAACGTTCTCTCGCGGTTTTTCTCGACGCTGGAGGAGCGTTCGGGTGGCGTTGTCGGCGTACTCGATGACGTCATGGATGTTTGGGGACGGCTGCTTGTGGGATACGGAGACATCCAAGGCTCGGCCGACGAGCTCATGGACGAGATGATCGATGACCTGGGAGGGAACAGTGGCGCGCTGGGCTCCATTGCGTCGTGGCTCGGCGATACCGTTTCGGCGTCCGTGGCGGCGCTGGGCTTGGAGCCGTGCGACTTGCGCCTACGAAAGCCGGTGCTGACCGACACCGCCAATGTCATCAAGAGCCCGGGGTCTGACATCACAGGTCTTTTTAAAGTGCAGGACAAGCTACGAAGTATTCCGCTGGGCGTGACCGACCCCAAGGCGCTTTGCGAGGCGCTGGAATATCAAGTCGAGCGCACTATCAGCGGTGCGGTGTTCACGCTAGCGGAGATTCCGCTGCCCGGCGGCGGTTCCATCCCACTTACCGTCGATGTTGCCACGCTGGCGGGTGCCCTGGGCGGTGGGTCGTAATGGGCATCCGCAAACGCCTGCGCGAGGAGCGCGCCCAGGCGACGGTCGAGATGGCCGTGGTCACGCCCGTCCTGCTGGTTCTGGCGCTTATCGTGTACAACGTCATGGTCTTTGCCGGTGCGGTCGCACGCTTCGACCGCGTGGTGCCCGATATCGTGCTAGCGCATGCCGTGGCGCCGAGCGGGGAGGGCGATGGCAGCTCCATCGATTCCTCCGCGACCGTTCAGGCTCAGATCCAACATGCCATGGAAGGCTATGACTTGCAGATCGAGGTCTCGAGCGAGCAGGGTGCGACGACATCGGATGGCGGTCTGCTTTCGCTTTCCGGCACGTTTAGGACCTATACCTGCACCATGCGCTACGAGCCGTGGCCGAGCTCGCTCAGCATCGCCGGCGTTTCGCTGGGGGCACCGGCGCAGTTGTCGCACGAGCGCGCAGTGACAGTCGATCCGTGGCGTCCGGGGGTGGTTATGTGACCGCGGCCTCATCCTACATTGCCTACGCGCGGGCGCTCAACAGGCTGGGTTGGACGCCTGCCGAGTTTGTGGTGGCGGAGTCGTTTGCCGTGCGCCTGCGCGGCATGCTGGGACGGTCTCCGATTGCCGCCAACGGGTTGCCGCTCGTCATGGCGTTCCCACGCTGCTCTTCGGTTCACACCTGCTTTATGGCCTATCCCATCGACATTGCCTTTATCGACCGCAACGGCGGCATCCTCGCGTGCTACGAAAACGTCCGTCCCTGGCGCATGTGTTCCTGTCCCGGTGCCTGGGCGGTACTGGAACGCCCTTCAATCCTCGCTACGCCTCCCGCCCTTCAACAAGTGCCGGCGTAGGAATTGGCGACAGCGGACTTTCGTCATACGAAATTGGGTAAGATGGAGGAGAAGATGCATGGATGTTGAGATCCATCCCAACGCCAAAAAACACTTGACGGAAAAGCAGGTGCTTGGTGCCTGGTTCGCGGTTACTGAGTGCATTCGCCGCGAGTCGGAGGATGAGCCGCCGAGATGGCTTGCCATTGGATGGCTTCCAGATGGTCGAAGTGTGGAACTTGTTGCGGTCGAACTAATTCGTGGATGGCTCATTGTTCATGCCCTGTCTCCGGTTCAGAAGAAATTCTGGCAAGAGATCGAGCGAGCTCGGCAGAGGGGTCGATGATGAGCAAGGCGTATACGGCTGCCAATGGTCAGGTTGTAACGGATGAAATGATTGACGCGTGGTGCGAGTCGTACGAGCATGGCGGGTTTCCGGACGGCGAGCATACCGTTGGGGGGATCGTGCACGGGCGGCCTCCGCTCTCAAGCGAAGGGACGGCAACGCTATCGGTCAAGATTCCCCTAGGGATGAAGGAGGCGATTCGTCGTCGGGCGGCGGCTGAAGGGATGACGCCAAGTGAGTTTGCCCGTGCAGCCCTGAGCGAAAAACTTCTTGCGGCGGGTTGATGTCTCTAACGTGCTGTTCTATAGGGTTGGACTTGTGGCTGGCGCCGTGCTCAAAAACTTTTTTCAAATTCTCGGTTGACCGGAGCGCGTCCTTGGTTATACTAATCAAGCCTTGAAACAAGGCACACCTCAAATGGCTGGGTAGCTCAGTTGGTAGAGCAGAGGACTGAAAATCCTCGTGTCAGGGGTTCGATTCCCTTCCCCGCCACCTTGAATTGACTAGGACCTCTGCAAAGGGGTCCTTTTCTTTTATGTGGACCATGCACGGAATCGAACCCCGTGAGGGCGTGGAGCTGAGGAAACGCGCAAGCGTTTTCCAGCGTAGCTCGCAAGGCGCGCAAGCGCCGCAGCGGTCCGTCCGCGCAGCGCGCGGACGCGATTCCCTTCCCCGCCACCTTGAATTGACTAGGACCTCTGCAAAGGGGTCCTTTTCTTTTATGCGGACCCGCGGAAAGCGCATCCCATTATTGAGCGAAAGAATGGGATGCGCTTTCCGGCGCTTACTTCCGACGTGCGTGCACATCTCGGCGCACCAGCTCGTGCCCGCTCGCCCCAGACATTCCTCCCGCTTTTGCGCCACTTTATAGACCGTTCGGTCGCCTGTCCGCACACGCGGGTATACTCAAAACGATACTTATCCTATGTAATACGATGCGGGTTCGACCTGCATGATCCGAAGGGGGCAGTGATGGAGAGGATACTCGGCGTTAATCTCTCTGGCTGGTTTATTCCCGAGCCTTGGGTGACCCCGTCGCTGTACGCGGCGACCGGTGCATCCAACGCGGCCGAGCTACAGGAGGCCATGGGTACCGCCGCCTATAACGAGCGCATGCGCCGCCATTACGAGACGTTTGTGAGCGAGGACGATTTTTGCCGCATGGCGCAGATCGGTCTCAATGCCGTGCGTCTACCGGTGCCCTGGTATGCCTTTGGTTCGCAGGAGTCCGATGCGTCCTACATCTCGGTTGTCGACTACATTGATCGTGCAATTGAGTGGGCTGCCAAGTACGACATCCGCGTGCTGCTCGATCTGGCAACCGTGCCCGGTGGCCAGGGCGATTCCAACGATTCGCCCACCACGCCGGAGGCTGTCGCCGAGTGGCATTCGTCCACCAACGGCCGTCATGTCGCACTCGACGTGCTCGAGCGCTTGGCCGATCGCTATGGCGAGGCCGAGAGCCTGCTGGGCATTGAGCTGCTGGACACGCCGCAGATGAGCGTTCGCAAGAGCCTCTTCACCATGACGGATGGCATTCCGGCCCACTACCTGCGCAATTTCTATCGCGATGCCTACGAGCTCGTTCGTTCGTATATGCCCGAGGATAAGATCGTCGTCTTCTCGTCGTCGGGGCATCCCAGCGAGTGGAAGCATTTTATGCGCGGCGCCAAGTATAAGAACGTCTACATGGACCTTCACCTGTACCATTACCGCGACGAGTATGCGCTCGACATCACGAGCCCCCGCGGGCTGACGACGGCGATTTCGCGTAACAAGCGCGAGCTTAAAGAAGCGATCTCGACTGGGTTCCCCGTGCTGGTGGGCGAATGGTCGGGTGCGGCGATTTTTGCCAACTCGTCGGTTACGCCCGAGGGGCGCAATGCCTACGAGCGCGTGTTTATCGCCAACCAGCTGGCTTCGTTTGCACCGGCTGCCGGTTGGTTCTTCCAAACGTGGAAGACCGAGAAGCGCATTGCGGCATGGGATGCCCGCGCGGCACTCGGTACGCTCGAGCGCGGCATGATTGAATAGGTTGATATGACGCAAAACAGCGCCCATACGGGCAAACTCTATGTGGTCGGCACGCCCATCGGCAACCTGGGCGACCTGTCCCCGCGCGTTGGCGAGGCCTTTGCCGCCGCCGATGCCATTTGCTGCGAAGACACGCGTGTGACGTCAAAGCTGCTGATGCATCTGGGCATTTCCAAACCGCTTGTCCGTTGCGACGAGAATGTGATCGCCAGTCGCGCCGCCGGCCTGGTCGACCGCCTGCTGGCGGGGGAGACCCTCGCCTTTGCCTCGGACGCCGGCATGCCGAGTGTGTCCGACCCCGGCCAGGCGCTGGTCGAGGCAGCGCGTGAGGCCGATGTGACCGTCGAAGTTATCCCCGGGCCCTCTGCTTGCGTCACGGCGCTCGTTTCGTCCGGCATTCCCTGCGAGCATTTTTTCTTCGAGGGCTTTTTGGGCCGAAAGCACGGCGACCGCGTGCGCCGTTTGCAGCGCCTTGCCGTAGTGCCCGGCGCGCTCATCTTCTACGAGTCTCCACACCGCATCGTGGCGACGCTCGAGGCCGTGGCGGAGGTCTTTCCCCAGCGTGAGGTTGCCGTCTGCCGCGAACTCACCAAGCTGCACGAGGAGGTCTTGCGCGGGCCTGCTGCCCAGCTCGCCGAGGAGCTGCGTGCTCGCGGCGAGGTAAAGGGCGAGATTGCGCTGGTCATCGCGCCGCCGAGCGAGGATGAGGAGGCCGGTATCGTGCCGGTTGGCGCCGCGGCAGCGGATCCCGACGAGGCCCTGTGCGAGGATATCCGCTCCGCGCTCGAGGAGGGGGAGCCCGCCTCTGCGGTGGCCAAGCGCCTGTCTCAGAAGTATTCGCGCCGCAAGCGCGATGTCTATGCCATGGTGCTCGATATGCAATAGATGGAGGATATCCAGCCCTTGCGCTAGAATCATCCCCTGTATGCAACGTTTTTCTGGAGGACAAACCCCATGGATCAAAGCAAGCCTTCGTTCTTTATCACGACGCCCATCTACTACGTCAACGCCGATCCGCACCTGGGCACGGCTTATTCCACCATCATCGCCGACGTTCAGGCTCGCTATCGCCGCTCCGCTGGCTACAACGTTAAGTTCCTGACCGGCATGGACGAGCACGGCGAGAAGGTCGCCGAGGCCGCAGCCAAGCATGGCATGACGCCGCAGGAGTGGACCGACAGCCAGGCTCCGCACTTCAAGGAGCTTTGGAGCAAGCTTGAGATTTCCAACGATGACTTCATTCGCACCACCGAGCCGCGCCAGCATCATGCCGTGCAGTACCTGTGGGAGCGCATGAAGGAGTCCGGTTACCTGTATAAGGGCAGCTACGACGGCTGGTATTGCGTGCCTGACGAGACCTACTTCACCGATACGCAGGTCCAGAAGGGCGACGAGGAGTACGGCAGCGTCGGCCAGCACCTGTGCCCCGACTGCCACCGTCCGCTTGAGCGCGTGCAGGAGGAGTCCTACTTCTTTAAGCTTTCCGCCTTCCAGGACAAGCTGCTCAAGCTTTACGACGAGCACCCCGACTTTGTCGAGCCTGCGTTCCGCATGAACGAGGTGCGCAGCTTTGTCGAGGGCGGCCTTAACGACCTTTCCGTGAGCCGCACGAGCTTTGACTGGGGCATTCAGGTCCCGTTTGACGAGGGCCACGTGACCTACGTGTGGTTCGATGCGCTGCTCAACTATATGACGGCCGTCGGCTACGGCGTCGACACCGACGAGGCGCGTGCCGAACTGGCCTATCGTTGGCCCGCGCAGTTCCACATCGTGGGTAAGGACATCATCCGCTTCCACTGCGTCATTTGGCCCGCCATGCTCATGGCCATCGGTGAGGCCCTGCCCGAGCACGTCTTTGCCCACGGCTTCCTGACCGTGCGCAATGCCGAGACCGGCAAGGCCGAGAAGATGTCCAAGAGCCGCGGCAACGCCATCGCTCCGCAGGACGTTATCGACATGCTGGGCGTCGAGGGCTATCGCTATTACTTCATGACCGACGTCGTCCCCGGCACCGACGGTGCCATCAGCTTCGATCGCATGGAGCAGGTCTACAACGCCGACCTGGCCAACAGCTGGGGCAACCTTATCTCGCGTTCGCTCAACATGAGCGGCAAGTACTTTGACGGCTGCGCCCCGGCTAAACCGGCGTCTGCCGACGCGTTCGATAACCCGCTGGCAAAGATCGCCGATGGTCTGGTCGAGCGCTACATGGCCAAGATGGACGTGCTCGATTACGGCGGAGCCAAGGATGAGGTCATGGAGCTCATCCATACCGCCAACCACTACATCGAGGACTCCGAGCCCTGGGCGCTTGCCAAGGACGAGGCCAAGGCTGACGAGCTGGCATTTGTGATTTACAACCTGCTCGAGGCCATCCGCATCGCCGCCCACCTGCTGATGCCGCTCATGCCCCAGACTTCTGTCGAGGCTCTGCGCCGCCTGTCCTGTGAGGGCGAGGCCGCGAGCGACGACCTCAAGGGCATTTGCGCTTGGGGCCTGCTTGCTGGTGGTCAGCCCGTCGAGAAGGGCGATCCGCTGTTCCCGCGTCTGGCGTAGAGACCGCGCGAGCGCCATATCGGCAATTTGCTGTTTAGATGTAAGGGCATGGCCGCAACGGTCCATGCCCTTTCGTTTCAAGACGCCGCCATCATGCTAAGGAGGCAACTATGACAACTTCGCCTTTGGCAAACCCCACGGCCACCAGGGAGCTGCTGGAGGAGTTTGGCCTTGCGACCAAGCATCGCCTGGGCCAGAACTTTCTAATCGACAATCATGTGATCGAGCGTATCTGCGAGCTTGCCGAGCTTGCAGGTGACGAGCGCGTACTCGAGGTGGGTCCGGGTTGCGGTACGTTGACACTTGCGTTGCTGCAGGAAGCGGCGTGCGTTACGTCCATTGAGGCCGATCCTGAGCTCGAACCGGTGCTCGACGCCCACGCCGCCGACTATGCCAACTTCCGCTTTATCATGGGCGACGCGCTTAAGGTGGGCCCGGAGCAGATTGAGCAGGCTGCGGGCGGTGAGCCGACGGTATTTGTCGCGAACTTGCCCTATAACGTGGCGGCGACGATCATTTTGCAATTTTTCCAGACGATGCCGGCGCTCAAGCGCGCCGTCGTCATGGTGCAAAAGGAGGTTGCCGATCGCATTGCCGCAGTGCCGGGCAACAAGACCTATGGCGGCTATACGGCAAAGCTTGGCCTGTATGCGCAGGTAACGGGTCGCTTTGAGGTGCCGCCGCGTTGCTTTATGCCGGCGCCACACGTGGACTCGGCCGTCGTGCGCATCGACCGTGTTGACGGTGTGGTGCCCGAAGGACTCGATCGCGAATTTGTGGCCCGCGTGATTGACGCTGCATTTGCTCAGCGTCGCAAGACCATCCGCAATTCCATGAGCGCCAACGGCTTTGCCAAGGACGTGCTCGATGCCGCCTTTGAGGCTTGCGGTATCGCATCCACCACGCGCGCCGAGACGCTCGGCGTCGCCGACTTTGTGTGCCTGGCTCGGGAGCTTTCCCATGACGCTTAATGCCGAACGCGTGACGTTTACCAAGAAAAAGAAGACGGTTGCTTGTCCCGTACCCTTGGCACCGCTTGCCGACACGCATGCGCATCTGCTTTCGTTCTGGGGCAAGGATGTGCCCGAGACACTCGTGCGTGCCAAGGCGGCAGGCATCGACCTGTTGGTGACGGTCTTCGACCCCATCGCTGACAAGCGCAGCGTGACGGACTATAGCGACTGGCTCGTGCGCGAAATTCTGCCGATGCAGGATATCCCGCAGATCAAGTATCTTGCCGGCGTGCATCCGTATGGCGCGCCGGACTATACCGACGACATTCACGCGCAGGTTGTTGCTGCGCTTGATGACCCTTTGTGCGCCGGTATTGGCGAAATCGGTCTGGACTACCACATGGATTACGACGACGACATCACGCCGGCGCCCCACAGCGTGCAGATTGATTGCATGGCGCGTCAGCTCGAAGTCGCCGTGCGCTGCAATGTGCCGGTGGAGTTGCACCTGCGGCACGAGGACTCGGATGGGGAGCGTACCTCGCACGTGGACGCCTACAACGTGCTTCGTGAGGTGGGCGTGTCCCAGGCCGGTTGTGTGCTGCACTGCTTTGGCGAGGACCGCGCCACGATGGAGCGCTTTGTGGAGCTGGGCTGCTATATCGCCTATGGTGGTGCGGCCACTTTTAAGTGCAACGAAGACGTGCGCGAGGCATTTGCGGCAACCCCACTCGATCGAATTTTGTTCGAGACGGATTGCCCGTATATGGCTCCGGAGCCCATCCGCGGTCTTGAATGCGAGCCCGCAATGATCTCCATTACGGCAAACGCGCTGGTTAACGACCGTGTCGATCGCACTGGTGAGGACGCCGAAACAATCGCGCATGCCGCTTGGGAAAATGCCTGCGAACTTTTTCAAAAATAGTTCTTGCGTTCGCGGTGGCGCTCCGTTATTCTAATTCCTGCACGCGGGCGTGGCGGAATTGGCAGACGCGTACGGTTCAGGTCCGTATGGGGGCAACCCCATGAAGGTTCAAGTCCTTTCGCCCGCACCATTGATTGAAAGAGCTCCCAGCAATGGGAGCTTTTTTGTTATGGGCCCATCGCAGGGACTTGAACCTGTGAAGGAGCGAGTGTCAAGAAAACGCGGAGCGTTTTTAGCGAGCTGGCGAGTCCGCCGGCAGGCGGCCGAAGCCGGTGCGTATCCGCGAAGCGGATACGCGGACGTCCTTTCGCTCGCACCATGGATTGAAAGAGCTCCCAGCAATGGGAGCTTTTTTGTTATGCACGATCTCCTTGGACGGGTATCCTAATGCCAACGTGTGCCTATCAGAGGAGAGACCATGCTGTTTTCCGGTATCATCGCCGCCCTTACCAGCCTTTTGATTCCCATCATCATCCTGTTGCTGCTGCTCCCCAACGCCTGCTATGTCGTTGAACAGCAGCATGCCGTGATCATCGAGCGTTTGGGCAAGTTTAACCGCATCGTCAACGCGGGCTTCCACATGAAGGTGCCCGTGATCGACCGCAAGGCCGCCACGGTGAGTCTGCGCACCATGAAAAACGGTTTTGGCATCGACGTTAAGACCCAGGACAACGTGACCATCGGCCTTGAGGTCTCTGCTCAGTACCACGTGAGCTATGACATGGGCGCCGGCCCGGCAGATTCGGGCATCTACAAGAGCTACTACATGCTGCAGGAACCCGTCGACCAGATGCGTGATTTCATCACCGATGCCCTGCGCTCTTCCATCCCCGTCTATACGCTCGATGAGGTCTTTGCCAAGAAGGATGACATCGCCAAGGATGTCAACGCTACCGTTTCCGAGCAGATGGCCGCCTACGGCTTCACCCTCGTGTCGACGCTCATCACCAAGATCGCGCTGCCGACCGAGGTCGAGAACTCCATGAACGACATCAACGCCGCCCAGCGCAAGCGCGCTGCTGCGCAGGAGCTCGCCGAGGCCGACCGCATCAAGCGCGTCACCGAGGCGACCGCCGAGGCCGAGGCAATGGAAAAGGCGGGCGAGGGCATCGCCAACCAGCGCAAGGCCATCGCGCTGGGTATCAAAGATTCGCTCGAGATCATCCAAGAGACGGGTGTCGGCAATGACGAGGCCAACCAACTGTTCATGTTTACGCAGTGGTCCGAGATGATGACGGAGTTCGCTCGCACGGGTAAAACCTCGACGGTCGTGCTGCCGAGCGACTTTTCGCAGTCGGCCTCGATGTTCGAGCAGATGCTGACCGCCGGCAAAGTTCAAAACGATTCGAAGGAGTAGACGCGCGTGAAATACACCGTCGTTTGCGTCGGTAAGCTCAAGGAGCGCTTTTGGAAGGACGCGTGCGCTGAGTACACCAAGCGCCTAGGTGCCTATGCCAAGGTTGATATCCGCGAGGTGGCCGATATCGACCCGGCTAAGGCGGGCGGCGTGGATGCCGCGCGCGACAAGGAGGGGGCGGCAATTCTTGCTGCATTGCCGTCTCGGGCGCATGTGATCCTGCTGGCCATTGAGGGCAAAGAGCGCTCGAGCGAGGAGTTTTCGGCGCGGCTCGATGATCTTATGCTGCGTGGTAACAGCGACATCGCCTTTGTAATCGGCGGATCGGACGGCGTGAGCGATGACGTGCGCGCCCGCGCCGACGAGATGCTCAGCTTTGGACGCATTACCTTGCCGCATAACTTGGCGCGTGTGGTGCTGCTAGAGCAGATTTACCGTGCCTCCAAGATCAGCCGTGGCGAGCCGTATCACAAATAGGTCGGCAATACGAAACAATGGCGTGGGACAATACCTTTCGTTTTGAGGAATGTGTCTGAAAGGACTATGAGATATGAAGATCGGATTTGTCGGTTTTGGCAATATGGCGAGTGCTATGGCCGATGGCTGGATTGCCGCCGGCGTGGCCGCGAGCGACATGTGCGCCTGCGCGGGTCGCTACGACGCACTGGTTGAGCGCTGCGAGGCGCGCGGCATGGTCGCCTGCCACGATGCCGCCGAGGTTGTCGCCGCATCCGATATCGTGGTTGCTGCGGTCAAACCGTACATGATCGAGAAGGTATTCGCCCCGCTCAAGGATGCTCTTGCCAAAAAGGTCGTTCTGTCGGTTGCCTGGACCTGGGACAGTGCCAAGTGGGAGCAGGTCCTGCCGGGCGTCGCGCATATCTCGACGGTGCCCAACACACCGGTTTCGGTGGGCGAGGGCGTCATCGCTTGCGAGAAGGCTTCCACGCTTAGTGATGAGCAGAGCGCAGTGGTGCTTGATCTGCTTGGCAAACTCGGTGCGGTGGTCGAGCTCGATACGAGTCTGCTGTTTGTGGGCGGCACGGTGGGTGGTTGCGCTCCGGCATTTGTCGCCATGGCAATCGAGGCCCTGGGCGATGCGGCGGTCAAGCACGGTATCCCGCGCGCCGATGCCTATCGCATTGTGAGCCAGATGGTGCTGGGTACGGCAAAGCTGCAGCTTGCAACTGGCCAGCATCCTGCGGCGATGAAGGATGCCGTATGCTCGCCCGGTGGTGCCACCATCAAGGGCGTCGTTGCACTCGAGGACGCCGGCATGCGCAGCGCCCTGGTCAAGGCAATTGACGCAACTCTCCAATAAAACCGACCAAAAAAGACAGGTATATTTTGGCAGGTTTTTCCTGCGGTTTTGTCGCATGTACGAAAAGCGCCCCGCAACTGGCTCAATTCCAGCTGCGGGGCGCTTGCATTTGCCCAGATAAAACCGACCAAAATAAACCTGTCCCTTTTTGGCAGGTTAGTCCCAGAAGCTGTCTTCCTCATCCTCGGACTTGGGCCCGCGGTCGACGTACATCTTATGGGTGCGCTTCTCCATTACAAAGGCAAGAATCGCAAATAACAGGATGCCGCCGGCGAAAAGGATGGCAAAACCGGTGCGGGTGCCAAACAAAAAGGAAAAAACTGCGTCCATTGGGTGCCTTCTTGCGTAGTTGAGTTGGGTCGTAAACGCTCATAAGTATATACTTGCCCATACATGTACAAGGTTGCAACCTAAATGGAATGTATATCGCCGGAGGATCTAATGCTTGATATCAAGTTTGTTCGCGAGAACCCCGATGCCATCGATGTCGCCATGGCTAATCGCCAGACGTCTTGGGATCGCGAGAAGTTCTTTGAGCTCGACGACGAGCGCCGTGCCGTCATCACCGAGGTCGAGGAGCTCCAGGCTACGCGCAATGCCGAGTCCAAGAAGATCGGCGCCCTGATGAAGGAGGGCAAGAAGGACGAGGCCGAGGCCGCCAAGGAGGCCGTGCGCGCCGTCAACGAGAAGATTGACGGTCTGGCCGAGCGTCGTACTGCCCTCGAGCAGGAGCAGTACGACTTCATGGCTCACCTGCCCAACATTCCTTGCGAGGCCACGCCGTACGGCAAGGACGAGGACGAGAACATCGAGCGTCGCCGCTGGGGCACCCCGCGCGAGTTCGACTTCGACTTTAAGCCGCACTGGGATCTGGGCACCGACCTCGACATTCTTGACTTCGAGCGCGGCAACAAGCTCTCCGGCAGCCGTTTCACCGTTCTCGGTGGCGCCGGTGCCCGCCTGGAGCGTGCCCTCATCAACTTCTTCCTCGATACGCACACCAGCCGTGGCTTCAAGGAGTGGTGGCCGCCTATCGTCGTCAAGCGTCAGACCATGTTTGGCACGGGCCAGCTGCCCAAGTTCGAGGACGACGCCTATCACGTCTCGGGCGACAACTTCCTGATCCCCACCGCCGAGGTCGTGCTTACCAACCTGCACGCCGGCGAGGTCCTCGATGCCGACACCCTGCCGCGCCGCTACACCGCCTTCACCCCCTGCTTCCGCGAGGAGGCCGGTTCCGCCGGTCGCGACACCCGCGGCATCATCCGTCAGCACGAGTTCGACAAGGTCGAGATGGTCAAGTTCGCTAAGCCGGAGGAGTCCGACGAGGAGCTCGAGAGCATGACCGCCGAGGCCGAGTACCTGCTGCAGCAGCTGGGCCTTCCGTATCGCGTGATTAGCCTGTGCACCGGCGACTTGGGCTTCTCTGCCCGTCAGACCTACGACGTCGAGGTTTGGCTGCCGAGCTACAACGCCTACAAGGAGATCAGCTCCTGCTCCAACTGCGGTGACTTCCAGGCTCGCCGCGCCAACATCAAGTATCGCGACCCCGAGAACTTCAAGGGTTCGCGCTACCTGCACACCCTCAATGGTTCCGGCCTGCCGGCCGGCCGCACCATGGCCGCCATTCTGGAGAACTACCAGAACGCCGACGGCACCATCACGATTCCCGAGGTTCTGCGTCCTTACATGGGCGGCCTCGAGAAGATCGAGCCGGTCGCGTAACTTGCCTGCATAGGGGATATGCAAGGGCGCTCCTTCGGGGGCGCCCTATTTCGTGCGTAGGTCCATACCATGCCGTGCGGACAGCTCAATAGAAAACACACGAACAACTGTTCTGTATACAGCCATCTACCTGCTATGCTTTTGCTAAATAAGAGCGAGAGAAAGGGGACGCGATGGAGCTGTTTGATGATCGGGTGGTTTTGTTTGAGAGCGACGAAGGCGGGGAGTACCTGCTTGTAACGTGTGAGCCGTCTGGCATGGGTGGCCTGGTGCTTCGGCAGACGAGTGAGGGTCCGTTGACCCAATGGTGCTTTGAGGAGTCGCCGCATGTGGTCGAGACCTTTGTGACGCACGAGGGACTTGTGGCGCTGGAGCACTTCTATGGAGTTGGGACTTCCAACCAGGTCGCGCGCATGCTGAGCATCTCGTTTGCCGATTATGATTGTGCCCAGCGGGTGAGATCGCTCCTGAGGGAACTTGATGCTAAGTTCGACGTGATCGAAAAGCCAATCGATCGTACGGGGAACGGCGGTATATGCGGAGCAGCGTGACAAAACTGCGTTCCACAAAAAAGTTTGAGATTGTGCTTGACTCCAATAAGCTAAAGTGGTTTTATATGTCTTGCGCTGCGGCGTTACCTCAGCTGGATAGAGGGTCTGACTACGAATCAGAACGTCATAGGTTCGAATCCTATACGCCGCACCAATTGAAATTGAAAGCCTCCGGCAACGGGGGCTTTTCTTTTATGGCAACACCGCATGGATTCGAACCTCGGTCGAGGCGCGGGCGTCAAGAAAACGCGGAGCGTTTTAGCCCGCGGGCGAGCGCGCCGGCAGGCGGGCGAAGCCGGTGCGGATCCGCGCAGCGGATGCGCGGAATCCTATACGCCGCACCAATCGAACTTAAAGCCTCCGGCAACGGGGGCTTTTCTTTTACGTCGGCACTGCATGGATTCGAACCTCGGCCGAGGCGCGGGCGTCTTAATCATCACTTCGTAAAAATTTTCCAAATTGTCGCTTGACCCATCGAGGGGTCACGTGCATAATAATCCGTGCGTTGCGGCGTTACCTCAGCTGGATAGAGGGTCTGACTACGAATCAGAACGTCATAGGTTCGAATCCTATACGCCGCACCAACTGAGTTTTAAGCCTCCGGCAACGGGGGCTTTTCCTTTACGGGGGCATTGCGGAGATTCGAACCTCGTTCGAGGCGCGAGCGTCAAGAAAACGCGGAGCGTTTTTAGCGAGCGGGCGAGTCCGCCGGCAGGCGGGCGAAGCCGGTGCGGATCCGCGCAGCGGATGCGCGGAATCCTATACGCCGCACCAATTGAATTTTAAAGCCTCCGGTAACGGAGGCTTTTCTTATATCGCGATGCGTCGAAGATCGCATCAAGTGGTCAAAATGAGTAAAAATCAAATTCAATAACTTTTTTCGAAAAATGCTTGACCTTTATTCAGTCGATGTGCATAATAATCAACAAGTCGCGGCGTTACCTCAGCTGGATAGAGGGTCTGACTACGAATCAGAACGTCATAGGTTCGAATCCTATACGCCGCACCATTTGAGATTAAAGCTCCCGGCAACGGGGGCTTTTCTTTTACGTAAACACCGCATGGATTCGAACCTCGGTCGAGGCGCGGGCGTAAAGAAAACGCGGAGCGTTTTTAGCCCGCGGGCGAGCGCGCCGGCAGGCGGGCGAAGCCGG
>NZ_QRUF01000002.1:0-274 GCF_003458415.1 Collinsella sp. AF25-2LB
CTTCGGCGCCTGGGTGGACCTGCGCGAGGGCAGCGAGACCTTCGGCAGGGTGTTCACCTGCACGCTCGACCCGTCCAGGGCCATCTACGTCCCGCGCGGCGTGGGCAACTCCTTCCAGGCCCTGGAGGACGGCACCGCCTACACCTACCTGGTGGACGCCCACTGGTCCCTCGAGCTCAAGAGGACCTACACCTTCGTGAACCTCGCCGACCCCGGGCTCGCCATCGAGTGGCCGATCCCGCTCGACCAAGCCGTCGTCTCCGAGGCCGACCTC
>NZ_QRUF01000002.1:284-133236 GCF_003458415.1 Collinsella sp. AF25-2LB
GGATGAGGCCACCGTCTCCGAGGCGGACCTGAACCACCCGATGCTCAAGGACGTCGTCCCCATGGCGCCCAGGCGCACCCTCGTCACCGGCTGCAACGGCCAGCTGGGCCGCGCGGTGCGCGCGCTCGCCGAGGAGCGCGGCGTGGCGAAGGACTTCGACTTCTGCGACATCGACACCTTCGACATGTCCGACCCGGACTCCTACTCAAAATACGACTGGTCGCTCTACGGCACCGTGATCAACTGCGGCGCCTACACGGCCGTGGACAGGGCGGAGACCCCCGAGGGCCGCGCCATCGCCTGGAAGGCCAACGCGACCGGGCCGGCGCTGCTCGCCCGCACCTGCGTCGCGCACGGGATCACGCTCGTCCACGTGTCCTCCGACTACGTCTTCGACGGCACGGTCGAGGTCCACACGGAGGACGAGCCCCTCAGCCCGCTGTCCGTCTACGGCCAGACCAAGGCCGCCGGCGACATCGCCGTGGCCGGCTGCCCGCGCCACTACATCATGCGCAGCTCCTGGGTCATCGGCGAGGGCCGCAACTTCGTCAAGACGATGAGGGCGCTGTCCGACCGCGTCGCCGACCCCGAGGACGGGCTCGAGCAGATCACGGTCGTGGACGACCAGCTGGGCCGCCTGACCTTCACACGCGACATGGCCGAGGCCATCTTCCACGTGCTGGGGACGCACGCCCCCTACGGCACCTACGACTGCACCGGATCCGGCGCGGTGAAGTCCTGGGCGGACATCGCCCGCGCCGTCTTCGAGGCCGCCAACGGCAACGGGGAGAACGTGGTCCCGGTCAGCACCGCCGACTACTACGCGAACGCCTCGGACCCCATCGCCCCGCGCCCGGTCCACTCCGCGCTCGACCTCTCGAAGCTCGAGGCCGCGGGCTTCCACATGCCCGACTGGGAGGAAGAGCTTGGGGAGTACCTGGACGCTATTTCTTCGAAAGGTTCTATCTAACTCTATGAGATATCTGGCTTCTGAATCTGATTGCCCATGCGTGAGCGTAATCGTGCCCATGTATAATTTGGGTTCTTATGCCTGCTCGTGCATAAGATCGCTGCTGGTGCAGACATATGCTAACCTAGAGATTATCATTGTGGATGATGGCTCAACTGATGACACAGTTGAGTTAATCGAAAGCGTTGTCGAGGCTGACTCGCGCGTTAAAATTCTCCATAAGATAAACGGTGGGCTCTCCTCGGCGCGTAATTTCGGCGTTAAACACTGCACCGGTGAATACATAATGTTTGTAGACGGCGACGACGTTCTTGATATAAGAACGATTGAGCTTCTTGTCGAGATCGCCCTTGAGAACGATGTTTCTCTTGTTACTTGCAAGTATAAAAAAATTTCATGTACCGAAGATTTTAAGGGTGGACAGCTCGGCCCCGTTGAGGTTGTTTCTGGTGACCGTTTGCTTGAAAGCTTGCTGCTGCTTGATGGTGAGTCCGGTTCTGCGTGCGCAAAGTTATATGCAAAGAAGCTTCTGCCGCTTTTGGTATTTCCCGATGGTCAGCTATTTGAAGATTTTGGTGTAGAGGCTACTGTTTTTTCGACGATTGATAAAGCATGCATATTTGATGCTGAGCTATATGGTTATCTGGCGCGTGAAGGGTCTATTACCACAATCAAGAGTTATGGTGATGCCCAGCTCGACGGAATGTCTGCCTCTCTTGATGTCGTTAGGCGGGTTGTGCGGGAAAAGCCTGAGTTTTTTGACGCCTTTGCATGTTTTGAGGCCTTCTGTTCGCTTCGCATAGCTTCAAGGCTCGATTTGTCCAAATGCTCTGACATAGAGTCAGCAAAGGCATTTATTTTTAAAGCCAGAAAGCAGTGTTGGACCGTTGCAGCTAGTACGTTTGTTGACAGGACTTGGCGCCTTCGCTGCCTTCTGTTCGCGGTCTCTCCTGCCCTGCACAGCTTCGCATACAGCTTTTATGGCAAATTGACCGGAAAGGTTATCGGCAAATGATATTTTACAGTTGCCTTTTTTTCGTCTCAGTTTTTTTTGCCTTTCTTTCGGTATGCGATTTAAAGCAAAGACGAACCCTAAAACAGCCGAGACTGGGTTTTTTTGTCTTAAGTGGATTAACTGTTGCTATTGCTTTTGGTATAAGAGAAGGTTTCGGAACAGATTACTACGATATTTATGTCAAAGGCTACAACGAAATACAGGCTGGGTTTGCCAGTCGTTTTGAGTTGGGATTTGTGACTCTTTGTAGATTGCTCATTTTATTCGGCCTTGATTACCACAGCATGTTTTTCGTTACCTCCTTTCTTACGGTCTTTTTAGTTTATAGAGCTATTTATAGTCAATCTTTAGGACCAATTTGGGGTGTCTACATATTTTTGTTCGGAGGTTTTCTCTTTTTCTCATCCAATGGGATTAGGCAGGCACTTGCCGCGTCAATTCTGTTGAATGCTCTTCCTTTTGCTACTCGAGGTGATACAACTAAATTTTGTATAGCTGTTTTGGCGGCATCGTTATTTCACTCTACGGCTCTGCTCTTCATTCCTTTGGTTGTATTGAGGGGGTGGCGTCCGGATAGCTTGAAATCCTTTTTCACGTTTGTGTGCGCCATTGTTTTCGGCGGAGCCATCTCTTCCGCGCTTCTATCTTTTGGAATTGCAGTTTCACCGCAGATTGCAAGATACGCAAGCGTTGAACATCTGTCTAATCAGTTTTTATCGAGCGGCAACATAGACGTTGCCGATTTATTGATTTGTTCGATTGGTCTTGCAATATTTTTCTGGGTTAAAAATGTTAGCTCAATAACGTTAGACAGGCACACCATATTCCTGTTCAACCTTTTGATGGTTGGAGTTGTCGTGTGCGTCTTGTCTAAATACGTAATGCTGTTTTCTAGGATTGCTGTCTACTTCACGTCGATCTGTATCATTGCGATTCCAAGGCTTTTTTGTTCGTGCGATCGCGGTACTTGTCCATCGATTCTCATTGTAAAAAGCTTATATGCGATGTTTGTCATTATCGTTTTTATCTATCTATATGGCATTTTGAACTTCAGCCATGTTGTTCCTTATATGTGCGTCTTTTCCCATTAACTTATCTAGCTTATATCGTCTGGAGATTTCACTTTGAGTTCTCAACACAAACGTTTCTACAGCAATGTCGTTTGGCAGTACGGACTGCAGATTGTTAAGTACATTTTTCCCCTCATTACGCTGCCTTATCTGACACGTGTGCTTCTGCCGGAGGGTTATGCGATCTACGCGTATGTTGTGTCGTTCATGACTTTCGCCCAGACTTTCGTCGATTTTGGCTTCAACCTTTCCGGTACTAAATGCATAGCAAAATCCGAGACTGTCGAAGAGGAGAACCGGGCTATTGGTGCTGTGACAGAGGCTCGCCTGTTGCTTGGTGTAGTGACCGGCGCTGTCGTTGTTGTTGTTGCCTGGTTTATCCCCATTACTCATTCGAACATGCTATATACCATGTTTGCATTTGTTGCTGTATTCGGTAAGGCACTTGCTCCAGACTTTCTTTTCCAGGGACATGAAAACATGGGTCCATTGACGACTCGCTATTTTGTCTCGAAGGGTGTCTCTACTGCCTTGACGTTCATCGTTGTCCATTCTATCGATGACATTCTGTGGATTCCTATTCTCGACATCTTTTCGAGCGTTATTGCCCTTGCCTGGTCTTTCATTTCCGCCAAGCGAATGTTCGGTACCACCATTACGTTCGTGCCCCTATGCGAGGCGCTTTCAGAGCTGAAGGTTTCCGCGCTCTATTGTTTCTCGAACATGGCCTCCGTCGTTTTTTCCGGTTTCACTACGCTCTTGATTGGAATCGTGATTACCAACAAGGCCATGATTTCCTACTGGTCCCTTGCTGTGACTGCAATTAATGCCATCCAGTCCCTTTATTCGCCAATTGTGAACAGTCTGTACCCACATATGGTCAAGGGGGGTGACTACGGTTTTGCAAGGAAGCTGCTTCTTGTCTCAATACCCGTCCTGCTCATTGGCACCATCGCTTTCGCAGCGCTTTCCGATGTAGTTATGCTCGTGCTCGGTGGCAAGGACTATCTATCAGGTTCCTGGGTTATCGCCTGGGCTTCACCCGTACTCCTGTTTTCCTTTTATGCAACGATGGTCGGCTGGCCGATTCTTGGTGCCTCTGGCAAAGTCGCTGAGGTTACCTATACCACAGTGGGTTCTGCTGTATTTTGCATCGTTTCGCTCTTGACCGTGTCTGCGATGGGGGTTGCGAGCATGCAGACTATTTGCTTTATCCGCTGCCTTACTGAGGCAATTATGTGTGTGAGTCGCATTTGGCTCGCGCGCGGATACTTGTTTCCATCTCGAAGCGTTACCGCCGATTGCGAAAGGTAAGGAATAAGAAATGAAAAAGTGCGTCGGTATATTGTCACGCCATGCAGTGCCGAACTACGGTTCCATTCTGCAAGCATATGCCCTTCAGGATGCGTTCGCCTCAATGGGTATCAATGCTGAGTATGTTGACTACCGCATCCCCCGGGACTTTCCTTTAGCAGATGCCATGAGGACCTCTGGCGCGCTCGGTCCGATTCGTGCGATTCCAAAAGCGATTGGTGCCCGTAAGTTCGAGGCGATGAGGAGTGATTTGCTGAGGCAGAGCCGTAGGGTTACCGACTCAGAAGAGCTCGGTAAGCTTCTTGCAGAGTATCCTGTCCTTTGTGTGGGAGGCGACCAAGTGTGGAATATCATGTCCGATGGAAACATCGAGGGTGCCTACCTTTTGGAGGGCGCATCAGACGATGCCTACAAGTTCTCCTTCTCTTCCTCCTTTGGTAAAAATGGCCTCGATCCACGCGAACGCGAACGTGCCGCCAAAGCGTTTGCGCGCTTTGATAGGCTTTCAGTGCGCGAGGAAAGTGGGCAGAAAACTCTTGAGGAAATGGGACTTGAGGCGCAAACCGTTGTCGACCCCGTGCACCTGCTCTCAAAGGAGGCCTGGTTTGATCGTGTTGAGCCTCGTGCGCCCCGCGGGGTGAATGGGGAGTATTGCCTGATCTACAACCTGCATCCAAGCGATGCATTCGACCGCTATTCTGCTGCCGCATGCAAGTCACTCGGCCTCGAGGTCGTTAGCATTCGTCCGTCGCTTCGTAAGACGATGGGGAAGAATTTGTTCTACCCTTCGCTTCACGAATTCCTTTGGCTGTTTGACAATGCCACCTGCGTGCTCACGGACTCATTCCACGGGACTGCTTTTTCGTTGCTGTTCAATACGCCCTTTGTCGATATTCTGCCTGAGCAGTATGCGGAGCGTAACAAGGCAATTCTTTCTCGCTACGGGTTGGATTCCCGCATAAGCACGGAGCTTCAGCCAGAAGAGCTTTGCCTCAACGATTTTGATTGGGCGGGCGTCAATGAGTCGCTTGCCGTCAACCGTGAGTCCTCCTCGGAGTTCCTTTGTGACACCGTTGGCGAGTTCTCTGCCCGTCTTGCTCGCTAGAATAATGAATGGAAGGTCCTATTTTGAGTCAGCCATCTGTTTCCATCATCGTCGCTGTTTACAAATCTGAACAATTTCTGCCGAAGCTTCTTCATTCCTTTGAGGTTCAAACCCACAAGAATCTCCAGATTATTCTCGTTGACGATGGTTCTCCCGATGACAGCGGTCGCATCTGTGATGACTATGCTGCACGTGACCCTAGGGCTATTGTTATTCACAAGCCTAATGGCGGCACTTGCTCCGCTAGGAATGCGGGACTTGGTGTCGCGACGGGTGACTATCTCATGATCGTGGACGGTGACGACTGGCTGGAGCCCGATTGCGTTGAATATTTGGTCGACTTGGCTGAGAGCACTGGCTCCGACATGTCCTACTCGGTGAATCTCTTTACAACGCGTGATAGGGAGCAGATTGTTGAGGACGTCCGGGAGACCTGGTCGGCAGAGCGCGCCACCTCTGTCATCATCTATCCCTTTATGCGGCTGGGGCCTTGGAATAAGTTGTACAAACGTTCTGTAGTTGTCGACAACAATATTTCGTTTTCCGTTCCTTGGTTCGGCGAGGGTCTGTACTTTGCTACCGAGGTTGCACAGCACTCTAATCATGTGGGCGTTGGTAGACGTAAGGTCTACAACTACCGTTTGAATAACTTGGGGAGCGGTCTTACCAACTACAACGTTCAAAATGGCAAGAATGCCCTCGGAAATATTAAATTCATTAAAGAGAACCTGACTCTGGACACTCCGATGGTTCGCCACGCATGCGATTGGCATATCTGGCGAAACTACGAGTTCCTACTCACTCAGATAATAGGTGCGGATGAAATGGACTCCGAAGGCAAACTCGCGAAAGAATGTGCAGCGTACGTTAGGAAGAACTGGCTGTCCGTGTTCAAGAACAGCGAAGTCGGCCGTTCCGAGAAGGTAAAGATCGCATGCTGCGGCATGGCACCCGTGCTTTACGCGAAGCTGGTCATAGATCGAAACCGGAAGGGGCTCGAGGCTGATAAAGGCAAGTTCATGGATGTCGAGGAGTAGGTGCATGGCGAATCTAAAGCACGCAATCAAGCAGGGCATCGTCGCTCTCAAAGCCAAGAATATACAGCCTGTGATGCAGACCGTCGGCGATGAATGCCTGCTCAAGGGGAAGACTGCCCTCGTAGTGGGAGGCTCAGGTGGAATCGGCAAGGCGGTCGCCAAGGCGTTCCTGAAGAACGGCGCGAATGTTGTCATCGCCGGCACTAGGCGCGCGAAGGTCGACAAGGTGGTGTTAGAGCTTGGCGAGAAGTGCGCCGGGGTTGTTGTCGACCTTGCCGAGCCAGAGACCTTTTCGAAAGTCATCGACGAGGCGGTGGCATTCTACGGCCCCATCGATATCCTAGTCAATTCTGCCGGCGTTCACACCGAGGACGTCTCCATGGGCGGGTTTCTCGATTTTTCAGTTGAGGAATACGATCGCATCTTGGACATCAACCTGCGCGGCGTCTACTTCATGGTGCAGTCTGTTGCAAAGCACATGATTTCCGATAAGGTCAGCAATGGGCATATCCTTATCGTCTCATCCTCGGCTGGCAACGAGCCCGCATGGTCTCCCTACCGCGTATCGAAGTGGGGTCTGAAGGGCATCACTGAGGGCATGGCTTCCGCCCTCGTTCCTCATGGCATTGTAGTCAACGCGATTGCGCCCGGCAGCACGGCGACTCCTCTTCTTGGCGTCGAGGAGGGTGACAGCATCTCTGCTGAGGACAACAGACTTGGCAGGTTCGCCATGCCCGAGGAGATCGCGGAATTCGCTGTGATGTTGGCCAGCCCCATGGGCGACATGGTGGTTGGTGACACTTTGTACGTCTCCGGTGGCCGTGGGGTCTGTGATATCCGGTAGCGGCTTTGCGGGCGCTTCAAAGTATGAGATCGCCTTTACCGCAGAAGCAGCTTGGCTGCCTCGGAGGCTTGCGTCGAACCGTCTTCGAGGTAGACTAAGCATCGAAACAGCCTCTTTGCCAAGCCTTCGGTTGCAATGAAACTTATGGTGCAACTTTTCGAGGTGACACCTCCGATTGCGGTGTTGTGCCAGGTCCTGCCTCCGTTGTCAGAACATTGCCATTGAAATGCGGCCGCGTGCTCAGCGTCGATTGAGAACGAGGCCTCAATTCCTGCGCTCGTTGCGCAATCTTTCGGCTGCGTGGTGATCCTCTCTTTATTCGACAATAACGAGAGTTTGGCGTTTTGAGTCGCAGCTGTTGTTCCATCCTGGAAGGTGACAACGCACCTGTAGAGACGTTTCGCAAGTGCGGCACTGGCGGTGAACCGCAGCGTAGGCAGCTTTGAGGCGGCATTGCCAATCCCGGTGTCGTACCAGCCCTTCCCATCATTGTCGGAACATTGCCACTGGTACGAGATGGCACCTAGGGCTCGCACGGAGAAAGACGCTTCGGATCCTGTCGAGGCGGCCGTGTCTCGCGGTTGCCCGGTTATTTGGTTAGCGCTTAGTTTTAGTTGCGCAGTGTTTGAAGCCGAGCTAGTCCCATCAGGGAAGAATGCCAAGCATCTATAGCGGCGTTTTGACAATCCCGTACTTGCAGTGAACTCGATTCTCGCCTGCGTGGAAGTCTCACCTCCGATCCCCGTGTTGTACCATGATCTGCCCTCATTGTCGGAGCATTGCCACTGGAACGAAGTAGCCCGCTCTGCTTCGATGGCGAAGAACGCTGTTGACCCTGCGGCAGTTGTGCAGTCTTCGGGCTGGGAGCTGATGGCGTATCGGGCGACAAGGACGAGGCGTGCGGGCTCGCTTGCGAGGGTGCTGCTGTTCGGGAACGAGACTAGGCAGCGGTAGAGCCTCTTCGCGAGCTGGGCATTGGATGCAAACCTCAGGGTTTTCTGCCTGGAAGTTTCGCCGCCTATACCCGTGTTGAACCAACTTGAACCTCCGTTGTCGGAGCATTGCCATTGGAACGATGTCGCGCTTGGTGCCGTTACGGTGAATTCGGCTTGGGCTCCGTTGTATACTTCACAGTCCTCGGCATGGTTGTTATGGCGTACGTGGTCTCATAGCTTGCTGTGAGGTCGTACTTGGCGCTCCATTTGCTGTTCGATTCTTTTGTGACGCTAGATGCCGCAGTAAGCTCAACCTTGGCGCCATCAGTCTTCCACTCTCTCTGATTCATAGCATAAGCAACAATCCCATTCTGAATCCCCGAGATGCTCTGTGGGATGGACTGGTTATCAGCAGCGATGGAAAAACTCTCTTCCTTGGCATCCAGGTGCTGCTGAATGCGGTCGGCGTACTTTTCTGCCCATTCATCGGCCTTGCCATTTCGCACAAAGTAATTGTTGGATAGGTCGGTCGAGCGGTAGGCGTAGTCGTTCTTTTTAAAGTTGGCCGTGTGGTCGGAGTGGGCGATTGCCATGAGCTCGTCGGTCAGGCCAAAGTACAGATGGCGCTGGTCCAGGTCTCCGTACCAATTGTCGCTGGTGTCGTCCCAGGTTAGGTCCATCTGGCACCATTTGCTGTCGATCTTTACGGCGTTCCAGGTGTGGCCGTTACCGGTGATGCGGCCGTTGGCGATGCCCGCGGCGTCAAGGAGCTTGGAATAGATGCGCTGGTAGCTTTCGCAGGTGCCCTGGTGGCGCGTGAGGCCGCTTTCGGCCGAGCACCAGTTGAGGCTGTGGTCGTACTCCAGCTGGTCGAGCGTCCGGTCGTGGAGCCACAGCGCCATGTCGTATTCCGAGCCGTTTGCCTCTTGCCTGCACTGGGCCACGGCGTCGTTGACGATCTGCGTGACGCTTGGGCGGGCGGCGTCGTTTACGGTTACCTCCGCCGTGGTGCGCAGGTAGTAGATCCCCTTGTCGTTTTGGGGGTCGTTTCTGTCGTTGTCCATAAAGTAGAAGTAGATGCGGTACGTGCCCGATGCCGTGAAGTCAAAGGTAAAGTCGTGGCCCGTGGTGCCCAGGCTGTAGTAGCTGGCCCATGCCTGGCGCGACGGGTCGCAGACGCTTTCCTGGCTGCCGCCGTCCCAATAGGTGGGCACGTCCATGCGCGCCTTGGCCTGGGACGAGCCGTTGGCTTGGGTTACGTGGAAGGTCGTCGCGGTGCCCGCGGGGGCGTCGTTCCACGAGACGGTGAAGGTGACGCCATTTTGGGTTGCGGTGGCGGAGTGGGCGTAGCCGGTTTGTGACGTGGCGGAGATTGCCTCGGGCGCGGGGTTGGCTTGGGCGCGGAGGGATGGGACGGTGGTGCCGGTTGCGGCGTCAGCGCTTTCCGTGTTGGCTGCGCTGGTGCCGGTTGATGTGGCGGTGCTGTCCTCTACGGTATCTGCTGCCACTTTTGTGTTGGTGCCGTCTTCAGCCTTGCCTGTGTCGCCGTTCGTGGCGTCGGCTTGCGCCTGCTGCTCGGCTGTTGATTGAGGCTGCATTGCTTCTGCAATGGCTGGCATGGGCAACGTCGCGCTGACCATGAACGTGCACGCGATCGCGCAGATCAGGTAGTAAAGGAGTCGTTTCATAGCTAGCCTCTCGGTGAGCAACCAACAGGGTCCGAAGGCAGCCCCAGGCCAGCACTCCGCACATATTTTGTTGGATTTATTTACGGGGGCACCAGTCAGCATCAGCGAACTTTCTGGGGAATGTTGGTTGATTCGGGGTGCGTAAAACAACAGTCTCAAATATTCTTGCTTCCTGTTCAATTTTGTCTATCTACAATTAATAGCAAGCGTATGAGTTGAGGAGATTGTTTACAGGTGGAATCGGTCACTATTCTTTGGATTGCCTTTTATGTCTTTATCGGTTTGTTGAGCGTTCAGCTTGTCCGCTTTGCTGGGCCCTTGGCGATTGGAGGGCAATACACTGTCGAAGAACTGTATCCCTCCGATGAGTCGGGCAGGTTGAACGTTGCCTACCGAATTCTCGCTCCAACAATTTGTTGCCAGCTCCCGGTGTTTATTATGGCTGCGATTTGCGATGCGTTTTCAGTTCCAAGTCCTTCGCTGCGATACATGCCTACCCTTTTCTATTGGTTGTTTCTTGGGGTAATCAAGCATGCAAGGGGTAAATTGCGGTACCGGACTCTTCCTTTCTCATTCGAGGCGTTCATGTCTCTTTTGCTGTCCGTCGCATTCGATCACTTTGTTATCGATGGCTATCTCGGAGGCCAGGGACTAGATGTGCTTGATACTTCGAGTATTGCCTTTGAGTTTGAGCTGGCATTATTTGGTGTTGTGACCTTTTGGATTTCCACCTTTTTTAAGCGTTATCAAATTAAGTGTAGCCGTGTGAACTCATATGTCATTCCGTCATATGTTGTTCCGTCGTACTCCGTATCTAGTTACTCTTCAATTGATACGGACGAAGCCAGGCTCTTCGCATACGAGCGCGAATATGGTAATCTCTTACCTCAGCGTTTTTCGAATGATCTCCTGTTGAGAAGTGTTTTCTTCGCAATTATGGCGATAGAGGACGGGAATCGTCCTGAGTTCATCCGAACGATCGAGCGTATGGCCGCTCATTTCCATTTGGCAAAAACCACTGGAATAATGCAGCAGACGAGCGATACCCCTCTGTCTGATAGGGATAGCGTTAAGCTCGCAATTCCCTATATTGAGCGCATGTGGGACCAGTTCCTTGTTGAATTCGGCCGTTCTGCTGAGGGGGCCGGGGGAGACGGTCTGCGAATTTTCATGGGCTATTACACCTACGACTACTTGATGTTGTCGCGGACTATCCGCAATCACTTTGCGCCATTTTACGGGGACTATTGTGGAACGAGATTACTTAATGCTAATCGCGTATTTTGCGATGTTCTGGAATTTGAGGAAAGGCAGCGCTACGGATTGCTTCCAAAGACTGTTTCTGCGACTGGATCGATATGCGCCACTGAGCTTGGATGGCTTTCTGGAGAGTACTGTTATTGGTCCGATTACAACACGGTTGTATCCTGTCTGAATGAAAATGCTGCCAATGGCGTTAAGCTGGTCAGCAAAAATGACGTGAATAAAACTCAGCTAACCGAGATGACCTCTAGGCTTAAGGAGCAAGGTGTTTCCGTTCTTGAGGTCAAGTATGTGCCCGATGCTTCGGCTACCATCGTGTGCATCGGCGATTCCTCTAAGATTTCGAGTACTGCCGGTAGTGACTGGATGGTTGTTGGCTAGGTGAATCATCTTCGCCTTTCCGCATATTGATTGCGCATTCTCGTGCACGGACGCGAAAATGCTTCGCATTAGTTTCAACGCGAAGAGTATTTGCTACATGATTAACATTTTTGGATGCGCAATTACTGCGCATCTAGGTTAACATCCAGTTAGTGATGCAGTTGTCGTGGGCTCTACGTGAGGCGATGACAAAGGAGGGTCGTTGTTTGGTTGTTATCGGCAACGGCCCTTTGATTTTAGGAGTTACTTTGGCGATGGAATTTTAGACTTTCGCTCAACTTATCGAACTCCTAGAGAGTCATGGCGTTCTAACTGATGCCGCTGCGCTAGATTGCCTGAGGCGCGAAATGAATATTTGCTCGTCGGAACACTGCTGAATATTGGGTCACCTGTGCGGTTCGAATTTTCAATTGTCGAGCAGCTTTGTCTCCGATGAAGTCTTGCAATTCTAGTAAAATCCAAACATATGTTCTATACTTATGGAAGTAGCTTGTTTGGAGGCGCTAGATGGAAGTCGGAAGAGATGACATTGTAGAAAGCGTTGTACGTTTGATAAATGGGGTGGGGCGTAGCCCATATTTATTCGTCGGCTCGGGCTTTTCCCGTAGATACATGGGTACCGACGATTGGGTTGGTTTGTTAAGGCACCTCTGTTCCCGTCTTTCCGATGATCCCTTTCGGCTTGACTCGTACCTGGCACGTTGTCCAGATGAGTCTGACAATAGCGCATTGCCCTCTGCCGCGACGATGCTTGATAAGGATATGCGCATAGCTGTTCTTGAGGACCCTCGCTTCGCTTCTTTTAGAAACGATCATGTAGAGGACATTCGTCAGCGTAAATCTATTTTAAAGATCATGGCGGCCGAGAGGTTATCCTCGTTCAAACCTGAATATATGACGCATGAGCTTGATATCTTGAGAGAGGTTGGCAGGCGGCGTATCTCTGGAGTTATAACAACCAACTATGACTGTCTCCTGGAGTCGCTATTTCCCGAGTTTAAAGTTTTTGTTGGCCAAGACGATCTCGTCTTTCACAGAACTTTTGAAATGGGTGAAATCTATAAGATCCACGGTTCTATGGATAATCCTGAATCTATGGTTCTTGAGGAGGCAGATTACGCAAAACTCGCCGAAACACAGGATTACTTGGCTGCCAAGTTGTTAACTATTTTTATGGAATACCCAATTATTTTTATCGGTTATTCCCTTAACGACCCCGATATCCAAGCTATCCTCATGTCGATTTCGCGCTGCCTCGGTTCTAACAATCTTGCGTTGCTTAGAAAGCGCTTTATCTTCCTTACTAGGGGAGAAAACGCAACCTCAACTCATTCGTTTACCTTTCCAGGTATTGGCGAGATAAGCATGACCGAGATTAGGACGAACGATTTTGGTGCAGTGTATGAAGCAATTGGACAATCCAAATGCTCCTTCTCGCCCAGGATCATTCGTGAGCTTCGCAGGAGCATCTACGCCTTGGCTGATGAGGGCGATCCGAATGACTCTCTGGTAGTTGAAGCGAGTTTTAGCGACCTCGAGAGACTTCCGGAGGGACAGCATCTTGTGCTGGGTATCGGTGTTGCGAATGCTTCTTTAGGGCACGGGCATATGGTCAAAGCCGAACTTCTATATCGTGATGTTGTGTTTGATGACGAACATGTTGCTCCTAAGCTTGCCGTCGAGGAATACCTTCCTTCGCTGCTTGCTTCTAACTCGGGTGGTTTGCCCATGTATAAGTATTTAAGCGCGTATTCAGGGGAAGTTCTTAATCCAAGGATGCTAAAGGAAATAGATGAGAAGAAGGATTTAGATGCTTTTCTAAACAACAGCCTACGAAAGGCAAAAGGTAGCTATCATCATTCGGGAATTAGACACTCGGTTCAGTCTGTTATAGCTAACGAAGGCTTTGAGGAAGCATTTAAAAAGCTTGTGCTACTTGAAGAAGATGAGATCGATCTAAATAAGTTGCTTGAATATCTGAGGGCGCTCATCATGGACGATCGCAAGATAATCCACGGTAATAGCGAGCTGAAACGGCTTATTAGAATGTATGATTTCCTTAAGTACAAGAAGGCCTTCGACATATCGGCTACTAGTGAGTAATCCCACCTAGCGTCTATGAAGAAGGCCATCTTTGTAAACTATGGCATCTGAGCGTATAGTGCGAACACCACGTGCAAATGCATACTTAATATAACGCTTTCTGCTTGAAATCACAATGGTGTCTGTTTCGACCCGCCAATCAAGGGAAGATAGTGTAGAGTATCTTTCTGCAATACAAAAGCTCTTTGGGAGCTTTAAGGGTGACGCTTTCAAATTGAGAGTGTTGCCCTTTTTTCATGTATGCAATGTGTGACGTACTAGCCAAGCACCATCCCGGCAATGGAATGATCGAGCATGGGCGGCTTCTACTGGTTGACGTGATCGTGGTCAAACAAGTGATATCGATTAGAATTAAATCAATTGCGCTGGAAGCCTTCGGGCGACACCTGAAGAGGGTTGATGCGTCGGTCCTCTTTTTTTGTTTGGATGTAAGATTCGGCCAGGCAAAACAAGGATCTCATTTGGGGAGAACAAATATCCGGCGGTTTTCCGCTTCGGGACGCGCGGTTTAAGGGTGCTTTTCGGAAGTGCGGGGAAAAATCGGAAACCTCCGAGCATAAACCGAATTTCGGCAACAAAACCGCAGGTCGCGGAAGGCTAAAACAGGGGTCTGGTCTGTCGATCTCGGTTTTTCACCGCACTTCCGGAAACGCCCGACGGAAGCATGCGGCAAATTTTGGAACCCTCGAGCACATCGTCCTTTTCATGAAAAGAACCCGCAGGTAGAAGCGTTGCCACTATCCAGTGTGGTTGACGTGTCTAGAATATGCCGCACACTTCCGGATTTTGCATAAGCTCGACTGGTTTGTTTATCGATTGGGGCAGAGGAATCTTGTCTGGACCTCGTTATATGTATTTAAATGGATGAACTTAACCTATAAGTTAAGTTCATCTAGAAATGGGAGGTGCCCTTTGGCAGAAGGATATGATCTTGTCGAATATAGAGACCTCAAGGGTCGACCGTTTTGGGAATTGACGGCTTCTCCCGACAACACTCAATTCCAGAAAATGTTGTCAGACCCTAAGCGGAAATTAACCGCTCGAACAATGATCGGCCAGAATAGCACGTCAACTTCTGGAATCTGAGCCTTGACTTTTATACTTGGCTTTCGAAACGGAGAACACAATGAATAAAGTAGATTTATCTGATTTTTACGCCGATACAGAAACCAGCGAAACACGCGCTTATGAACACGCGCTAGATATCGAGTTTATTGTTCATCGCGAGATGAAGCGTCTGGGTTTAAGCAAAAGCGATTTGGCAAAGCGTATGGGCGTGAGCCTTCAGTCGCTTTCGAAGCTGTTGAATTCTCAGCCCAATATGACGCTGAAGACGATCGCTAGGTTCGAGCTTGCTTTGGGTATCAATATCGTTCCTAAGGTTACCGTTAGCTATTCTAAAGAGCTACCGTTTCTTTCATCCAACAATTTCGTGCGAGAGCAATGTACATCGCCTGGCATTCTCCCCGCAGAGCTGTCAGCAGATTGCGATGTGCCTTTTCAGAGCGAATAGCAGCCTCTCAATGAGCCTGGGTCGGACGAGTTGCCACTCCCACATTCCCTAAAAAAGTTCTTAAAACAGCCTTAAAGGCGCTCCAGCTCGTGTTGACAGCGTAAAATACGCATGTTTGACTATGACAAAAGTGGATTTTAGGGGAGGGGTGCGCCATGGAAGTGCTGGTTGTTGGCAACACCGCATATGTTGACGATGACTTTTGTGCCAAGGCGTTCCCCGGGGACCATGTGCAGGTTGTAGCCGCGCAGGACACGCGCCGCGACGAGTCGTCGCCCCATGCTTCGTGGAAAGAGCTCCTCCAGCACCTGGACCAGGCCTACGAGTTTGAGCGCGTGGTCTACCTTTCTACCTACCTCACCCCGCATACCGTGACTTTTGGCGACATTGGGCTGCTGCGCTCGGTGTTTCGTGCCTGTATGGGACGCAATGTGCAGCTGCTGTTTATTGCGGGGCCCGCGGGTGCAGAGGGCACCACTGGCGGATGTGACGACGACGCCACGGCCGCCAGTGGGGCCCAGACGGGCAAGGGCATTATCGCCCGCGCTGCCAACGACCTGTGCCGTTACTATGCATCGCGCGACGGCATCCAAGCCAAAGTCCTGCGCGTGCCGTATCTGTATACCGCATCGCCGGCATTAACCGACCCATTTTTGATGCCGTTGTTCGAGGCATGCTCGGGCGGGTCGGTCGCGCTTCAGGGTGCGGCAGATGCGCCGTTTCCCCTGCTGTGTGCCGAGGAACTCGCGGTGTTGGTGCATCGTATCTTTGACAGCTGGGATGCCAACTTTGAGATGCTCGACGTTGCAGACGCTTTTGGCCACCCGAGGCCTATGGCGTGACCGTTGACGCTCCGGGTGCGAGCGTGACCTATCACACGCTCAGCATCTAGGCGTTTCGTCGCCTATCGGCGCTATACTGCAGCCGTTGCCCACGATGCGGGGAACACCCGCATCGTGGGTTTTTTGCTTATGAAGGGACGGTGCCGCGTGGACGTACAGCAGCTAGAAGAGGCCTGGGCTGCAAGGGCCGGCGCGCGTGAGGCGCGTCTTGCTGCAGCGCCGCATGTGCCGGCGGCGCTGTCTCTGTTGGGGATTGTACGTCCCGGCGATCGCCTGGTTGCGTTTGCCGATGACTTTGCCGATGCGTTTGCGCGTGGCTTTGAGTGCTGCGACGTGGCTATGGTGGAGGAGCCGTCGGTTGCGGCGTTTACTGCTGCGTCCGAGGGCTTTGATGCTTCGTTTGAGGTCGAGGGGCCGCACCTGTGGTGGTTCGTCAACTCTATTGGCGGGTTTGGATTGCGCGTGCCCGATCTGCGCGCGTTAGGACGTGCCGCGCGTGAGGCTCATGCGCTGCTCGTGGTGGATAACACCGTGGCTGGTGTCTTTGGGTGCGATCCGTTGCGCTTGGGTGCCGTGCTGTCGCTCGAGGCACTTGACCGCGTGTGCGCCGGTGAGGCTCCGCACAAGTTGGTTGCCATATCGGTCGCGCGCTCGCAGCTCAAGCGCCATCGTGTGGATGCTGCTGCCGAGTGCGCGCATGCTCTGCTTGAGGGCTGTGGCTTGGTCAAACTTGATTTGCCTGCTGATGAGGCCGGTGTGCTGGAGCGCGGGCTGGACTCGCTCGATGCCCGCATGCAGGCACATTTCGACCGCGCACGTGCGCTGGCCGAGTACTTGGCTGCCAATGAGATGGTGCACGCCGTGCGCTATCCTGGACTGAGCTCGCATCCCGACCATGCGGTTGCAACTGGAATCCTCGAGCACGGCTTTGGTCCGGCAGTTGAGTTTGACATTATCGAGCGCAGTGCGGGCGATTTGTTCGATGCTTTGCCGGGGGAGTTTCGCACATCGCCCGCCGGCGGCGCAACGACGCGACTCTCTGCTCCGCGCGGCAAGCAGGGGAGCACCATTCGCCTCTTCGCCGGTACCGACGACCCCCTGGTTGTAGCGTCCACCCTGGACAACGCGCTCCGAAAGTAACTAATCGGGGTGTGTGTCACGAAAACGGCCTATTTACTACGTTTAAGCCATAGGGGTCGACCATACCCGCCTATTTCGAAAATTGCCAAGCTGTCTACCAGCGGTTTTATTTTCATAATGTCCGGTATGGTCGAGGGTATTCAGCTAAACGTAGTAGATGGGCCCGTTTTGTGGCACGAGCCTCAATCCGAGGGCACGGTGGACAACAATTCAGTCCCAAAAGGACTACTCTGCATTGATGCTGGCGATGAGGTCGTTGGCTTTGGTGGCGATGACGTTGTTGATGTCGGCCTGCAGCTCCTCGTAGACCGCTATGGCGCGCTCGCCGGCGGGGGTGAGCGATGATCCGCGGGCTCCGTCGCGCTCGATGAGCTTGCAGCCCAGCTGGCCTTCGGCCTCGTTTACGATGCGCCAGGCCTTGGAATACGCCATGCCCATGCTCTTGGCGGCACGGTTGAGCGAGTGTTCGTGGGCAATACCCTGCAGCAGCAAGACGCAGCCGTGGCCGAACACGCCCGGCAGGTCTTTGTCGCACGCTTGAATGACCAACTTTGCCGTCGTCTTGTACTTCATACGCCCACGTCTCCCCGCTAAAGTGTTTGCTGGGCAAACGCAAAGCCTGCGTCAAACCCTCGTGTGCTCTTTCTAAACCATGCATTGTAGCAGTCAAAGTGCGTTAAGATACTTCCCCAGTATTGGGCGCCCAAGGTTGGGCTGGGTCCTACGAGGCCTGCAGCCGACCGGTCGCATGGAAAAAGGAGAAACATGGCTACGTTCTTTCCCGGTGAGTCCCACACGTTTTCGGAGTATCTGCTGGTCCCTGGTTACTCGTCCTCGCAGTGCATCCCCAACAACGTCTCTCTTAAGACGCCGCTGACCCGCTTTAAGCGCGGTGAGAAGCCGGCAATCACCCTGAACATCCCCATGGTTTCCGCTATCATGCAGTCCGTCTCGGGCGTCGACATGGGTGTCGCGCTCGCTACCGAGGGTGGACTGTCCTTCATTTACGGTTCCCAGAGCGCCGAGTCCGAGGCCGCTATGGTCAAGGCCGTCAAGGATCACAAGGCTGGTTTCGTTCAGTCCGATTCCACGCTGACCCCCGACATGACCATGGAGCAGGTCATCGAGCTCAAGGAGAAGACCGGCCACTCTACCATGCCGGTCACCGACGATGGCACTCCCAAGGGCAAGCTCCTGGGCATCGTCACCAGCCGTGACTATCGTCCCAGCCGCGATGACCACCAGAAGAAGGTCTCCGAGTTCATGACCCCGCGTGAGCAGCTCATCGTGGGCGACAAGAACATCAGCCTCAAGGTTGCCAACGACGTCATCTGGGACAACAAGCTCAACGCCCTGCCTATCGTCGACGACAACGATCACCTTATGGGCATCGTCTTCCGCAAGGACTACGACAGCCACAAGACCAACCCCAACGAGCTGCTCGATAACGACAAGCGCTATATGGTCGGCGCCGGTATCAATACCCGCGACTATGCCGAGCGCGTGCCGCTGCTCATCGAGGCCGGTGCCGATGTCCTGTGCATCGATTCTTCCGAGGGCTTCAGCGAGTGGCAGAAGCGCACCATCGAGTGGATCCGCGCCAACTACGGCGAGGACGTCAAGGTCGGTGCCGGTAACGTCGTCGACGCCGAGGGCTTCCGCTTCTTGGCCGACTGCGGTGCCGACTTCATCAAGGTCGGTATCGGCGGCGGTTCCATCTGCATTACCCGCGAGACCAAGGGCATTGGCCGTGGCCAGGCCACCGCGCTGATCGATGTCTGCCGCGCCCGTGACGAGTACTACGAGGAGACCGGTGTCTACGTGCCCGTGTGCTCCGACGGCGGCATCGTCTACGACTACCACATGACGCTCGCCCTTGCCATGGGTGCCGACTTTATGATGCTGGGCCGCTACTTCGCCCGCTTCGACGAGAGCCCGACCGAGCGCGTCAACGTCAACGGTCAGTACATGAAGGAGTACTGGGGCGAGGGTTCTGCGCGTGCCCGCAACTGGCAGCGCTACGACCTGGGCGGCGCCGCGAAGCTCAGCTTCGTCGAGGGCGTCGACTCCTACGTTCCCTACGCCGGCTCCCTCAAGGACGGCGTGGGCGGCACGCTCTACAAGGTCAAGTCCACGATGTGCAACTGCGGTGCCCTCTCGATCCCCGAGCTCCAGGAAAAGGCACGCCTGACCCTGGTGAGCTCCACCTCCATCGTCGAAGGCGGCGCCCACGACGTAGTCGTCAAGGACTCCCAGCAAAGCGTCAGCTACCGCTAAGCGGCTTTCCCAGGCACCGCACCTTGCCGTTCAAACCGTCGCTTGCGTACCTAAGTACGCGGCGCTCCTCTTTCACGGCAATCTGCGGCACCTGGAAAACCCGTTCGTGCTAGAACGAGTTTCAGACAAAGGTTGATTCCCAACCACGTTATTTAGATAAAGCGAGATGCCTGCAAGTCGCAGGCATCTCGCTTGTTGTATTTGCTATCATCAACCAAGTTAACCTTAGGGTCGGGCGGCTTGACTTTGTTCGCTACAAGTTCCGCACGCAAAGAAGAGCACTTAATGTGCTCTTCATCTTGCGCAGGACTGTCCGCAGTAGCGAATCAAGCTAAGCCGATCGACCCCAGCTAAGATTAAAGGAGCTGATATGTGCGATTGCACAGATCATAAGGACGAGATCCCTGCCTATGACGCACAGGCCATTGAGTCCAAGTGGATGAAGGCCTGGGAGGACTCCAACCTCTTTGCCGTCGACACCGACGCCAGCAAGCCCAAGAAGTACGTGCTCGAGATGTTCCCGTATCCGTCGGGCGACCTGCACATGGGCCACGCGCGCAACTATACCATCGGCGATGCCATGGCCCGTCAGGCCCGCATGCGCGGCTACGATGTGCTGCACCCCATCGGCTTTGACGCCTTTGGCCTGCCTGCCGAGAACGCCGCCATCAAGCACAACACGCAGGCTGCCGCCTGGACGTATAAGAACATGGACCAGGCTCTCGCCACGATGAAGCGCATGGGCTTCTCCTACGATCTGGATCGCATGGTCAAGACCTGCAGCCCCGATTATTACCGTTGGGGTCAGTGGATCTTTGAGAAGTTGTGGGAAAAGGGCCTGGTTTACCGCAAGAAGAACCCGGTCAACTGGTGCCCCACCTGCAAGACCGTTCTGGCCAACGAGCAGGTCACCGAGGGCAAGTGCTGGCGCTGCGGCACCGAGCCCGAGAAGCGCGACCTGGAGCAGTGGTACTTCAAGATTACCGAGTACTCTCAGGAGCTGCTCGATGACCTGGAGAAGCTCCCCGGCTGGCCCGAGCGCGTCAAGCAGATGCAGGCCAACTGGATCGGTCGCTCCGAGGGCGCCGAGGTCGACTTTACCCTGTGCGACCGGGATGGCGAGCCCATCGAGGGCGACGAGGGCAAGATCACCGTCTTCACCACGCGTGCCGATACGCTCTTTGGCGTTTCCTTCTTTGTCCTGGCTCCCGAGTACGCCGGCCTGCACGAGCTCGTCGAGGGCACGGAGTACGAGGAGGCCGTCACCAAGATCGTCGAGGACTCCAAGCATATCTCTGCCGTCGAGCGTGCCCAGGGCACCCTCGAGAAGCACGGTGCCTTCACGGGCCGCTATGTGGTAAACCCCGTCAACGGCGAGAAGGTCCCCGTGTGGGTTGCCGATTATGTCGTTGCCGACTACGGTACCGGTGCCGTCATGGCCGTTCCCTGTGGCGACCAGCGCGACTTTGAGTTTGCCCGTAAGTACGACCTGCCGATCGTGCCGATCATCCTGGACGATGACGATCGCGCTGCCGTCGAGGCCAGCGGCGAGACCATCGATACCTTCCATGCCGAGACCGTCGACTGGGATTGCGCCCACGCTGCCGAGGGCACGCTCGTTCAGTCCGGCAAGTACACCGGTATGCGCGGCGGCAAGCACTCCGAGGGCGAGGCTGCCATCGTGGCCGACCTCGAGGCCATGGGCTGCGGCCGCCGTAAGGTCGAGTTCCGTCTGCGCGACTGGCTCATCAGCCGCCAGCGCTATTGGGGCAACCCCATCCCGGCCATCCACTGCGAGCACTGCGGCATCGTGCCCGTGCCCGAGGATCAGCTGCCGGTGACGCTGCCCGAGAACCTGGACCTGGGCGCTGGCGAAACCCTTGCCGAGTGCAAGGAGTTCTACGAGACCACCTGCCCGGTCTGCGGCCGCCCGGCCAAGCGCGAGACCGATACCATGGACACCTTTACCTGCTCCAGCTGGTATTACCTGCGCTATACCGATCCGCACAACACTGAGCTGCCCTTCTCCCGTGAGGCTGCCGACCGTTGGATGCCCGTCGATAACTACATCGGCGGCATCGAGCACGCTATTTTGCACCTGCTCTACAGCCGCTTCTTTACCAAGGCACTGCGCGACCTGGGCCTGCTGAGCGTGGACGAGCCCTTCACCAACCTGCTGTGCCAGGGCATGGTCAAGGACGAGAACGGCGACACCATGTCCAAGTCCAAGGGCAACGTCGTGCCCCCGAGCTCGGTCATCGAGCCTTACGGTGCCGACACCATGCGTCTGGCGATCCTGTTTATCGCCCCGCCCGAGAAGGACTTCGACTGGGATCCCAAGGCCGTCGAGGGCGCTAACCGCTTTATCAAGCGCGCCTGGCGTATCGTTTGGCAGCTCGTCCAGTCCGGCGATGCCAACGTGGCCTTCGACAAGTCCGCGCTCGATGAGGTTGCGATGAAGCTCTATCGCGAGCGTCACCGCACCATCGCCAAGTGCACCGAGGACTTCGATCGCGGCCAGTTCAACACCGCCATCTCGGCCGTCATGGAGCTCGTCAACGCGGCGAGCGCCTACCTCAACGCCACCGAGGGTACCGCCCGCGACAAGGCGCTGTGCTACGGCGTGGCCAAGGACATCGTGAGCGTCCTTGCCCCCATCTGCCCGTTCTGGGCCGACGAGCTGTGGCACGAGGCGCTCGGCTGCGAGGGCAACGCCTATACCGCTGCCTGGCCCGAGTTCGACCTGGCCGAGTCCATCGAGGACACGGTGCAGATCGTGGTCCAGGTGCTCGGCAAGGTCCGCGGCCGCGTCGACGTTGCCCGCGATGCCTCCAATGAGGATATGCAGGCTGCCGCCGAGGCCGCCGTCGCCAAGTGGCTCGAGGGCAAGACAGTCGTCAAGGCCATCTGCGTGCCCGGCAAGCTGGTCAACCTGGTGGTCAAGTAAGCACTGCGCGCATAACTGACGCATAAAAGACGAGGGGCGATCCGGTTGGGTCGTCCCTCGTTTTGCATGTATCTGCCTAGTTGCCTTCGGCCAATTGTCCTATTCTTATGGAGAAGCTGTGCGCACGCTGACCTGCAGGTTCGTACTGTGCTTGCACGTTTCCGCAGCTATTGGTATAGTTTGCTTGCAAATGAAGTTGTAATTGAAAGAAGTGGGGTTTCGGCCCCGCTTCTTTTTTGTATGGATGGAGGTGCCGCAATGGTCAAGACCAAGACCGAGCAGGCGATCATCGACGCGCTCGAGGCCGTCGCTCCCCAGCACGATGTCGACATCGTCGACGTCGAGCTCGTGGGTGCCACCAAGGCCCCCTGCGTGCGCGTGCGTATCGAGGGTGCCGAGGGTCAGAGCCTGTCGCTCAACGATGTTACGGCCAACACCAAGTGGGTCGGCGATGTGATTGAGGAGCTCGACCCCATCTCTTCGAGCTATACGCTCGAGGTGTCGAGCCCGGGCATGGCGCGCCCGCTGCGCCGCCCGTGCGACTTTGCCCGCTTTGTGGGCGAGAACTGTGAGCTCACCTCCACCGCTACCGAGGGCCGTCGCAAGTACGCCGGCAAGATTGCCGCCGCCACCGAGGCGAACGTGACCCTCGAGCTCGAGGGCGGCGAGTCCGTCACCCTCGATTTCTCTGATGTTAAAAAGTGCAAGTTGAAGCCCACCTACGACTTCAAGCCCGCGAAGGAAGGAAAGTAAGATGGCAGCATCCGACATGATGTCCGCCCTGATGGAGCTTTGCCAGGAGAAGCACATCGACCAGCTCTACCTGATCGACCGCCTGGAGCAGTCGCTTGCCAAGAGCTATGCCGAGATCCTGCATCTTGAGTGGGGCGCCAAGGTGACCATCGACCGCACCACCGGCAAGATCTACGTCTACCGTCTGGAGCCGATTGACGATTCCATGGACGAGGAAGGCAACTTCACCGAGTTCGAGGAGATCGACGTCACCCCCAAGAACACGAGCCGCATCGCCGCCCAGCACGCCAAGGCCGAGATCAACGCCATCGTGCGCAACTCCGCCCGCGAGCAGATCTACGAGGAGTTCTCCGGCCGCATCGGTGACCTCATCAGCGGTACCGTGCTGCAGTCCACGCCCGACTTCACGATCGTCAAGATCCGCGAGGGCGTCGAGGCCGAGCTGCCGCACTTCGATCAGCGCCGTTACGAGAACGAGCGCAACGAGCGTCCGATGGGCGAGCGCTACCTGCATAACCAGCACATCAAGGCCGTGATCATCGACGTTCGCGACCCCAACTCCAACCTGCAGCCGGTTCGTGGCGAGCACAGCCGTCCGCCGATTGTCATCTCCCGTACCCACCCCGAGCTCATGCGTCGTCTGTTTGAGCAGGAGGTGCCCGAGATCTATGAGGGCACCGTCCAGATCAAGTCGATCGCCCGCGAGCCCGGCCAGCGCTCCAAGGTCGCCGTCCACTCGCTCGACGACCGTCTGGATCCCGTGGGCGCCTGTGTCGGCCCCAAGGGCAGCCGTGTTCGCGCTGTCGTGGGCGAGCTCCGTGGCGAGCGCGTCGACGTCATCCTTTGGGATGCCGATCCTGCCGTCTACGTCGCCAACGCCCTGTCGCCCGCCAAGGTCACCCGCGTCCTCATCGACGAGGAGAAGGCCTACGCCGGCGTCATCGTGCCCGACGACCAGCTGTCCCTCGCCATCGGCAAGGAGGGCCAGAACGCCCGCCTCGCCGCGCGCCTGACCGGCTGGCACATCGACATCAAGTCCGAGACGCTTGCCGCCGACATCCTCAAGAACGTTCCCGTTCACGAGGAGCCCGCCGCCGACCTGATCGGTGACGAGGAGGACGAGGACGTCCGCCGCTGCGAGTACGTGTCCGAGGACGGCATCCAGTGCCGCAACCAGGCTCGTCCCGGCTCCCGTTTCTGCGGTGTCCACGACACCGACGCCTTCGATGATGCGGAGGACCTGATCTAGCGCGCGGTTGCGCCGGGCGGGTCCCGGCGCGTCTCCCACGCTCGTTCAGTCTCTAGGCACTCAAGGTGCCAGAAAGGGTAGGTGAAGTCATATGGCAAAAGTCCGTGTGTCCACCCTGGCCAAAGAGTTCGGCATGACCTCCAAGGAACTGATGGGTCATCTCGCCGATATGAAGATTCCCGCTAAGTCCGCTTCCTCCACCTTGGAGGACGCTTATGTCGCCATGGTCCGCAAGCAGCTCGCCTCGGTGATCGAGGCCCGCGCTCAGGAAGTCGAGGCCGCCAAGCAGGCCGAGGAGCAGGCAGCTGCTGCCGAGGAGGCCGCACGCGCCGCCGAGGCCGAGCGCGAGCGCATCGCCGCCGAGAAGGCACGCGAGGAGGAGCGCCGCCAGTTTGCCGCAGCCCAGGCTGCCGAGGAGGCTGCCCGCGCCGAGGCCGAGGCCAAGAAGAAGGCCGAGCAGGAGCGCCTTGCTCGCGAGAAGGAGGAGGCTGCCCGCGAGGCCCAGCGCCGCGCCGTTCCCGCTTCCGACTCCGGTTCGCGCTTCCGTTCGCTGCTCGACCAGATCGCCGCACAGGAGACCGTGCTCAAGGAGAAGAAGGACGCCGAGGACAAGGCCAAGGCCGAGCGCGCCGCAGAGCGCGGTAACCGTCGTGGCGGCAACAACGACCGCCGCGGTGGCCGTCGTAACGATCGCAACGCCTCAGACAACAACTCCGAGCGCAACGCCTCCGAGAGCCGTCCGCACAGCCATCGCACCAACGCCAGCAACAACGTCGCTGCCGGCATGGACTTCCCCAACCCCGATAAGCAGGGCAAGGGCAAGAAGCGCAAGGGCGGTCACAACAACGAAGAGGACCACTACAGCCGCATGGCTCGCGAGGCCGAGGAGTACAGCCGCGAGAAGGTGCTCGAGGAGGCTCGAGCTGCCGTCGAGGAGGCCTCTCGTGAGTCCACCGGTCGCCGCAAGAAGCGCAAGGAGAAGCGCGAGCGCGAGGCTGCCAAGGCTCAGGAGGAGCGCAAGATAGAGGAGGCGCTGGCCCAGGGCGTGAACCCCGAGGACCTCGACGCCATCAAGGTCTCCCAGGGCGTTACCGTCCAGGAGCTTGCCGAGGCGCTCGACGTTCCGGCCAACGACATCATTAAGCGCCTGTTCCTGCTGGGTACGCCGCTCACGATGACGCAGTCCATGTCCGACGACCTCGTCGAGCTCGTTGCCGACGACCTGGGCCGTCAGATCAAGATCATCACCCCCGAGGAGGAGAACACCTTCTCGTTCTACGACGATCCCGCCGACCTTAAGCCGCGTGCCCCGGTCGTCACCGTCATGGGCCACGTCGACCACGGCAAGACGTCGCTGCTCGATGCCATCCGTCACACCGGCGTTGCTGCCGGCGAGGCGGGCGGCATTACGCAGGCCATCGGCGCTTCGCAGGTCATGATCAACGACCGCAAGATCACCTTCATCGATACCCCGGGTCACGCTACCTTTACGGCCATGCGTGCCCGTGGCGCCAAGGTGACCGACATCGTCATCCTGATCGTCGCCGCCGACGACGGCGTCATGCCCCAGACGGTCGAGTCGATCAACCACGCCAAGGCCGCCGGCGTACCCATCGTCGTTGCCGTCAACAAGATCGATAAGCCGGGCGCCAACCCCGACCGCGTGCGCCAGGAGCTCACCGAGTACGGCGTCATCCCCGAGGAGTGGGGCGGACAGAACATGTTCGTCAACATCTCGGCCAAGCAGAAGATCGGTATCGATGACCTTCTGGAGACCGTGCTGCTCCAGGCCGACGTGCTCGAGCTTAAGGCCAACCCGGACACCTTTGCCTCCGGCAATGTCCTCGAGGCCAAGCTCGACAAGGGCCGCGGCTCGGTCGCTACCGTGCTCGTGACCCGCGGTACCTTGCACGTGGGCGATACGCTGGTCGCCGGCCTTACCTACGGCCGCGTCCGTGCTATGCTCGACCCCAAGGGTCGCGCCGTCACCGAGGCCGGTCCCTCCGACGCCGTCGAGATTTTGGGCCTGCAGTCTGTGCCCAACGCCGGCGACGAGTTCCGCGTGTTCGAGGACGAGCGCGAGGCTCGCGCCCTTGCCGACGAGCGTTCGCTCAAGGCCCGTATCGAGGAGCAGAGCCGCGTCAAGCACGTCACGCTCGAGAACCTCTTCGAGACCATTGCCGACGCCGAGGTCAAGGAGCTCAACCTGATCATCAAGGCCGACGTCCAGGGTTCCATCGAGGCCCTTCAGGACTCGCTCGACAAGATGGATCAGTCCGAGGTTCGCATCAACACGATCCACTCCGCCGTTGGCGCCATCAACGAGACCGACGTCGTCCTGGCCGACGCCTCTAACGCCATCATCATCGGCTTTGGCGTCCGTCCCGACGGTAAGGCCCGCTCCGCCGCCGAGCGCGAGGGCGTCGAGATCCGTTGCTACGACGTCATCTACAAGTGCCTCGAGGAGCTCGACGCCGCCCGTATCGGCATGCTCAAGCCCACCGAGGTCGAGGTCTCCACGGGTACCGCGACCGTCCTGGACACCTTCAAGGTGCCCAAAGTCGGTATCGCCGCCGGTGTCCGCGTGGAGGAGGGCGAGATCGCCGCGACCGATTCCGTGCGCCTGGTGCGTGACGGCATTGTGGTCTTCAACGGCAAGATTGCCTCGATGCGCCACTACAAGGACGAGGCCAAGAGCCTCAAGAGCGGTTCCGAGGGCGGCATTGGCCTGGAGAACTTCCAGGACATCAAGCCCGGCGACCAGATCGAGGGTTACCGCATCGACCAGGTTGCCCGTACCGAGTAGGGGGTAGCGCTATGAAGCAAACGCAGGCAACCCGCCGTTTGGGCGAGCAGCTCCGCGAGAAGCTCGGTTATATCCTGCTCTTTGAGGTTTCCGATCCGCGACTCGACCTGGTCACCCTGACCGCGGTCGAGGTCGCGGTGGACCGTTCGTTCGCGCGCGTGTACGTGTCGTGCGATGCGAGCCGCTACGATGAGGTCATGGAGGCGCTCGCCAGCGCCAAGGGCCGCATCCGCAGTCTGTTGGCTCGCTCGCTTGATTGGCGCGTCACGCCCGAGCTCGATTTTCGTATCGATCGCTCGACCGACGAGGCCGAGCGCATCACGCGTGCGCTGGAAAACGTTCCGGCCACGCTTGCGATCGAAAAGGATGAGGACGGCTACCCGATAGCGGATGTCGCCCAGGAGGCAGCTTTAGATGACTAATTCCGCCGACCTCGCCTCGTGCGAGTCTGCAGATATTAAACGACGCATCCTCGAGCTCATCGAGGATGCGTCCTCCATTGCGATCTCGGGTCACACCTCTCCCGACGGCGATGCCCTGGGCTCCGTGTTGGGCCTGGGCCTTTCGCTTATGAAGGTGTTCCCCGACAAGGACATCGCCCTGCTGCTGGCAGACGACGATCCCGTTCCGCGCATCTACCGTTTTATGGAGGGTGCCGATCTGCTGGTGCCGGCCTCTGCCTACACCGGCAACCCGGACCTGTTCATCTCGGTGGACGTGCCGGTCGTCGAGCGCCTCAATAATTCTGCCGAGGTGCTGCGTCGTTCGGCCCACGTGGCGTGTTTTGACCATCACCCGGCGCGTGAGGAGTTTGCCGAGGTCAGCCTTAGGTGTGTCAATGCCGCTGCTTGCGCCATGATCATCGACCGCTTTTTGGCCGATTGTGGCATTACCGCAAGCGACAGCATCGCGACTTGCCTGCTGTGTGGCCTGGTCACCGACACCGGTCGTTTTCAGTATCAGAACGCCGATGCTGCCGCGTTTCATGCTGCCTCTCGCCTGGTGGCGCACGGTGCCGATCCGGCACGCGTCGCGCTCGAGGTCTATCAGAGCATGCGTGTCGAGTTCTTGCACCTCAAGTCCATCGTCATGGGTCGCATCAAGACGGTCGCGCACGGGCGCGTGGCGTATAGCTATGCGTACGAAAGTGACCTTAAGGAATGCGGCGTCACCTCTGATGAGTGCGACGGCCTGGTCGATGTGGTGCGCTCAGTGATGGGCGTCGAGGTCTGCCTGTTCCTTAAGGGCATCGAGGGCGATACCAAGGTGCGCGGTAACCTGCGCTCCAAGGGCGAACTTGATGTTTCCGAGATTGCGGCCAATTTTGGCGGAGGTGGGCACCACGCTGCCGCCGGCTTTACCAACGCCGGAACGATTTCCGAGACGCTCACCGCGGCACTTCCCATGCTGGCCGAGCTGGTAGGGGAGGATCCCGCTTCGGTGACCGTCGAGCTCTAACTTTTTGGATGGTACATGGCTCGTCGTACACCTTCTCAACTTAATATGCTGCTCGCCGTCGATAAGCCGGTGGGCTGCACGTCCCACGACGTGGTTTCGCAATGCCGACGCGCCCTCCATGAGCGGCGCGTCGGTCATGCCGGAACGCTCGACCCCATGGCATCGGGTGTCATGGTGGTGGGCGTGGGGCAGGCCACGCGTCTGCTGGGCATGCTCACGCTCGATACCAAAAGCTACGTCGCCGACATCTCGTTTGGCGTCGAGACCAATACCGATGATGCGGAGGGCGAGGCCGTCCGCACGGTGCCCGTTGCCGACGACTTGCGCGATCCGGCCTATGCCCGCGAGCGTCTGTGTGCCATGTTGGGTCCGCAGATGCAGGTGCCGCCGGCGTTTTCGGCCATTTCGGTCAACGGCGTGCGCGCCTATAAGGCTGCGCGCGAGGGCAATGCCGTGTCGCTGCCCCCGCGTCCGGTCGAGGTATACTCCGCCGATCTGATTGCCGTGAGCGGTGATGCCGACGCTTGCGTTTGGACCGTGGCGTTTTCGGTGAGCAAGGGCACCTATATCCGTGCGCTCGCTCGCGACCTGGGTCGTGCCTGCGACAACGCGGCGCACATTTCCGCGCTGCGCCGTACGGCCTCCGGCGTTGTTTCCATTGGTGCCTGTCATACGGTCGAGGAGCTTTCTGCCGAGTCCGCTGACGGTTTTGCCCTGGATCCCATTGCGGCACTGGGTGCCACGCGCGTCGACTTGCCGGGCGACCTTGCCGACGATCTGCTGTGCGGACGTCGTATTCCTATTGAGCGTGCGCTTGCGGGCTTCGATGCATCGAAGGCGCCGTTTGCGCTGGTGCTCGATGGCGGGCTCAAGGCGCTCGCCCGTATCGAGGGTGGTCGCTTTGTAATGGAGCACGTCTTTCCGCAGGCGATTGGCGGTGTTCGATGATGCTGACCTCCCACGAGCTCGCGCGTATTTTTTTCGCGGGCGAGTCGGATGAGGCCCGCATCGTCGCCGATGCATTTGATGATTGCGCGTGCCTGGGCGCCGCGTCGATCGCCATCGGCGTGTTCGATGGCGTGCATAGGGGGCATCGCGAACTGATCGACGCGGTCGTTCGCGATGCGCGTAACCATGGCTGCAAGGCTGTCGTGGTCACCTTCGATCCCGACCCGGACGTGGTGCTGAGCCCCTCGCCTGCTCAAAAACTGATGACGACGGCCGACCGTCTGCATGCCCTGGCTCTCACCGGGGTCGATGCGGTCGTGGCTGTTCCCTTTACGCCTTCGGTGGCGGCACTCGACCACGCGGGCTTTCTTAAACTGCTGTCGCATGTGGTCGATATCCGCTCGATTCGCGTGGGCAGCGACTTTAGGCTGGGCCGCGGCGGTGCTTCTGGTGTTGCCGAGATGCGCGCCTGGGGTTCCGAGCGCGGCGTTGACGTGTATGGTCACGACCTGCTTTGCGAGGGCGGCGAGGCCATTTGCGCCACCCGCATTCGTCATGAGCTGGGACAGGGCCATGTGGAGCTTGCTGCTGAGTTACTCGGCCGCCCGTATATGGTGCGTGGCGGTGTTATTCGCGGCCGTCACGAGGGTTCTGGCATGGGCTTTCCCACGGCAAACCTGCAGGTTCCCAGCGGCATTCAGGTGCCTGCTGATGGCGTGTATGAGGGCATGGTGCTCGTCGATGACACCGTGTGGCCCGCTGCCGTGAACGTCGGCCTGCCGCCGACGTATGCCGACGATGCCGCTTCGGCGCATCTCGAGGCTAATTTAATTGGTTATACGGGCGACCTGTACGGCGCTTCCGTTTCGCTGGCGTTTACGCGCTGGCTACGTCCCTCGCGTGTGTTCGATTCGCTGGATGAGTTGATTGCGACCGTCGAGGGTAATATCGAGGACATTCGTCACAACTTGGGTGAGCAGGGGGTGAGCATCCGTGATTAGCGATGAGGAAAAAGACCAGGTCCGCGCTGCGTCCGACCTAGTTGCCATCGTGCAGGAAACGGTTGAGCTCAAGCCCCGCGGCCATGAGTTTTGGGGCTGCTGCCCCTTTCATGGCGAAAAGACGCCGTCTTTCCACATTATCCCCGCCACGCAGGTGTGGCATTGCTTTGGCTGCGGTGAGGGTGGCGATGTCTTCACCTATATCATGAAGCGCGAGAACCTGAGCTTTCCCGAGTCAATCCGTTATTTGGCCGATCGCGCGGGTATTGAGCTGCACGACACCGGAGACCGCCGCGAGCGCGGTACTAAGCGTGCCCGAATCTACGATCTGTGCGCCGAGACCGCTCAGTTCTACCACACCATGCTCATGCGCGGTAAGGATAGCCGCCCGCGTGAGTACTTTGCCAGCCGCGGCATGGGCGGCGATGTCTGCCGCCGCTACTGTCTGGGCTTTGCACCGGGTCGCAACGCTCTGGTGTCGCACCTGTCCCAGGCGGGCTTTACCCCGCAGGAGATGATCGACGCCAACGTGGCCGTGAGCCGCGGGCGCGGGCAGCTCGCCGACCGTTTTTACGACCGCGTGATGTTTCCCATCTTTGATGAGCAGGGTCACAACATCGCCTTTGGCGGTCGCATCATGGGAGACGGCCAACCCAAGTACCTCAACACCGCCGAGACGAGCGTGTTTCATAAAAAGCGAAACCTCTACGGCTTTAATTGGGCCAAGGAGTTTATCGTCGCGCAGGATACCGCCATCGTGGTAGAGGGCTATACCGACTGCATCGCCTGTTGGGAGGCGGGGATTAAAAACGTCGTCGCTACGCTGGGCACCGCGCTCACGGAGCATCACGTCAAGACGCTCACCCGCTTTGCCAACCGCATCGTGTATATGTTTGACGGCGATGCCGCGGGCCAGAAGGCCGCCCGTCGCGCGATTCAGTTTATCGAGCAGGATTCGATGGACCTGCGCTGCGTGGTACTGCCCGACGGCAACGACCCCATGGAGTTCATCGCGGCGCACGGCGGAGAGGAGCTGCAGAAACGTATTGACGCCGCCGAGCCGCTTATGGACTTTGTCTACCGCTCGCTGCAGGAGTCGAGCGACATCACCACGCCGGGCGGTCGCGCCAAGGCGCTGGAAGATGCGCTGACGCTTATCTATCCGCTGCGCGATAGCTATATGATCGACACGTACTTTATCCAGATTGCCGATCTGCTGGGTTTGGATTTGGAGACGGTGCGCGCGAGTTCGGGTCGCGTGTTTCGCGATGTTGCCAAGCGCGAAGATGCGGAGCGCCGTCGCGAACAGAACTATGAACGCCAGCGGGCGCAAGCTGAGCGGTCCGGTAGCGCGGGCGGTCGGTCGTCTGGTTCGCAGGGGACATCTCGTGGTGCTTGGGCGTCGGGCGCGACGCCGGCAGTAGCGGCGTCGGTCGAGGAAGAGCCGTACGACTATGTCCCGCTCGATGCTTACGGTGCCGCGCCTGTGGAGGTCGTCGACGACCTGCCGCCGATCGACGCGCCTGATGGTATGGGTGCTGTACCTGTGACTGATGGTTCGGGTGCTCCGGCTGCGGTGGCGCCGATGGTTCTTACTGATCTTGAGCGTAAGTCCTTGGCAGGGGAGCGTGAGCTGCTGACCATGCTCACGAGCTACCCCGACCTGTTCCGCACGTATGCCGACCGCATCTGCTCTATCGAGTGGGTTGACCCACGTCACGAGTCCATCGCATGGGCCGTTCTGGCAACGCCGCCGGGAACCGATCCTTCAGCCTGCATGGATGCGGCGCGCTCGGTGTGTCCCGAGGCGGCAACGCTTGTGAGTGCCGGGCGCATCTCGGCGACGAGCAAGCACCCCACCGAGACGAACATCGTGTTTATGCTCGATACGCTCGAGCTCTACACCATCAAGCGCCGCATGCGTGCCGCACAGGCCAAGCTGCGCCAGGACCGTTCGCTCGACGATGAGGCCCGTCGCGCGCTGACCGTGCAGGCCGCGCAGGATTCGCAGCGTCAACGCGAACTGCAAAAGTCGATCGGCGGCGTGGCGGACCCGTTCCGTTTGATCGGTTTGGAGACCGCGGGCACCGAACAGGCCTAGATGTTGTGGTCAACCAGCGTATTCTCGCCTATATCCAGTCTGGATTTTGGGTATAGACGTTGCTGTGTGCTAAAGTATTGAGTCCTGTGGACTATGAAGGGAGAATCTGTGCCAAAAAAGACTGAGAGCACGGGTACTGGGCTGGAATCCTACGTTGCAAAGCTCATGGGCAACGGCTCAAACAGGACTTCGGTAACCGAGGACGAGATTCAGGTCGCCCTGAAGGATATCGATGTTTCTGACGAGCAGCTCACCGCGGTGTATTCCGCGCTGCGCAACAGCGGCATCCAGATTATCTCCGCGAGCGGTAACGACGACGCCCCCATGGACGTCGACGATGACGATAACGATACCGATACCGACGATTTCGATGACGACGACGAGCACGATTCCGGCTCGCTCGACGATCATGAGCTCAAGATGGCCCGTCAGGCCGACGCCGAGATGGGTTCTTCCAAGAGCAAGAAGAAGCGCACCGTGCGCACGTCCCGTTCACGCTCGCGCGTGCGTGGCATCGATGCCTCCACGGTGATGCTGACCGGCGATCCGGTTCGTATGTACCTCAAGGAGATCGGCAAGGTCGACCTGCTAACCGCCTCCGAAGAGGTCGATCTGGCCATGAAGATCGAGGCCGGTCTCGAGGCTACCGAGAAGCTCGAGGCTGCCGATGCCGGTGAGCTCGAGCTCACGCGTGCCGAGATGCGTCGTCTCACGCGCATTGAGAACGTGGGCCTCGAAGCCAAGCAGGCACTCATCAGCGCCAACCTGCGTCTGGTAGTCTCCATCGCCAAGCGCTACGTCGGCCGCGGTATGCTGTTCCTGGACCTGATCCAGGAGGGCAACCTCGGTCTGATCCGCGCCGTCGAGAAGTTCGACTACCAGAAGGGCTTCAAGTTCTCCACGTATGCCACGTGGTGGATCCGTCAGGCCATCACGCGCGCTATCGCCGACCAGGCCCGTACCATCCGTATTCCCGTGCACATGGTCGAGACCATCAACAAGCTTGTCCGCGTGCAGCGCCAGCTCCTTCAGGACCTGGGCCGCGACCCGACCCCCGAGGAGATCGGTGCCGAGATGGACATGAGCGCCGACCGTGTCCGCGAGATCCAGAAGATCTCGCAGGAGCCCGTGTCGCTCGAGACCCCCATCGGCGAGGAAGAGGATTCCCAGCTGGGCGACTTCATCGAGGACTCCCAGGCCATCGTTCCGCCCGATGCCGCCAGCTTCTCCATGCTTCAGGAGCAGCTCACCCAGGTGCTCGACTCGCTTGCTGATCGTGAGCGCAAGGTTATCGAGCTACGCTTTGGCCTTGTCGACGGGCATCCCCGCACGCTCGAGGAAGTCGGCCGCGAGTTTGGCGTCACGCGCGAGCGCATCCGCCAGATCGAGTCCAAGACCCTGGCCAAGCTCCGTCACCCGAGCCGTTCGAGTAAGCTCAAGGACTACATCGAGTCATAACCTCGCAAGCAAGAAGCGCCCTCAAGCACATCCGCTTGGGGGCGCTTTCATGTGGTCATTGGGGACGTCCTCAATGACTAGGTCGGAAAAAATCTCAAAAAAGTTCTTGCCCTAAGCTGATTCGTCCGTATAATAAACTTCGTTGCTTGAGAGCACGCACCTATTCCTCGGTAGCTCAATGGTAGAGCACGCGGCTGTTAACCGCGCTGTTGTAGGTTCGAGTCCTACCCGGGGAGCCAGAATTTCTCAGCCCAATCCGCTGGGCTTTTAAATTCCTCGGTAGCTCAATGGTAGAGCACGCGGCTGTTAACCGCGCTGTTGTAGGTTCGAGTCCTACCCGGGGAGCCAGGTTGTAAAACCCGTCGCTTATGCGGCGGGTTTTTTTCATGCCGCGACCACTTGACTCGAACGTTGCCATATCAACATTTCGTGTCGAGGATGTAATCCCGCGACCCATCACCTCAACATGGCGCGGTCGTTGTAGAATATTGCAATGATTGCTCCCACGACATGGTGCCGTGAGCACCAGATAAGGAGATTCTTGTGTCTGAGACCATCAACGGCAGCCTGAGCGTCTCGAACGACGTTATTGCCGATATTGCCGGTTATGCCGCGATGACGTGCTATGGCGTCGTCGGTATGGCTGAGCAGCTCCAGGGCGCCGAGAGCGTGCGCCTGCTTGCCGGTCAGCGCCTCCGCAAGGGCGTGCTTGTCTCCGCCGACGAGAACGGCCTTACGGTCGATCTTCACGTCGTGCTCGAGAACGGCGTCAACATGAAGTCCGTCTGCCACAATCTTTCGAGCTCCGTTGCCTTCACCCTGCAGGAGATCGCCCAGATCGATCCCGCCAGCCTTAAGATCGGCATTCACATCGACGCGCTCAAGAGCCGTCTGAACTAGCATCCGAAAACGGAGATTCAAATACCCATGATTGCAAAGACCATTCGCACCTGTTTTCCGATCGCTGCGGCTGCTGTTTCCGACAAGGCCGAGGAGATCAACAAGCTCAATGTCTTCCCCGTACCCGACGGCGACACCGGTACCAACATGTCGCTCACGCTCGCCTCGGTGACCAAGGAGCTTTCCGCCCTTCCCGCCGATGCCGATATGGAGGCCATCGCCGGCGCCATCACCCACGGCTCCCTGATGGGTGCCCGCGGCAACTCCGGCGTCATCACCTCTCAGATCCTGCGCGGCGTGGCCGAGGGTCTCGTCTCTGCTGATGAGCCCATCACGTCCGCCAACATCGCCTATGCGTTCCGCCGCGCCGTCAAGGTCGCCTTCCAGGCCGTCCGTAAGCCCATCGAGGGCACGATTCTCACGGTGCTGCGCGATGTCTCGACCAAGGCCGACGAGTGCGAAAAGAAGAAGTTCTCGGCCGAGGACGCGCTCGATGCCATCGTCGTCGAGGCCTACCATTCCGTCGCTCGCACGCCCGACCTGCTGCCCGTTCTGAAGGAGAACGGCGTGGTCGACTCCGGCGCCTTTGGCTTTGCCATCTTCCTCGAGAACTTCGTAGCTGCCGCTCTTGGCCGCAGCACCGTTGTCGAGGATTTCTCCGCTACGTTTGACTCCGCCGGCTCTGCCCGTGATGCCGCTCTTGGCCGCGTTGAGATCGAGGCTAACGACGACTGGGAGGGCTCGGAATTCCGTTACTGCAATGAGTTCCTGTTTAAGGCCGACGCCCCGTTTGACGAGGACGAGTGCCTTAAGTTCCTGGGTTCCATGGGCGACTGTGAGCTGCTCGTGGGCGCATATCCCGACTACAAGATCCACGTGCACTCCAACACCCCGAACCTCGTGCTCGAGCACATGCTGCAGCTTGGCCAGATCTACGAGGTCTTTATCCACAACATGGAGATGGAGGCCCACGACCGTACCGCCAAGATCCACGAGGACCAGGAGAAGGCCGCCGAGCCCGCGAAGGCCCTGGGCTTTGTCGCCGTTGCCGCCGGTTCCGGCGAGGCAGACATCCTCAAGTCCCTCGGCGTTGACGTGATCGTGTCCGGTGGCCAGACCATGAATCCCTCGACTGCAGACCTGCTGGGCGCCGTCGACCAGGTCAACGCGACCTCGGTCATCATTCTGCCCAACAACGGCAACATCCGCATGGCCGCCGAGGCCGCTGCCTCTGCCTGCACCGACAAGAAGGTCGCCGTCGTTCCCACCAAGACCGTTCCGCAGGCCTTCTCCGCGCTGTTCGCGGTCCTGCCCGATTCCGAGCTCGAGGATGCCGTCGCCGCTATGGTCGACGCCATCAGCGAGGTCCGCGATGGCGAGGTCACCCGCGCCGTGCGCGACTCCAGTGCCTCCGACGGTTCGCCAATTCACTCCGGTGACGTCATGGGCATCATTGCCGGCTCCATCGACGTGGTCGGCTCCGACGTGAAGCAGGTCACGCTCGATTGCATCAACCGTATGCAGGAGGAAGAGGAGGGCGACGCGCTGACGATTCTGGCCGGCGAGGAACTGTCCGATGAGGCCTTCCAGGAGATCGTCGACGCTATCGAGGAGGCTCAGCCCGATCTGGAGATCGACGCCCATCGTGGCGAGCAGCCGCTCTATCCCGTGATCTTCTCGATCGAGTAGGCAACTGCCCATGTCCGAACTGTGCTCCGTGCCGCGCGTCTCGGAGCGCTTTGCCCAGAGCAATGCGCTCGACGAGGATATCGCGCGACTCAAATATGTTTCGGGTAAACGTGAGGAGGCCCTTCGCCGTCTGGGAATTCGGACGGTGGGGGACCTCCTTCTCCATATCCCTCATCGATACCTGGACTTTACGCGCTCCTGGTCCATCGAGATGGCGCCCATCGGTACCGTGTGTACCATCATCGCCACGGTCGATCGTATCGTCCAAAAGCAGCCGCGTCCGCGCATGCAGGTGACCGAGGTTTCACTCGTTGACGAGACGGGCGTGCTGCAGGTCGCCTTTTTCCGCCAGCCCTGGATTGCCCAGCAGCTTAAGCAGGGCGACCGCCTAGCCGTAATGGGTAAGGTTGAGTTTGCCTACGGTTTTAAGCAGATGGCCTCGCCGCACTTTGAAAAGCTCGAGGAAGGGCGTGCCGCAGGCACTATCCTGCCGGTCCATTACGTCAGTGATGGCGTGAGCCAGGCGTGGATGCGCCGCATCGTAAGCGGCGCGCTCGAGGTCGTCGGCAATCCCTTTGATCCCATTCCGGCACGCTTACGCGTTAAGCGTCGCCTGATGAGCAATGCTCGTGCGCTTCGATCGATCCACTTTCCCTCGAGCATGGCTGAGCGCGACATCGCACGCCGGCGTCTTGCCTACGAGGAGTGTCTCTACCTGCAGCTGGCGCTGCGTCTGCGCAACGACGGCGGCCTGGTCGATGTGGTGCCCTATGCCCACACCGCGGGCGAGCACCTGGTCGCGCTCAAGCAGGCCCTGCCGTTTTCGCTGAGCAACGAGCAGGAGGCCGCGTTCCAGGATATCCTGCGCGATATGTGCGATGGCGGGCGCGTGATGAACCGCCTGCTGCTGGGCGATGTCGGTACCGGTAAGACCGCCGTTGCCGCCTGCGCGCTGGCTGTGGCTGCCGATGGCGGTACGCAGGCCTGCGTTATGGCGCCCACGGGCGTGCTGGCGCGCCAATATGCCGATAAGACCGGCCCTCTGCTCTCGCAGGCCGGCATGTCCTGGGCACTTCTGACGGGTGCCACGCCGGCCGCAGAGCGCGAGCGCATCCATGCGCAGCTGGAATCGGGCGAGCTTGACGTGCTCTTTGGCACTCATGCGGTGCTTTCGGATAACGTTGCGTTCAAGCATCTGTCGCTTGTCGTCATCGACGAGCAGCACCGGTTTGGCGTCGGCCAACGCAACGCCCTACGCGCGAAGGGCCCCGGTGCGGACCTGCTCGTTATGACGGCCACGCCTATCCCGCGCACGTTGGCGCTCTCGGTCTATGGCGACCTGGATACGAGCATCATCCGCCATCGTCCAATTCCGGGTGCCGGCGTGACGACGCGCGTGCTCACCGAGTCGAGCCGTGACCTCGCGTATGGCGCCATCCGCGAGGCGCATGAAAAGGGTCAGCAGGCCTACGTGATTTGCCCGCTCGTGGAGCCGAGTGACTCGGCCGATGAGCTGGAAGACGTGCCCGGTATCGCCCGCGACGACGAGGGCCGCGTAACCGTCCCCGTGCCGCTGCACGATACGGTGACCGAGCTCGATTGCCTGCGTCTGGCGTTGCCGGGCCTTGCCATCGAGCGCCTTCACGGCCGTATGCCAGCGGGGGAGAAGGACCAGGTTATTGATGCCTTTAAGCGTGGCGAGATTGACGTGCTCGTCTCGACTACGGTGGTCGAGGTGGGCGTCGACGTGCCCAATGCCACCGTCATGGTTATCGAGAACGGTGAGCGCTTTGGTTTGGCTGCCTTGCACCAGCTGCGCGGTCGCGTGGGCCGCGGCGGCGTGTCGGGCACCTGCCTGGTTATGACGCACTCCAAGGGCAACGGCGGCGCGTCGGCGGCGCAAGATCGTCTGCAATCGCTCGAAAAAACCTCGGATGGCTTTACGCTTGCCCAGATGGACCTGCGTCTGCGCCACGAGGGCGAAATCCTGGGGTACCGCCAGCATGGCGGTGTGACCTTGCGCTTTGTGGACCTGGACGCCGATGAGGACCTTATCGAATGGGCCCATTTGGACGCGGTTGAGCTCTTGCGGTATGCTTGCAACCTTGACTCTGTGGCGACGCGTCCTTTGCGCGACGCGGTCGCCATGCGTTATCGACATATCTTTAAGGAGGTCAGCGGAGGATGAGAATCATCGGCGGCGAATGGCGCGGTCGCAAGATCGAGGAGCCCCGTGGTCGCGATGTCACCCGCCCCACGACTGATCGCGTGCGCGAGGCGTGCGCATCTATGGTCATGTCGGCATTCGACTTCGATTTGGACGAGGTTCGTGTGCTGGACGCCTTTGGCGGCTCCGGTGCCTTAGGGTTAGAGATGCTCTCTCGTGGGGCCCGCTCGCTCACGACGTTTGAGATCGATCGCAACGCCGCGCGGCTCATTACCAAGAATATCGAGTCGCTCTGCCGCGACCGTGCGCGTTGGCGCGTGGTCACGGGCGACATGCTGGCGAGTGCCTCGCGCGGTCGTGTACCGGGCGGGCCCTTTGATCTGGTCCTGCTCGACCCGCCCTATGCTTTTGGCGCCGAGCCGGTCGAGGAACTGCTGCAGAATCTGGCCCAGCAGGGTCTGCTTGCACCTGGCGCTTATGCCCTGTTTGAGCATGCTGCCGCCGATGCGGGCGCGCATCCGGCAGACTTTGAGACTGTACGTGAGAAGCGCTACGGCATTACCTCGGTCGACCTGCTTCGTTGGGCCGGCGATGACGATGGTGAGGGCGATAGCGCCGGCGCAGATGCCGAGAACAACGATGCCACGACGTTTCAGGAGGACGTCCATGAATGACACCATCAACCGCGTGATCGTCCCGGGCACCTTCGATCCCATCACGTTTGGCCATATCGATGTGATCCGCCGCGCCCGTCGTATCTTTCCCAGCGTGATCGTCGCTGTTGCCGAGTCGCAGGGTAAAAACGGCGTGGGCACCACGTTTATGCTCGATGAGCGCGTGGCGCTGGCCCGCGAGGCGCTCGGCGATATCGACGGCGTCGAGGTCCTGCCCTTTACCGGCCTCTTGGTCGACTTCGCACGTGAGCAGGGGGCGGGTGCCGTGGTCAAGGGCCTGCGCGCCATGACCGACTTTGAGTATGAGCTGCAGCAGGCCGACCTTAACTATCGCCTGGATAGCGAGCTGGAGTCCATTTTTGTCATGAGTGCGCCGCAGTACGGCTATATCTCGAGCTCGGTCGTTCGCCAGATTGCCTCGCTCGGTAGCGATGTATCGACGTTTGTCCCGCCCAACGTGGTCGAAGCGCTCAAACATCGCTTTTCGTGACGTTTCTTATTGCCTGGTGGCATGTGGTAAACTAGCACGATGATATGTTACCTATGAAAGGAGACCGGATGCCGGGCGAGAATTTTCCTGGCGATAGGATCGTCAGCTTGGTCGATGAGCTCGAAGGGCTGATCGAGGAAGCCAAGCCGCCTTTCGGCAAGAACGCTCAGTTCAAGGTCATCGACGCCGACGTGTTCTTCAACATCCTCGACGAGATCCGCATGAGCTATCCCGAGGAGTGGCAGAAGTCCCGCCGTATCCTTAAGGAACGCGAGGAGCTTATGGCTTCCGCTGCCGCTCAGGCCGATTCCATCATCGCCGACGCTCAGCAGCAGGCCCTCACCATTGCCGGTGAGCAGGAGATCGTCCGCTTAGCGCAGCAGCAGGCCGACGACATCCGTGATCGTGCCCAGCAGTACGAGCGCGAGACGCGTTATGCTGCCGAGGACTACGCAGAGCAGGTCTTTACGCACCTGGAGGAGAACCTTAAGAGCCTGACCGGCACCGTTACCCGTTGCCGTCAGCAGCTTAACGAGGGTGCCGCCCAACAGAATGGTCAGTGGTAATGGCTGAGTTCCCGAGCGTTACCGTCGATCTTTCCGAACAGCTCGAGTTTCCTGGAGATTCGTATCCGCTGACCGGTAAGGTCGATGTCGCCACCTACACGGTGGGCGAGAAGGAGTACCAGCTTCAGGACGGCATCGACTACGACGTTGTCTTTACCAATGCCGGTACCGGTGTCTTGCTCACGGGCATGGTCCGCGCGCACGCCACCGGCGAGTGCGACCGTTGCCTGGAGCCCGCCTCGTTTGATATCGCCGGCGAGATCGAGGAGTTCTACCTCTTTGAGGAGCCCGAGGATCCCGAGGCCTACGAGGACGGCTACGAGCTCCTGGGTGAGGACCGCATCGTCGATCTGGGTGAGCCCATCAATGACGCGGTCGTTATGGACACGCCGTTTGTGGTGCTCTGCAAGCCCGATTGCCGCGGTCTGTGCCCCACTTGCGGCTGCAATCTCAACGTCGAGCAATGCGATTGCGCCGCCCAGGCAGAGGCAGAATGGGCCGCTGCCACGGAAAATCCATTTGCAGCATTGAAGAATCTCAAGCTCGATGAGTAAAACTGTGGTAGTATCGCTACTTGCGCGTAATCGCCACACTGGATAGTTCATAAGGAAGGTCACTATGCCCGTACCTAAACAAAAGCAGGGTCGTATCCGCACTCACACCCGTCGTTCCGCTAACATGAAGATCTCGGCTGCGGCTCAGTCCACGTGCCCCCGTTGCGGCGCTGTCAAGCTCCCGCACCACGTGTGCCCCAGCTGCGGTTTCTACAAGGACCGCGAGGTTATCGTTACCGAGTAACGGTATACTCTGGATGCGATGCCGTTCCAAATGGAACCACAATGGCCGGCTCAATGAGTCGGCCATTTTTGTATAAGGAGCATGTATATGAGTAACGTTCGCGTTTGTGTAGACGTTGTGGGTGGAGACGAGAAACCTCAGGTTGTTCTCGATGGTATCGAGGCTGCACTTGCCGCCGATCCCGATATCGAGGTCTTGGCAGCTGGCCCCGCCGAAATCGTCAATCCCTTTGCTGCTTCCCACGCACGTGTTGAGGCACTTGAGGCACCCGACGTTATCGCTATGGATGACGATCCCATTCGCGCCGTGATGACCAAACGCAAGTCGTCGATCGTGCTGTCGTGCCGCGCCATCAAGAAGGGAAATGCGGACGCGTTCTTCTCTGCCGGCTCGACCGGTGCCATGACCGCTGCCGCCACCGCCTATGTGACGCCGTTTAGGTATCAGGCCGAAGGCAAGAAGCAGCCGGTGCGCCCCTGTCTGACCAATGCGCTGCCCAATCGCGCCGGCGGTCTGACGGTGCTGTGCGATATGGGCGCCAACCCCGATGTCGAGGTCGACGACATGGTGCGTTTTGCCCAGATGGGTAGCGCCTATGCCCGCGTCGTCCTGGGCATTGAGCATCCCCGCGTGGGCCTGCTTGCCAACGGCACCGAGGACGAGAAGGGCTCCAATTTTACCAAGGCGTGCTTCCCGGCCATGAAAGCCGCCGTTCCCGGCTTTGTTGGTAACTGCGAGGGCACCGATCTTACGTCGGGCAATTTTGACGTCGTGGTCGCCGACGGCATGTCCGGCAACATCGCGCTCAAGGCCACCGAGGGCGCTGCTAAGTTTTTGCTGCAGGAACTCAAGGGCGTCTTTATGGCCTCGCTTGGCACCAAGATCGCCGCGCTGCTCATTAAAAAGCAGATGCGCCAGATTAAGGCCAAGCTTTCGGGCGACGCCAAGGGCGGCGCGATTCTTTTGGGCCTGCGCGGCGTGGTTCTGATTGGCCATGGCGCCACCTCGGTCGAAGCTGTTAAAAACGGTACGCTCGCGGCGGCCGAAGCCGTGCGCGCCGGGCTGGTCGAGAACGTCGCCAACTCTATGGACGGTATCGTTTTATAACAGCGGCGTTATGCGCCTCGCGGCGCACGTCGTGGGGTAGAATCAAAACCGTGTATTGGTGCTGCCCGCGCGGTGCCAATCTTTTGGTATTCATGCACTATGAGAGGAAGCGCTATGGACCGCTCCGAAATCTTCGACAAGATCGCCGAGGTCGCTGCTGACGTTCTGGGCGTCGATGTTGCCGAAATTAGCGATGAGACCACCTTTGACGACCTCGATGCCAACTCGCTCGAGCGCCTGCAGCTGGTTACGGCCATCGAGGACGAGTTCAACCTCGAGATCGATGACGAGACTCTGCTCTCGCTCAACTCTGTCGCCGACGCCGTCGACGCGATCGAAAACGCCAGGGAGGCCTAGGTCTTGGCTTTGTCTGAACGACTTACGCGCGCCCAGGAAATCCTGGGCCACGAGTTCAATAATAAGGTGCTGCTGCGCGCGGCCCTTACGCATCCCTCGGCAGTCGAGGGCCAGCCGGTTTCTGCCAGCTATGAGCGCCTTGAGTTCTTGGGCGATTCCATTTTGGGCGCCGTCGTCGCCCGTTCGCTCTTTGAGTCCTATCCGGAGTTTGACGAGGGCAAGCTCACGCGCCTGAAGGTGTCGCTTGTCTCGGGCGCCACGCTGTCCGAGGTTTCTCACGAGCTGGGCATCGACGACATCATCATCTTTGGTGCCTCCGAGACCGGTACCGGTGCGCGCGGCCTGCATTCGGCGCTCGAGAACGTCTACGAGTCGCTCGTGGGCGCACTGTACCTGGATGCCGGCTGGGATGCCGCAGCGGAGTTCATTCACCGTACGCTTAAGCCGCATTTGGCTTCCGAGCGTGCCGAGCACCCCGCGAACCCCAAATCGTTCTTGCAGGAGTGCGTGCAAGCCGACGGTCACGAACCCCCAGCGTATAAGCTTGTTGGCTCCGAGGGCCCGGCGCATGCGCCCACCTTTACCGCCGTGGTGTTGATCGATGGTATTCGCCAGGGTCGCGGCTCCGGCTCCTCAAAGAAGGAAGCCGAGGGAGCCGCTGCACTCGAGGCACTTGACCGCATGGGCTACACCACCAACGGCGTGATTCTCAACAAGAAGCCTGTTTAAGCGAGGAACCGTGTATCTCAAGTCCCTCACGCTCAAAGGGTTCAAGTCGTTTGCCGACCGCGCCCATATGACGTTTGAGCCTGGCCTGACCGTCATCGTCGGTCCCAACGGCTCGGGAAAATCGAACATCTCCGACTCCATCCTGTGGGTTCTGGGCGAGCAGAGCGCGAAGCAGCTTCGCGGCCAGGCCATGGAGGATGTTATCTTCTCGGGCTCGTCGGCTCGCAAGCCGGTGGGTGTCGCCGAGGTCACGCTGGTGCTCGATAACTCGGACCATATGCTGCCCGTCGACTTTGACGAAGTCGCCATCACCCGTCGCATGTATCGCTCGGGCGAAAGCGAGTACCTCATCAACTCGAGTCCCTGCCGCCTGATGGACATTCAGGACATCCTGCACGATTCGGGTCTGGGCAAGGATACGCATTCCATCATCAGCCAGGGCAAGCTCGACGCCATTTTGCAGAGTCGCCCCGAGGAGCGCCGTGCCCTCATCGAGGAGGCCGCCGGCATCTCCAAGCACAAGCGCCGCAAGGAGCGTGCGCTCAAAAAGATTAAGTCGATGGACGAGCACCTGACGCGTGCCCGCGACATCAATAAGGAAATCGCCCGTCAGCTGCGACCGCTGGAGCGTCAGGTCGACCGCGCGCGCAAGTACAAAGAGCTGTCCTCGCGCGCGAACGAGCTTACGCAGATGCTGGCCGTCGACGAGCTGCGTTCGCTGCAATCGCAGTGGAACGACCTGGAGAGCCGCTCTAAGGAGGGCGCCGCCGAGCTGGAGCTCGCGCAGTACCGCCTAGGCGAAAAGGAGCGCGAGCTCGAGAAGCTCCAGGTTATGCTCGAGGAAAAGGGCCTGTTTGTGGGCGACCTGGGCGAGCAACGCCGTCACATGCAAGATGTGGTCGGTCGCATTAACTCCGACATGCGCCTGCTCGAGGAAAAGGGCCACAACATGGTGTCGCGCCTGTCTGACATGCGCGGGCAGATCTCGAGCTCCGAGCATCAGCGTCGTCGCGTGGTCGAGGAGCTCGAGGACGCGCGTGCCCAGCTTGAGGAAGTGACCGGTGCGCACATGCTGGCCCAGGAGGACGTTGACGCCGCTGGTCCTGCCGCCGCTGAGCTCCACGAGCGGCGCGTGGCGCTCGACAATCAGATTTCGCAGTTTACGCGTGAGCAACGCGATGTGCAACGCGTGGCCGATAACGCCGCGCTCGAGCTCGCCAAGGTGAAGGATTCCTTGAGCAATGCCGAGGTCGAGGACAACATGTATGCCTCGCGCCTGGAGCAGATTGACGAGCAGCTCGAGGAGGTCACGGCCTCGCTCGAGAGTCGTCGCGACCGCGCAGAGGAGCTTGAGGGTGCTCTTGAGGAAGCGCGCCAGGCCCAGGCCGATGCGCGTGAGGCCACCGAGACGGCACGCGCGGCTCTGAAGGACCTGCGTGCCCGCGAGAGCGATGCGCGCAACAAGTTATCCGAGGTGCGCTCGGAGCTTTCCAGCCAAAAGAAACTCGATGCCCGCATGGCCGACAGCTCGCCGCTCGTGAGCCGTCTGGTGGGTGCGCTGGGCGATGATGTCACGGGTCGTCTGGGCGACGTGCTCGAGGCCCCGCGCGAGCTTGAGGGCTTGGTTGAGCAATTGCTCGCCGGCGATATCGATGCACTGCTGTTCGACGATACGTCCGCGCTTGAGCGTGCCGGTCGTGCCGCTCTGGACCAGAAGAAGGCCTCGGGCGAGGCGCTGCTGGTGGCGCGCGGCGTGAGCGGCTCTACCGCCGCTGAGGGCGCTGCCGGTACCCGTCTGGTTGATCATCTGTCCGTGCGCGCAGGCTACGGTCCCGTCGTCGAGGCGTTGCTCGGCGGATATTACGTAGTGGACGATCTTGCTGCCGCGCTGTCGGCGCCGGTCGTTGACGGCGTGACTTACGTGACCCCCGATGGCGCCCGCGTCGCCTGCGGCGGCCTGGTGCGCGTGGGCCTCGATGCCGGCGAGGCTTCGGGTGCGCTGGAGCGCAAGCGTCGCATTCGCGAGCTGGAGGGCCTGGAGCCCGATCTGGCTGCCGTGTTTGAGCATGTGTCGGATCAAGTCGTCGAGGCCAATGCGGCCGTTGAGGAAGCGCGTGCCGCTGAGGGCGATGCCGCCGGCGAGATCGCCCGTCTTGAGGGCGAGCGCCGCTCGCTGCTCTCCGAGATCGGCCGCTTGGAGCAAAGCGCCAACAATGCCGAGGTCGAGCGCGTGCGCATCTCCAAGCGCCGCGAGCAGGCCTCCGAAGCCGTTCGCGCTGCGCGCCCGCGCGTTGACGAGCTCACCCGTTCGCGTGACGAGGCTCGCGCGCAGGCAAGCAATCTGGGGTTGCAGATTGCCGAGGCCAACGACGAACTCGACCGCGTTCGCCGTGACGATTCCGAGGCTGCCGGCAAGCTCGCCGACGCCAAGGTTCGCCTAGCCCAGACGAGCGAACGCCTGCGTTCGCTGAAGGGCCGCGTGCCCGATCTGGAGCATCGTCTTGAGGGCATCGACCGCCGTATCCGCGGAACACGCCAGGCCTCGCGCTCGCTCGAATTGCTGCGCCTGCGCGTCGATCCCATGCACGAACGCTATTCGGCCCTGCTGGAGCGCGCGTCGGATTGGGCCTCGCGTCTGCGTGACCAGGCTTCGCTCGAGGAGGCTGACTCGGCCTCGCTTAAGAAGACCATTGAGGACGCCAAGGCCGAGGTCTCCCGCGCCAAGGAGCGGGTCGATGCCGCCACCGCGACGCAAAACGAGTTCAAGGTCGCTCGCGGCAAGCTTGAGGTGCAGGTAGAGGCGGCTATCAAGGCCATTACCGCCGATGGCACCACGGTGCTCGAGGAGGCGCTCATGCTTCCTGCGCCCACCGACCGTGACGCTGCCGAGCGTGAGCTCAACCAGCTCGTGCGCCAGATCAACAACCTGGGCCCTGTGAACCAGGTTGCCATGGAGGAGTACGAGCAGCTCAAGCGCCGCGCCGATTACATCGAGGAGCAGCTGGCCGATCTGGAGAGCGCGCGCAAGGCGCTCACCAAGATCACCGTGGCCATTGACCGTAAGATGCGCAAGGCCTTCCTGGTGACCTTCGAGAAGGTCGATGCGAACTTCCGCGAGATCTTCGCCATGCTGTTTCCGGGTGGCCAGGCACATCTGGAGATGACCGACCCTGAGCATCCGGCCGAGACGGGCATCGAGGTCGTGGCGCAGCCGCGTGGCAAGCGCATCACCAAGATGATGCTCATGTCGGGCGGCGAGAAGAGCCTGACGGCGCTCGCCTTGCTCTTTGCTGTCTATCGCACGCGTACGGTGCCGTTCTATGTGCTGGACGAGGTCGAGGCGGCGCTCGATGACGCCAACCTGTCCAAGCTCATCGGCGCACTCGACGTGTTGCGTTCCGATACGCAGCTCTTGGTTATCTCGCATCAGCGCCGTACTATGGAGGACGCTGACGTCCTCTACGGCGTCTCGATGCAAGCCGACGGCGTCAGTCGCGTCGTCTCGCAAAAACTCGATCGCGAAACCGGAAAGGTCGTGAATGCATAATGGGATTCTTCGATGCTCTCTCGCGCGGACTTGAGCGCAGCCGCGAGGCCCTCAACGAGGTCTTCTACTTTGGCGGCGAGGTCGACGAGGATTTTTGGGAGGACCTAGAGGACACCCTCGTCATGGGTGACATGGGTGCCGAGGTCGCGATCCAGGTGTCCGATGACCTGCGCGATGCCGCGGCCAAGAAGAACCTTAAGACCGCCCCGCAGCTCCGTCGCGCCCTGGCCGAGCAGCTCGAGCAGCATTTTGTGCCCGTCGAGCGCGATCCGTTCGCCGACACGCCGAGTTGCGTGCTGTTTGTGGGCATTAACGGTGCCGGCAAGACCACGACGGTCGGCAAGATCGCGAGCGCCATGTCTGCCCGCGGCAAGAACGTCGTGATCGGCTCAGCCGACACCTTCCGCGCCGCCGCCATTGAGCAGCTCGATGTGTGGGGCCAGCGCGCCGGCGTTCCCGTCATCAAGCGCGACCGCGGCTCCGACCCGGCGAGCGTTTGCTACGACGTGCTCGACGAGGCCGACAAGCGCGGCAGCGACCTGGTGCTTATCGACACCGCCGGTCGTCTGCACACGAGCCCCGAGCTCATGCGCGAGCTTGCCAAGGTGGTCAACGTGACGCGTAAGCGCGCCGCCAATATGGCCGCCGGCCCCATGCCCGTCTCGGTCGTCCTCGTAATCGATGCCGCAACAGGCCAAAACGGCCTGAACCAGGCGCTCGAGTTTAACGAGGCGCTGGGCCTGGACGGTATTATCATGACAAAGCTCGACGGCACGGCAAAGGGCGGTATCGCCATGGCCGTGGCCGAGAAGCTCAAGCTTCCCATCCTGCGCATCGGCGTGGGCGAGCAGGTCGATGACCTGCAGGAGTTTAATGCCAAAGATTTCTGCCGCGCCCTGGTGGGCGAGTCCAATTAAGGAGTGACTAGTGTTTGATTCCCTGAGCGATCGCCTCAACGACACATTTGACCGCCTGCGCGGCAAGGGCAAGCTGACCGAGGCCGATATCACCTCGGCCATGCGCGACATTCGCATGGCGCTGCTCGAGGCCGACGTCAACTTCAAGGTCGTCAAGGAGTTCGTCGCCAAGACCAAGGAGCGCTGCATGACCGCCGAGGTCATGGAGTCGCTGTCGCCGGCGCAAAACGTCGTCAAGATCGTGCTCGATGAGCTCACCGATATGCTCGGTTCCACCGAGAGCAAGCTCGTCTTTAGCAACCGCATCCCCAATGTCATCATGCTCGTGGGCCTGCAGGGCTCCGGTAAGACCACGGCGGCCGTAAAGCTGGCATACCTGCTCAAGAAGCAGGGTCGCTCGCCGCTGCTCGCCGCGTGCGACGTCTATCGTCCCGCCGCTGCCGACCAGCTTGCCACGCTCGGTGGCGAGATCGGCGTGCCGGTCTTCCGCGGTGACGGCGCGCACCCGGTCGATATCGCCAAGGGCGCCATCCAGGAGGCCGTTGACCACCTGCGCGACGTGGTCATCGTCGATACCGCCGGTCGCCTGCAGATCGACGAGCAGATGATGCAGGAGGCCGTGGACATCAAGAAGGCCGTCAAGCCCGATCAGGTGCTGATGGTTGTCGATGCCATGACCGGTCAGGATATCGTCAACGTCGTCTCGACCTTCGCCGAGCGCACCGACTTTGACGGCGTGATCATCTCCAAGCTCGACGGCGATGCCCGTGGCGGCGGCGCGCTTTCCGTGCGCCAGGTGACCGGCAAGCCCATCAAGTTCGTGAGCATGGGCGAGAAGCCCGATTCGCTGGAGCCGTTCTATCCCGATCGTATGGCCAAGCGCATTCTTGGCATGGGCGACGTTGTCGGCATTATCGAGAAGGCCCAGGAGGCGGCCGACGCCGAGCAGCTCGAGGCTGCCGAGCGAATGCTGCGCGAGGGCTTCACCATGAACGATATGCTCGACCAGATGAAGGCCGTCAAGAAGATGGGCGGCATGAAGGGCATCCTGGGCATGCTCCCCGGCGGCCAGCGTGCGCTCAACCAGATGGGTGGCAACCTGGACGAGGGCATCTTCGATAAGAACGAGGCCATTATCATGTCGATGACCAAGGAGGAGCGCCTGCGTCCCTCCATAATCAACGGTCAACGTCGCGCGCGTATCGCCAAGGGCGCCGGCGTAACCCCCACCGAAGTCAATACCCTTATGAAGCAGTGGGGCGAGATGAATAAGATGATGGGCCGCATGCGCACGATAGCCAATCAGGCACAGGCCGGCGGCAAGAAGGGCAAAAAGGGTAGGAAGGGCAAGAAAATGCGCATGCCCAATATCCCTGGCCTGGACGCTATGGGTCTGGGCGGCATGGGCGGCCTGGGTACGGGCGGTCCCAAGTCCGATATGGAGCTGCTGCGCCAGATGGAAGCGCAGATGCGCAATAAGAAATAGGGCTGTAATTCCAGCTTGATATGGCAAAGGCCACTCGGAAGCTACCGGGTGGCCTTTGTTGTTGGCTTTGATTGTTGGGTTGCGTTCGGCGTCGCGCCCCGAGCTCGCGGTGTCGTGCCGTTAGTGGCAGCTGCAGCCCTCGTGGCCCTCGTGCTCGTGATGGTCGTGGCAGCTGCAGGACTCGCCGTGTTCGTGGGCGTGGTCGTGGTCATGGCCGTGGCAGCCGCACGTGGCCTCGCCGTTCTGTGCGAGCGTGCCGGCGATAAGGGCCTCGACGCAAGCGTCGCAGCTGCCCTGGGCACCTGCGTATACCGTGATGCAGGCTTGGGCAAGCGCATTGATAGCGCCGCCGCCGATGCCGCCGCAGATGAGCGTGTCCACGCCACCGTTGGCGAGCAGGCCCGCAAGGGCACCGTGGCCGGTGCCGCCGGTGCCCACGACCTGTTCGTTGAGCACCTTGCCGTCCTGAATGTCGTAGATCTTGAACTGCTCGCTGCGGCCAAAGTGCATAAAGATGTTGCCGTTGTCGTACGTGGTTGCCACCCTCATGGTGTCGACCTCCTTTGCTGGCCATGCGGCCGTCGCTGTGGTGATGGGGGAGTACGCGATATTGCCGCCCTCGATGATGAGCGCTCGTCCGTTGACCAGCGCGTTTGCCACCTTGCGATGCGCGCGGCTGCAGATTGCCGCCACCGTGGCGCGAGCAATGCCCATCTGCTGTGCGACGGCCTCTTGGTTAAGGCCTTCCAGGTCGCACAGGCGCAGCGCCTCGAGTTCGTCGACCGTCATGTCGATGGCATCGCCGCTCGCCAGGCCATCGGGGGTAAAACCGCGATATTCGGGGATGATTCCGACGCGGCGCAGTTTTTCGCGTCTTCCTGCCATGCGCACTCCTTATCTGACATATGTCAACAATAGGATAACTCGATGCTCATTGAGCGCAAGGAATTTCTGGCATATGTCAGAAAATGAGGGCTTATGTTAGGGCTGTGGGGCCGCGTGCGCCTGGGCTACAATGAATCTCGCTTGTAGGCGACTGACAGGAGGGTCAATGAGCAAGGCTGATCAACAGTTTGTAGCCATGTGCCGCGATATTCTGGACCATGGCACCACCACCGAGGGCCAAAAGGTCCGCCCGGTGTGGGAGGACGGCACCCCTGCCTATACCATTAAAAACTTTGGTGTCACGGCGCGCTATGACCTGCGCGAAGAGTTCCCGGCACTTACCCTGCGCCGTACGGCGCTTAAGTCTGCTATGGACGAGATCCTATGGATCTATCAAAAGAAGTCCAATAACGTGCATGACCTCAACAGTCATATTTGGGATGAGTGGGCTGACGAGACCGGCTCTATCGGCAAGGCCTACGGCTACCAGATTGGCCAGAAGAGCCATTACGCCGAGGGCGACTTCGATCAGATGGACCGCGTGCTGTACGACCTCAAGCATACGCCGTACAGCCGTCGTATTATGACGAACACGTACGTGTTCAGCGATCTATCCGAGATGCATCTGTATCCGTGCGCCTACAGCGTGACCTATAACGTCACTCAGCGTCCGCAGGACGACAAACCGACGCTCAACATGATTCTCAACCAGCGTAGCCAGGACATTTTGGCCGCGAACAATTGGAATGTGTGCCAGTACGCAATTCTGTTGATGATGGTTGCGCAGTCGGTCGATATGATTCCCGGCGAGCTGCTGCACGTGATCGCCGATGCCCACATTTACGACCGCCATGTCGATATCGTCCGCGAGCTTATCGAGCGTCCGCAGTTTGCCGCGCCCAAGGTAACGCTCAACCCCGATGTGCATGACTTCTATGCGTTTACGACCGATGACCTGATCGTCGAGGGCTACGAGCACGGCCCGCAGGTCAAGAACATTCCCATTGCGGTGTAGGTGGCGCTCATGACGTGTAAGCTTTCTGCCATCGTCGCCGTGTGCGATGACTGGGGTATTGGGTGCGAGGGCGACATGGTGGTGTCCAACCGTGCCGACATGCGTCATTTTGTGGCGCGCACCAAAGGTTGCCCGGTCATTATGGGACGCAAGACGCTGTTGAGTTTTCCCGGCGGACGACCGCTCAAGAATCGCCGCAACATTGTGCTCACGCGCGACCAAGGCTTTGCGCCCGAGGGCGTCGACGTGGTGCATAGCGTTGATGAAGCGCTCGCCGTGGTAGCCGATGAACCCGTTGCGTGGGTGATTGGCGGCGGCGAGGTGTATCGGCAGTTTTTGCCGTATTGCGTGGAGGCCGAGGTCACGCACAACCATTGCATCCATGCCGTGGACACGTACTTTCCCGATCTGGATGCCGATCCCGCGTGGGAGATTGCGCGACGTGGTGGTGTTGCTACGATTGCCGCGGGCGAGGGTGACGAGGGTCTCGATTATGAGTTCGTGACGTATCGTCGCGTTGATGTGTAAACCCGTTTATCCCTTCGGTATTATCGGGTTGGAATGAGTGGCGGGGTAGCGCATGGCGTTGCCCCGATATTTGTATAGGTGCTGCAAAGAAAGGTGCGGGCTGGCTGCTATGACTGATGCCGTTGAGGTGCTGCAAATCGATTCGCTCGAGGACGAGCGGCTCGATGCCTACGTGCGACTGACCGAGCGCGAGCTGCGCTGCGTGTTGGAGCCGCAAAAGGGCATCTTTATCGCCGAGAGTGCCAAGGTTATCGAGCGCGCGGTTCGCGCCGGATACGAGCCGGTGAGCTTTCTTTTGGGCGAACGCTGGCTCGACCAGATGATGCCGCTGTTTGAGCGCCTGGTTGTGCGCGAGGGCGCGGGCCCGGTTCCCGTGTTCGTGGCCTCGATGGAGCTTATGGAGCAGCTGACGGGCTTTAACGTGACACGCGGTGCGCTCGCGGCATTCCGCCGTCCACGTCAGATTCCGGTAGCCGAGTTCTTGGGTGGCGTCGTCGAGGCGGCGGGGGAGCGCCCGGTGCGCGTGTGCGTGCTCGAGGGCATTGTCGACCACACCAACGTCGGCGCGATTTTCCGCTCGGCGGCTGCGCTGAACGTCGATGGCATTTTGGTGAGCCCTACGTGCTGCGATCCGCTGTACCGTCGCTCGGCCCGTGTGAGCATGGGCACGGTGTTCCAGGTGCCCTGGACACGCATTGGCAGCGAGGCGCGCGTATGGCCGCATGATGGGCTGGCGGCGCTACACGATGCCGGCTTTTCGTGTGCCGCCATGGCATTGACGGATGATTCGGTGTCGTTGGACGATTCCGCGCTGCAGGAGATTGACCGCCTGGCAATCTTTATGGGCACCGAGGGTGCTGGCTTGGGCGCCAAGACCATTGCGGGCTGTGACCGAGCCGTGCGAATTCCGATGGCGCACGGGGTCGATTCGCTCAACGTGGCCGCGGCAAGTGCTGTCGCCTTTTGGCAGCTGTGTCCGCATGTGAGCAATGAGTATCACTACCAGCCGGGTTTGTATCACTAAACAGATATTTCGCACCGGGCTGTGGTTCGGGGCGTTTCGGCCGACGCTGGTCGGTGCTAAGCTGGTGTCGGCTTTGGTCTTAAATTGCCGTTTTGTTGTATGACGTACGCTAGTGGGGAGGGCGTGTGGCTAAGAAATCTACGGCTATCGATGTAACGCAGGGTGTCATTTGGCAGCAGCTGCTGTCGCTGTGCGTTCCCATTTTCTTTAGTTCGTTCTTTCAGCAGGCATACACGCTTATCGGTACCTATATCGTCGGTCAGTTTGGCGGCAAGCTCGCGCTGGGTGGCATTCAGGCCACGATGGTGCTCACCGAGCTCTGCATTGGTTTTTGCGTCGGTGTGGGTGCTGGCTGTGCCGTTATTACCGGTCAGTTTTTTGGCCAGCACGATGACGAGCGCCTGAGCCGATCGGTCCACACGGCCATGACGCTCGCGCTGGTGGGCGGTATCGCTTTCTCGATTCTTGGCATAGTGTTCGTTGAGCCCATGCTGGTGCTTATGAATACGCCGCATGAACTATTGGCCGAGGGCGTGGCCTATGCCCGTTGCTATTTTGCCGCCATGGTTGCGGCGCTGCTGCTCAATATGGGAACGGCATTGCTGCGCGCCGTGGGCGACACGCGCGGGCCCGCTGTGATCATCGCTTCCGGCTGCCTTGTTAATGCGGTGCTGGATGTCATCTTCGTTGCCGTACTTCATATGGAGGCTCTGGGCTGCGGCATCGCGGTGGCGCTGACCATTTGCTCCAATGCCACGATGATCGTGATTCGTATGATGCACGCACCGGGTGCGTGGCGGCTTTCACTGTCCAAACTCGGCATTGATCCTGGTATTTGTAAGAGCATGATTTCGTGTGGTCTGCCGCTTGGCTTTCAGTCTGCTGCGTATTCGATTTCCAACGTTTTGATTCAGGTGTCGGTTAACTCGTTTGGTGCCGATGTCACCACGGCTTGGGGTCTTTCGGGCCGCCTGGATGGCATTGTCTGGATGGTTACCGAGGCGCTTGGCGTGTCGATTACCACGTTCTCGGCACAGAACTTTGGCGCGCGCAACTACGAGCGTATGCGAAAGGGCTACCATACGTCGCTCGTGCTGTCGTTTATGCTCATTGGTGGCCTGTCTGCCGTGCTGCTGGTGTTCTCGGGTCCGTTGTCGCGCCTGTTTGTCGACGATGCTTCGATTTCGGCGTACACCACGACGATTCTTCACTTTATCGCGCCGTTCTACGCGATCTTCTCGATTATCGAAAACGCGTCGGGCTCCATTCGCGGCGCCGGCGTGAGTCTGCAGCCTATGATGCTCACCATCTTTGGCACCGTTGTCTTGAGGGTGATTTGGGTGTTTGCGATCATGCCCTTCGATCCGTCGCTCGAGCATCTACTGCTGGTCTACCCCGTAACCTGGCTCATTACGGCCACGATGTTCACCATCTACCACCACAGCGGCAACTGGCTAGGCCGCGCCATCGCCTAATGATCCCTTGGGGCGGAGGGAAACGGATCATTGCTCTCCGTCGTGATGTCGATGTCCGTTTTCCTCCGTCCCCTTCGGTTTCATTAGTATTTAATGCCTTGGCGGGCCAGGAGGCCTTCGTCGAAGTAGTGTTTGACGGGGCGCATTTCTGTGACCAGGTCGGCGAGGTCCGCGAGGGGCAGCAGGCCGCGGCAGGTCAGTATGAGCTCTGTGGTGTCGGGTTTCATCGCGATTAGTTCCTCGACATCCTCTCGCGCCACAAAGCCGCGGCGCATGGCCTCGCCGAGTTCGTCCAAAATCAGAACGTCGACCTGTGAGATCTGCTCGCGTGCGAGCTCCATGATCTGTGCGGCGCAAGCCTCGGGCGTGTCGCGGTCGGCCTGTGCAATTCGTAACCCTAGGCGTGGTGCCGCATCATGCTCGGCGCAGTGCAGCTTCTTGGCAATCTGCAGCATGAGTACGTCGAGCCCATAACCTGTGGCGCGCATCGCCAATCCCAGCGCAGCCGTGGTTTTGCCCTTGTCATCGCCCGTATAGATCTGAACCTTGCCGACTTCGAGTGATGCCATCTCTATCCTTTCGTGCCCGGCGTCGGTTTATCGCCGGCCGGGTTGGGTATTCTAGTTAGCATTATCAACCCCAGTAGATGGAGTTCAAGCAGATGGAGATGGATGACAACAAGCGTAGACGGAATATGATCCTCTACGTGCTCATCGCCTTCGTCGTCTACCTCGTGCTCTCGACCGTTCTGTTCCCTAACATCGGTCACACGCAGCAGATTACGAAGACCGATTACTCGACGTTTGTCAAAGCGCTCGATAAGAAGAGTGTCGACAAGGTCGAGTACAACACGGACGATTACTCGATTTATTACACCAAGAAGGGCGAGGACGAGAACATCGCCTATAAGACGACCGGTGTGCCGAACGATGCGGGCTTTACCGATCGCGTGCTTGAGTCTGGCGCTTCGCTGGAGTCGGTCGTTCCCGATAAAAACTCGGGTTTGATGACCTACTACCTGCTCACGCTCATTCTTCCCATGGCGATTTTCTTCCTCATCGGTTGGTGGCTCAACCGCCGCATGAAGAAGGCTATGGGCGATGACGGCCCGTCGATGAACTTTGGCGGCGGCGGTTTTGGCGGCGGCGGACTGGGTAAGTCCGGCGCGCGCGTGATCGCCTCCAAGGACGTGGGCGTGACCTTTAAGGACGTCGCCGGCCAGGAAGAGGCCAAGGAGTCCCTCAAGGAGGTCGTCGACTTTCTGGAGAAGCCGCAGCGCTACGAGGAGATTGGCGCCAAGCTGCCGCGCGGTGCTCTCCTTGTTGGCCCTCCGGGTACCGGTAAGACCCTGCTAGCCAAGGCTGTTGCCGGCGAGGCTGGTGTTCCGTTCTTTAGCATTTCGGGTTCTGAGTTCGTCGAGATGTTCGTCGGCCGTGGCGCCGCCAAGGTGCGTGACCTTTTTAAGCAGGCCAAGGAAAAGGCCCCGTGCATCGTGTTTATCGACGAGATCGATACCATCGGTAAGAAGCGCGATGGCGGCGGTTTTAGCGGCAACGACGAGCGTGAGCAGACGCTCAATCAGTTGCTGACCGAGATGGATGGCTTCGATAACCACAAGGGTATCGTTGTCCTTGCCGCAACCAATCGCCCCGACAGTCTCGATCCGGCGCTGCTGCGCCCCGGTCGTTTTGACCGCCGCATCCCCGTCGAGTTGCCCGATCTGACCGGCCGTAAGAACATCCTTGAGCTTCACGCCAAGAGTGTGAAGACCGAGCCGCCGATTGACCTGACCGCGATTGCCCGCGCCACGCCCGGTGCCTCGGGCGCCGACCTGGCCAATATCATCAACGAGGGCGCCCTGCGCGCCGTTCGCGAGGGTCGCAAGCGTGCAACCCAGGACGACTTCGAGGAGTCGGTGGAGGTCGTCATTGCCGGCCAACAGCGTAAGTCCACGGTGCTTTCCGACCACGAGAAGCAGGTCGTTTCCTACCACGAGATCGGCCATGCTATCGTCGCTGCCCGCCAAAAGGGTTCCGCGCCGGTTACCAAGATCACCATCGTGCCGCGCACGAGCGGTGCTCTTGGCTATACCATGCAGGTCGAGGAGGACGAGCGCTTCCTGACGACACGCCAGGAGGTCTTGGACAAGCTCGCCGTCTACTGCGGCGGCCGTGCGGCCGAGGAACTCATCTTTGGCGAGATGACGACCGGTGCCGCCAACGATATCGAACAGGCCACCAAGCTTGCCCGTAATATGGTGACGCGCTTTGGTATGTCCGACGAGTTTGGCATGATGGCGCTCGGTACCGTGCAGAACGCGTATCTCAATCAGGACACGTCGCTCACCTGCGCCCCTGGTACGGCCGAGCGTGTGGACGCGATTGTCGCTAAGCTGATCGAGGACGCGCACGATCGCGCCCTGCAGATCCTCAAGGAAAACAAGTTCAAGCTCCATGAGCTGGCTCGTTATCTGTACAAGAAGGAGACCATCACGGGTGAGGAGTTCATGAACCTCCTCACGCGCGAGAATCCGCTGATGCCCAAGCAACAGTAAAGCCGCGGTCGAGCCAGTAAACGTCGACGCCCCATTTGAGCAGCTTTCTCAAATGGGGCGTTTTGCTTGAGAGGGATGGAAATGAAGATCGTGGTGAGTGCCTGTTTGATGGGCGAGAGCTGCAAGTATAATGGGCTCGACAACTATCATCGCGAGTTGGTCGAGGCCTGCGAGCGTACAGGGACCGAGGTCCTCTTGGTGTGCCCTGAGGTCTTTGGGGGCCTGCCCACGCCGCGCAAGCCGTCCGAGATTGTGAACGGCGAGGTCTGTACCTGCGAGGGCGTGTCCGTTGACCTGGAATTTCGCCTAGGCGCCCAACGTGCGCTCGACATGTGCGAGCAGGCGGGTGGGCCGGAAGAGATCGTCGCGTGCATCCTGCAGGACCGTAGTCCCTCGTGCGGCGCGAGCCTCATCTACGACGGAACATTCAGTGGCACCCTCACGGCGGGCAACGGCGTCTTCGTTGATTTACTGCTCCGCCACGGTTATCGCGTGATCCCGGTTAGCGAGTTCGACCCCAGCATGCTGGAGCAATAAAAAACCACCACAAGGGCACTGCTCCCTTGTGGTGGTTTTGGGCTAGACCTAGAGCGTGTGGCCGTAGGCGTTGGCGGCCTTGATGGCAGCGGCGAACTTCTTGTCGGTGAAGGGCTCCGGGTTGCCCTGCTTCCACTCGTTGGTGGCGTGTGCGTACTTGCACAGAGCAGGGATATCGGCCTCGGAAAGCCCGACCTGCTCAAGCGTCACGGGCAGGCCCATCTGCTTGTTAAAGGCGGCGTAGCGCTCAAGGTTCTCGGTGTCGCCCGTGTAGGCGAACAACACCAGCACGCCCAGGCTTACGACTTCGCCGTGCAGGTAGGTGCCCTCACGCGGAATGCTGCAGGTGGCGTTGTAGAACGCGTGCGCCACGCTCGAGTTGTAGTAGTAATCGTTCTGGTTGGTCAGGTTCGAGACATAGCCCGTGTTGACCACGATGTCGAGCGCGATCTGCTTGACGGCCTCGCTCGACAGATTCTGACGAACGTCCTCAAGACCCTGAACACCGTAGGTAAACAGCGGCTCGGAACAGGTGTGGGCAAGAGCCAGGCCAAGGCCGGCGGTGTGCTCCAGGTCGCCGGCGCTCGTGGCGTACTCGACTTCGGGCTGCTTGGACAGGGCGTCGCCCACGCCGGCCCAGAAGTACTCCGCCGGAGCCTCGGCGATGATCTTGGGATTGATGAAGATGTGCGCCGGTCGGTTGGGGTACGAATAGCCCTCGAGCGATCCATCGTCGTTGTAGACGACGGCAATGGCGGTCGCGGCGGAACAGTTAGAGCAAATCGTCGGCACCGTAAAGACAATCTTCTTGAGCTCGATTGCCGCTGTCTTGACGGTGTCGAGTGCCTTGCCGCCGCCACAGGCGATAAGCACGTCTGCCTGCTGGCAAGCGGGGGAGTTCACGACCTTGGCGATATTGGCGCGCGTACTGTTGGTGCCGTAGACGCGCGTCTCCAGAATCTCGACGTCGGTACCTTCAAGCGCCGCCTCGATGCCCGGCAGCGCCGCAGCTAGGGCTCGCTTGCCGCCAATGATGGCGACCTTGGTCGCTCCGTACTCTGCCAGTGCGGCGGGCAGCTCGGTAAAGCAATCCTCGCCGACGGTATAATCACTCATTCCAATCGTGCGCATGGCAACCTTCTTTCTTTCGATAAAGTGCTTTCAGGTATTTTGCTCCTAGAGAAGGTCCACAGCCGCGAGAAATTTCGAACGTATAAAACCAGTGTTGAGGGTTTTTCGCCGGCGCGGAACGTGCTAGCATACTCCGCATAAGCGTTGATGGGGACGAGTAGTCGGCCGTCCGCATGTTACAGAGAGCGGGGAGCGCTGAGAACCCGTGCATGCGACCGATGAAAATCACCCCGGAGCTGCGGTCCCAACGGACGCGTCGCACAGGCTCGTCTTAGTAGATATCGCCGAGATGGTCGTCGATACAGGCCAGCCGAGTAACGGATGCGAGCGCGCGAATACGCGGGCGAGGGCATCTAAGCTGGGTGGTTAAACGAAGAGCTTTTGCGGGCGTACAGTCCGTTTTGTGGCGCTTCGTCCCAGCTTGTAGGGACGGGCGCTTTTTTGGTGCCCAACGGGCGTGCGCGCCCACGACATGAAAGGGGTACCGTGGCAAACGAGTACAAGCAGACGATGAATCTGCCCAAGACCGGTTTTCCCATGCGTGCCGGTCTTTCCAAGTCCGAGCCCAAGCGACTCAAGGACTGGCAGGACAACAAGGTCTACGAGCAGGTTCTGAAGAAGAACGAGGGTCACAAGAAGTTCGTGCTGCACGACGGCCCTCCGTACGCCAACGGCCCGATCCACATCGGCCACGCCATGAACAAGATCTCCAAGGACATGATCAACCGTTACTGGATGATGCAGGGCTATGAGGTTCCCTATGTCCCCGGTTGGGACTGCCATGGCCAGCCGATCGAGCATAAGGTCGAGGAGAAGCTCGGCACCGAGAAGTTCAACCAGACCTCCACGGCTAAGATCCGCGAGCTTTGCAACAAGTTCGCTGTCGAGAACATCGAGCTGCAGAAGGCCGGCTTCCGTCGCCTGGGCGTGCTCGGCGATTGGGACAACCCCTATCTGACGCTCTATCACCAGCATGACGCCGCCGACATCGAGGTTTTCAAGGCCATGTTCGACAAGGGCATGATCTATCGCGGTCACAAGCCCGTCCACTGGTGCAAGCACTGCCATACCGCACTTGCTGAGGCCGAGATTGAGTACTCCGACGAGACGAGCCCGTCCATCTTCGTGCGCTTTGAGATGACCTCCAAGCCCGCCGGCCTCGAGAACTTCGACGGCCCGGTTGACTTTATCATCTGGACGACCACGCCGTGGACCATCCCCTCCGACCAGGCAGTTTCTCTCAAGCCCGGTGCCGCCTACGTCGCCGTTGAGCACGACGGCCGCGCCGAGGTCATGCTCGAGGACCTGGCTCCCAAGTGCTGCGAGGAGTTTGGCTGGGAGTACACCCCGGTTGTGGTCGACGGCAAGCCCTATGTGGTTCCCGCCGAGACCTTCCATCACATTCACTATAAGCAGCCGATCTTTGACGGTGTTGAGGGCGTGGCACTGTTGGCCGATTACGTCGGTGTCGATGACGGTACCGGTATCGTCCACAACTCGCCCGGTCACGGCGTCGACGACTACTTCGCCTGCCTCAAGGAGGGCATCACCGACATTTGCATGCCGGTCGATGACGACGGCAAGTTCTACACCGGCGAGGAGTTTGGCACCGGCGGCCCCTTCAGCGGCATGGATACCGACGAGGCCAACCCGCACATCATCGAGTTCCTGCGCGAGCGCGGCACCCTGGTCCTCGAGAAGAAGATCACGCACAGCTATCCGCACTGCTGGCGCTGCAAGCACCCGGTGCTCTTCCGTGCTACCGACCAGTGGTTCGTCTCGATGGACAAGACCGGTCTGCGCGAGCAGGCTGGCAAAGAGGTCCGCGAGAACGTCAAGTGGTATCCGGCTCACGCCGCCAACCGCATCGGCGCCATGGTCGAGCAGCGTCCCGACTGGTGCATCAGCCGTCAGCGCAACTGGGGCGTGCCTATCCCCAGCTACACTTGCGCCGACTGCGGCGAGAAGGTCATGAACGACGCCACGCTCGACGCCGTCATCAAGCTCTTCCACGAGAAGGGCTCCGACGCCTGGTTCACCGACGCTCCCGAGAGTTACCTGGGCGAGGCTTGCGTTTGCCCCAAGTGTGGCGGCCATCACCTCAAGGCTGATAAGGACATTCTCGACGTGTGGTGGGACTCCGGCGTGTCCTGGAAGGCCGTCTGCGAGTATCGACCCGAGCTTGAGTACCCGGCTGACGTGTATCTCGAGGGCTCCGACCAGCATCGCGGTTGGTTCCAGAGCTCGCTGCTCACCTCGGTGGGTGCCAACGGCCATGCTCCGTACAAGGCGGTCGTCTCGCAGGGCTTCACGCTCGATGGCCAGGGCCGCAAGATGTCCAAGTCGCTCGGCAACGTCATCGACCCCAACAAGGTCTGCGACGAGATGGGCGCTGACATCATCCGTCTGTGGGTTGCCTCCGTCGACACCAGCTCCGACGTCTCCATCGACCATGAGATTCTCGCTCGTACGTCCGATGCCTACCGTCGTTTCCGCAACACGCTGCGCTTCCTGCTCTCTGAGCTCGAGGGTCAGTTTGAGCCCGAGACCGACGGTGTCGCCTTTGCCGACTTGCTGCCGCTCGACAAGCTCATGGTTGCCCGCCTGACTCAGGTCCAGGCCGAGGTCGACGATGCTTACGCCAGCTACGAGTTCCCGCGCGCCTACCGTGCGCTCTACGACTTCGTGGTTACTGAGCTCTCCAACGTGTACCTCGACGCCCTGAAGGACCGTCTGTACTGCGACAAGCCCGGCTCGCTCGAGCGCCGCAGCGCCCAGACCGTGCTGGCCGAGCTCTTCTCGATGCTCATGCGCGACCTGCAGCCGATCCTGTCCTACACGGTCGACGAGGCCATGGCCTATGCGCCCGCCGGCTGCGTCGATCACCAGAAGTACGCCGCGCTACTCGATTGGTACAAGTCGCCCATCACGGTCGACGAGGCCAATGAGTTCGAGGGCGTGCTCGAGGCTTCGCTCGAGCTCCGTAGCGCCGTGACCAAGGCCCTTGAGGATGCCCGTTCTGCCGGCACCTTCACTAAGAGCCAGCAGGTCCGCGTCAAGGCGGTCGTTCCTGCCGAGATGTACGCGCTGCTGACCGGCGACAAGGCCGTCGACCTGGCTGAGTTCTACATCGTTTCCGATGTTGAGCTGACCCCGGGCGAGGAACTCTCCGTTGCCATCGAGGCAGCCGAGGGCGAGTGCTGCGACCGTTGCTGGAACTACCGCACCACCGTCGGCGAGTACAACGGCCACGCACATATTTGCAAGCGCTGCGCCGATGTTTTGTAGGTTACGGCGTTCGTAGAACGCCGTAACCTACCGACGCTGCAAACGCCCCTAAGCGGCAATCTGACGTTCAATCGTCGGTCGCGTACCAAAGTACGCTTCCCTCCTCTTTCACGTCACCTTGCTCGCTTAGGGACGTTTTCGCTGTTGGTGACGATAACGCGGCGTTTCCATTGCTGGAGCTAGAGGCTTTCTTTCGACTTGCGTTTTTAGTCGAAAGCTATTAAGCGACATTCCGTTATTCGGAATGTCGCTTTCGTTTTTAGCTGGTTATTTCGCTTGCGTTGGTGGATATGTCGTGCGTTCTGCGTATGGCAATATAAGATAGTTCTTTGTATTAAACGTAATTCGATGTTCTTGAGGGTAGGGGATTGATTTGGGTCGTGCTGGGGGTATGACGCCGCCTTTGCGTTGGCGGTTGGGTGTTGCTGGTGGTGTGGCACTGGTTGTGCTGCTCGTTGACCAGCTGACCAAGCTTGCGGTTCGTGCCGTGGGCGACGCTTTACATGTGACCGTCATCCCCGGTGTCATCGACTTTATTTTTGTCCGCAATATCGGTGCTGCCTTTAGCATGGGCGAGGGGCATGGCATCGCGTTTGCCGTGCTGGCGTTGGCGGTTATTATCGCTATCGCCGTGTACCTCGTTCGTGCATCCCAGCTCGCCCATCTTGAGGTTGTGGGCATGGCTATGGTCGCGGGCGGCGCTATCGGCAACGCGATCGATCGCCTTGTCTTTGGCTTCGTGACCGATTTTATTGCCACCACCTTCATCGACTTCCCCGTCTTTAACGTGGCCGATATCGGCATCACCTTAGGTGTCGTGCTTGCCCTCATCGGCTACATGTTCTTGAGCCCTGCGGCCCGCGAAGTCGATGCGACTGCCGAGCTCAATGCTCGTGATGAGGCCCGCGCCAAGCGCAAAGCCAAGCAGCGTGGGGAGCGTGCCCGCAAGATTCGTGAAAGGAATGAGCGTTAATGGCCGACATCCATATTCTTGTTGCCAACGATTGCTCTGGCCAGCGTCTTGACGCCTTTCTGGGTGCCAACGACGGCTGCCCCACGCGCTCTGCCTGCGCGCATCTGATCGAGGGCGGCGCCGTAATCGTGAACGGCGAGACCTGCCTATCAAAAAAATATGCTGTGCGCTCCGGTGACCGCATCTCGGTCGACCTGCCCGAGCCGCATGATCCCACTGATGTGATTCCCGAGGCCATCCCCCTCGATATCCGTTACGAGGACGACTACCTCATCGTGCTCTCCAAGCAGCGCGGCCTGGTGTGCCATCCCGCCCATGGCCACGAGAGCGGCACGCTTGCGAACGCTCTGGTCTACCACTGCGGCATTGACCATCTGGGTACCGTGCAGGGTGAGGACCGCCCCGGCATCGTGCATCGTTTAGATCGCGATACCTCGGGCCTCATGCTTGCGGCAAAAGACGACGACACGCAGCGCGCACTCCAAAATCTCATTCGCACGCGCACGCTCGATCGTCGCTATATCACGCTCGTTCACGGACATATCGCTATGGATGAGGGCACCATTAACACCGGCATTGCCCGTTCTACGCGTGACCGTGTCAAGATGGCGGTTTCGGACGATCCTTTCGCGCGCCAGGCCATTACGACCTTTAAGGTCCTCGAGCGCTTCGATTCCACGCGTTTTGACGACGGCTATACGCTCGTCGAGTGCCACCTGTTTACGGGCCGCACACATCAGATTCGCGTGCATATGCGCCATATCAACCACGCCTGCGTGGGCGATCCGCTCTACGGCAAGTGCGATGCACGCGCCGATCAGGGTCTGACCAGGCAATTCCTTCATTCCTGGCGTGTTGCATTCGACCATCCCGTGACGGGGGAGCGCATTGAGTGCCGCGACGAGCTGCCGTGGGATCTCGCCGCGGTTCTTGACGACCTGGCCCCGCGCTCGCTTGGCCGCACCGCTGCCGGCGACGAAATCGTTCCGCAGCTCGGTCTGCTCGAAGCCTAGCCAGTATTAGGTGGTTTCTTGAACTCGGTAAGCCTGCGGTAAGATATACGGTTGTTTACGTAACGCGTTCTCGGGAGCCTGCATGCTCGCCTTTTTACAAACCAACACACCCATCGTGATCTTCAACCAGATTGTTGTCACGCTGCTCACGGTCTGCTTTCTGTACCAGGTGGTCTTCTTTGTCATTGGCGCTCTTCGTGGCGAGGTCGCGCCTCCCAAGGCCAAAAAACTTCACCGCTATGCCTTCTTCATTGCTGCGCATAACGAGGAAGCCGTAATTGCCAATCTCGTACGCTCCATCAAGGACCAGGACTATCCGTCCGAGCTTATCGAGGTCTTTGTCGTTGCCGACGCCTGCACCGACAACACCGCGCAGCTCGCACGCGAGGCCGGTGCCATTGTTTACGAGCGCAATGACCTGGCCCGAAAGGGCAAGAGCTGGGTCATGGACTTTGGTTTCGATCGCATTCTCAACGAGTATCCCGACACGTTTGAGGGCTACTTTATCTTCGATGCCGATAACGTCATCTCCCGCGATTATGTCTCCAAGATGAACGATGCCTTTGACCAGGGCTTCCATGTGGTCACGAGCTATCGTAACTCCAAGAATTTTGGCAGCTCGTGGATCTCGGCAGCTAATGCTACTTGGTACCTGCGCGAGGCGCGCTTTCTCAATAACGCGCGCAACATCTGCAAGACTTCTTGCGCTGTCTCTGGTTCGGGCTACCTCATCTCCGCCAGCGTTATCGAGGGCATGCACGGTTGGCAGTTCCATACGCTGACCGAGGATATTCAGTTCACCACGTTCTGCGCCATTCACGGCATTCGCATCGGTTATGCGCCTGCGGAGTTCTTTGACGAGCAACCCGTGACGTTCAAGGCATCCTGGAAGCAGCGTATGCGCTGGACCAAGGGCTTTTACCAGGTGTTCTTTACCTACGGCAAACATCTGGTCAAGTCGACGTTCCGCTATCATCGATTTGCCGCCTACGACATGTTCATGACGATCGCCCCGGGTATGCTGCTATCGCTGATCTCGATGCTCGCTAATGCGACGTTCTTGATTGTGGGTGGCCTTTCGCATGGTTTCTTGGCTACCGAAGTCGAGATGCAGGCGTGCGCCGCTTCGCTCATTATGACCTTCGCCATGATGTATCAGACCTTCTTTATCCTGGCGCTGCTCACGACTATCTTTGAGTACAAGCACATTCACTGCGCGCAAAAGTGGCGTCTGGTGACTAACCTGTTTACCTTCCCGATCTTTATGTTCAGCTATATCCCCATCACGGTGGCCGCGTTGTTCCTGAAGGTCGACTGGGTGCCGACGCAGCACGCCGTCAACGTTACCCTTGACGAGGTCATGCAAGGCGCCAAATAACCACCACCAAAACCACCGCAAAGGTGTGGTGGTTTTTGCTTTTGCGATGCAGCTCGAGGAGGCGTCCGATGGTCTATATCCCGTTTTGGATTTGCATCTTTGCCGGCATGGCAATTGATGCCCGAGAGCGACGGTTTCCCAATGGGCTTGCCGGCGCATGTGCCGTGGCGGCGTTGGCGGGTGTTTTGCTCGACCTCGGTTTGAACACAGCGCTTGACCACGCGGGTCTTGCCGTCATTGTGTATCTTGCTCTCGTGCTGACTGAGTCCCTCTGGCGTCGTCTTCGCCAAATCCCGGGCATCGGCATGGGGGATGCCAAGGCGCTCTTCGCGCTTTGCACGCTCGACCCTATGGGTGGCATCGTTGCATTTGCCGTCGCACTCCTGGCCCTGGCCCTCTCCTGTCTCTTCACAAAATCGCGCTCCCTGCCATTGCTCCCGTTTTTAGTGCCGATTTTTGCCATAATCGAGGTCGTGGGCTGCACTTTGTAACCGATTGCGCATCCTTCTTAAGGAGCATGCCATGGCAACTATTCAAGAAACGGCCGTCATTAAGGCGCGCATGGACCGTATTCCCTCGGCGTTGTCGCCCGAACTTGTCGAGCGCATTGCCACCGATCGTGCTTCGGGCTATGTTAACCCGTATCGTTGCAACGACGATCAGGTCATTCGTCGTATTGATCGCGCTGCCGACAAAGGCACGCTTATGCGTCCGGCATTTATGCGCGATACCGAAAAGATTCTTCATCTTCCTGCGTACACGCGTTATGCAGGCAAAACGCAGGTCTTTAGCTTCCGTAGCAATGATGATCTGTCGCGCCGCGGTTTGCACGTGCAGCTTGTCTCGCGCATTGCGCGCGATATCGGTCGCGCCCTGGGGCTCAACTGCGATCTGATCGAGGCGATTGGCCTGGGCCACGACTTGGGACACACGCCCTTTGGCCATGCCGGTGAGCGATTCCTCAATGATATTTACCTCGAGCGCACGGGTCGTTACTTTTTCCATAACGTGCAGTCGGTCCGTGTGCTCGATGCGCTGTACGGCCGTAACGTGTCGCTTCAGACGCTCGATGGCGTGCTATGCCACAACGGCGAATATGAGCAGCGTGTGTTTGAGCTTTCGGACATGGGCTCCTTTGACCAGTTCGATCAGACGGTTGAGGACTGTATCGCCACGGGCTATAGCGCGATTGAGCACCTGCGTCCCATGACGCTCGAGGGCTGCGTGGTTCGCATCTCGGATATCCTTGCCTACGTTGGGCGCGATCGACAAGACGCCATTGCGGCAGGCCTTCTGTCGCCCGACGCTTTTGACGACGGTCGGGGCGGGGCCTATAACAGCTGGATCCTCACGCACGCTTCCATCGACATCGTTGAGCATAGCTACGGTAAACCGCGTATCGAGATGAGTGAGGACCTGTTTGAGGAGATCCGCCGGGCCAAGCGCGAGAACTACGAGAAGATCTACAGCAAGGGCGGTATCGAGGGCGATTCCGAGGCGGAGCTGCGTGAGGCATTCGAAAAGCTTTACGACCGTTGCCTGCAGGATATAAACGAAGGCGACGAGTCTTCGTATATCTTTAAGCACCACATTTCGCGCATTGAGCAGCAGCTTTCCTACTACGATCGCACCTATGCCTGGCAGGACGACAAGGATCAAGCCGTGGTGGATTATATCGCGAGTATGACGGACGGTTATTTCTGCGAGCTGACGAGTAAGCTGTTCCCTGGTTTAAAGTTTCCGCACCGTACCTATATTAACGAACGGTAGTTCGTATCCTTTCGGTATACTGGTTAGTTGAAAACGTTTTTGATTGATGCACGGGATGGCTATGGACGACCTTTTTTCTGCCTCGACGCGCGAGCGTTCCTTTAAAAATGCGCCGCTCGCGGTGCGCATGCGGCCCAATTCGCTCGACGAGTATGTGGGCCAGCAAAAGGCCGTCGGTAAGGGCTCGTGGTTGCGTGCCGCAATTGAGCACGACGTGCTGTCGAGTGTGATTCTGTACGGGCCGGCCGGTACGGGCAAGACGACGCTGGCACATATTATCGCCAACCATACCAAGAGTGAGTTTGTCGAAGTCAGCGCCGTGACGGGCACCGTAAAGGATCTTCGCCGCGTGATTGACGAGGCCAAGACGCGTCTGAATACGTACGACCGTCGCACCATCCTGTTTATCGACGAGATTCATCGCTTTTCGAAGTCACAACAGGATGCATTGCTGCATGCGGTTGAGAACCGTACCGTTATTATGATTGGCGCCACGACGGAGAATCCGTACTTCGAGGTCAACTCGGCATTGCTCTCGCGCGGTCGCGTGGTGGAGCTTGAGCATCTTAAAGACGAGGACATTGCCACGCTGATCGAGCGTGCACTCGAGGCTCCGCAGGGTTTGAACGGCAAGTTCTTGGTCGATGAGGATACGGTTAAGACCATCTGCACGCTGGCAGCGGGTGACGCTCGCTCGGCGCTCACGACGCTCGAACTGGCGAGCGAGATTGCCGTCACGCGTCCCGATACCGAGGGAACGCCGGCGCCGGCGGCGGGGGAGCGCTATCCCATCACCGTGGATGACGTAAAAATTGCCAACCCGCGTCGTGGCTTTTCGTACGACAAAAACGGCGACATGCACTACGACATTATCAGTGCGTTTATTAAGTCTATGCGCGGTAGCGACCCCGATGCCACGATCTATTGGCTCGCGCGCATGATTGATGCGGGTGAAGATCCCAAGTTTATCGCTCGCCGTATTATGATTCAGGCTTCTGAGGACGTTGGCAACGCCGATCCGCAGGCGCTTTTGGTGGCGCATGCCGCGTTTAAGTCTGCCGAGGTCATTGGCTATCCCGAGTGCCGTATTAACCTGGCTCAGGCTGCGCTCTATGTGTGCTTGGCTCCTAAATCCAACGCGTGTGAGGCTTCGATCGATGCGGCGCTGGCCGATATCCACTCTAGTGGGCTTCGCGAGGTGCCGAGTTATCTGCGCGATCGCCATCGCCCAGGCAGCGACGACTACGGTGTGTATAAATACCCGCACGATTATCCCGAAGGCTGGGTCGATCAGCGCTATTTGCCCGAAGGGCTGGAGCGTGGCGCGTTCTGGCAGCCTGCGGGCCGCGGCTGGGAAGAGTGGCGCGTAGAGCAAAGCGAACGCGACCGTAGCGGTAACGCGCCCAAGTAGGTCCTTGGCACCTCGCACATTCCCTTTGGGTATCTTCCCCCTTCTTTGGGGTACCATGAAAGGCGTCTGTATTTCGATTCCTTCGGGAGGCTTGTATGAGTCCCATTCAAATCGCCCTGCTGGTGCTTGCCTTTGCCGGCGTGTGGGCTATTGTTGAGCTCGCGCTTACCCTGCGCAAGACCCGCAACGTTGTCGACTCGCTCGATAAGACCGTGAACGACCTCAATAACACCATCGCCGAGGCGCAGCCGGTGGTGGCAAAACTCGACGGCGCTGTCGACGAGCTTACGCCGGCACTTGCCCAGATGGAGCCGCTGCTTAAGTCGAGTAAGACGGCAGTTGATGCCCTTACCTCCAACCTCGTAGAAGTCGAGGCGGTCGTCCGCGATATTTCCGAGGTCACCGGCAGCATGGCCGAGGCCAGCAATGCCGTGTCGAGTGTGACCGACTCCGCTGCCGGTGCCGTGCAGAAACTCTTTAACAAGGTGAAGACTCCCGCGGCCGACGCCGAGCGCAAGCTTTCCGCTGCCGAAGAAGCCGAGCAGCCGACCGAGCGTGTCCTGATTGGCGAAGCCGGGGACGATGTCGCTGCTGGTGACAATGATGCACAGAAGCCTGCTGCTAAAGCAGCCCAGTATTACACCTACACGCCCGCCGAGACCTCTGAGGAGTCCTGCGATGAGTAGCGAAGCAACCTGCCCCATCACGCTGACCGTTGCCGGCGACCCGCGTCTCGCTCGCCTTGTGCGCATGACGGCAGCCAACGTTGGTGCCCTGTGTTCCATGTCTGTCGATCGCATCGAGGACATCCGCATGGCTGCCGAGGAAGCCTTTATTTTTGGCTGCACGGCTGTTGATTCCGATGACATCTCAATCAAATTCGATGTCGATGAATCTCACGTTGGCATGACCTTTACCTTTGGCGATCAGGCCACTGTCGACGAGGATGACCAGGCTGCTGTTTATGCCGAGCTTATTTTGGCGAGCGTGTGCGACTCCTACGAAAAGACTGCGGCGCCCCTGACGCTTTCCCTCGACCTCAAGGCGGATATCTAATATGACCGAACGTTCCCGGAGCGGCAAGACCGCTTGGGACAAGGAGAAAACCCGCGAGCTGTTTCGTCGCTATAAGGAGACCGGTGATCCGGACGCCCGCGAGCAGCTCGTCATGTCCCATATGAACCTGGTAAGGTTTCTTGCCAACAAATTTAAGAATCGCGGCGAGCCGCTCGACGACCTGATGCAGGTTGGCTATCTGGGTCTGCTCAAGGCTATCGACCGCTTTGATCCCGAACGCGGACTTGAGTTCACCACGTTTGCGACGCCCACTATCTTGGGCGAGATCAAGCGTCACTTCCGTGACAAGGGCTGGAGTGTGCGCGTACCGCGTCGTCTGCAGGAGCTCTCGGCCAAGGTCAACCAGGCTACTGACAAACTTACCAACGAGCTACAGCGTTCGCCCAAGGTTGAGGAGATCGCTGAGTACCTGGACGTGACCGTCGACGAGGTCCTGGAGGCTATGGAATCGTCTTCGGCCTATACCTCGGTGCCCATTGAGGCTCCTGGTGCGTCCGATTCCGACGATGCGCCCTCGATTCTCGACCGCTACGCCGACGACGACAACGAGCTCGACTTTACCGATGACCGTCTGGTCATTGAAGAGGCCATCCGCGATTTCTCGCCGCGCGAGCGCGAAGTCATCGAGCTGCGCTTTGTAAAGGGCATGACCCAGATTGAGATCGCCAAGAAGCTGGGCATCTCGCAGGTGCAGGTCTCGCGCTTACTGCGCCGCACCCTCAAGAAGATTCAGGACAAGATCGACCCCGACGGAGTGATGATTCGTTCATGAGTGAGCACCCCCAACAAACCGATCGCGTGCTGCGCGACACCCGCGTTCTGACGCTGCGCATTTGGGCTGTTGTCGGCTGCATTGTTATTGCTGCTGTCATCTTTAACCTTATGGGCATCCTGGCACCGGTTATTGAGTTTCTTGCCGTTGGCTCCATCATTGCTTTTGTGATGTCCCCGATCACCAACTGGCTCGAGCACCATGGCGTGAATCGCGGCATCGGTTCGCTTATCGCGCTAATTGTTGTTGTTGCCGTGCTCGTCGGTGTCGTTTGCATCTTGTCGCCGATTCTCTTTGGTCAGATCATGGAAGTCCTGAGCCTCCTGCCCGAGCAGCTTCGTGTTGCGGGTGGCGACCTCAACGATATGATCTCGCATGCCAAGACGCTCAACAACACGCCGCTCAAGGAGTATTTGGACGACAACCTGTCGTCGCTGGTTGCCGTGGCATCGAAGTATGTGTCTCAGATCGCTGCCGAGCTTGGCCGCGGTGTGTTCCCGCTCATCACCAATACGGCCTCGCAGTTGTTCGTGATCTTCCTTGGTCTGGTGCTTGCGTACTGGATGGCCTGCGACTACCCTCGCATGCACCACGAGATTTGCACCATCATCGGTCAGGAGAAGGAGACCTCGTACCGCTTTATGGTCGCCATCCTTTCTCGCTCTGTCGGCGGCTACATGCGCGGTATGGTCGTGACGTCCATCTGCGGTGGTTTCCTCGCCTTTATCGGTTTTATGATCATCGGCCATCCGTATGCGGCGCTCATGGCTATCTTTACCGGCATCATGCATTTGGTTCCGGTCGTCGGTCCTTGGGTGAGCGCGGCAATCGCCACAGTGCTCGGTTTCATGTTCAGCCCCATGTTGGCGTTATGGACGCTCATCGTGACGATGGTCGCGCAAAACGTCACCGATAACGTGATTTCGCCTAAGGTTATGCAGAGCTCGGTGCAGGTGCATCCCATTATGAGCCTCACGGCGCTCGTTATTGGCTCGGCACTCATGGGCCCCATCGGCATGATTATTGCCATTCCACTGTGCGCGGCCCTCAAGGGTATCTTCGTGTACTACTTCGAGAACGAGACCGGTCGCCAGCTTGTGGCCTATGACGGCGCCGTGTTTAAGGGCACACCGTACCGCGATGCCGATGGCAACCCGGTCGCCGCCTATGACGCGCTCGGCGACGACACCTTCATCTATGAGTCCGAGCTCATCGGCAATGAGACTGCGCCCGAGGCCAAGGCCATGCCCAAGCCCGAGCTCGATAATCCCTGGATTAAACTCTCGAGCCTGCAGCCCGATGCCACGGGCTTCTTCAAGAACCCCTTCGCCAAGGACGATGACTCCAACTCGGACGACGACACCAAAACCGGCATCGACGGCTCCATGGACGATGACGACAACTAGCGGGGTAATTCGGGTTAACATTCATACGCGCTAACATGCAATTTCGCTGAAGGGCCGGCATTGTGCCGGCCCTCTTTTTTGCACATACGCGGCGGGATGGTAATATCGTTACGTTTGAACTGTTTCGATGTGAAACCGAGGAGATTCCCTCTATGAGTGCTGACTACCCGTCAATGACTACGGCCGAGATTCGCTCTAAGTTCCTCAACTTCTTTGAGGAGCGCGGTCTTAAGCTCTATCCTTCTTCGTCCCTCGTCCCCGACGATCCTTCTCTGCTGCTTGCCAACGCCGGCATGAACCAGTTTAAGGAGTACTACCAGGGCAAGAAGACCATGAAGGAGATCGGCGCGATCTCCTGCCAGAAGTGCGTCCGCACCAATGACATCGATTGCATCGGCGAGGACGGCCGTCATCTGTCGTTCTTCGAGATGCTTGGCGATTTCTCTTTTGGCGGCGTCTCCAAGGAGCAGGCTTGCGCTTGGGCCTTTGAGCTCATCACCAAGGAGTTCAAGCTGCCGCTCGACCGCCTGTACTTTACCGTCTTTACCGAGGACGACGAGACCCACGACGTGTGGCGTTCTCTGGGCGTTGCCGAGGACCACATCTCCCGCCTGGGCGAGGACGACAACTTCTGGGCCGCTGGCCCCACCGGTCCCTGCGGTCCGTGCTCCGAGATCTACTTTGACATGGGCGAGGAGGTCGGCTGCGGCAGCCCCGACTGCAAGCCTGGCTGCGACTGCGACCGCTTCCTTGAGTTCTGGAACCTCGTGTTTACCCAGTACGACCGCCAGGAGGACGGCTCCATGCCGGAGCTGCCGCACCGCAACCTCGATACGGGCATGGGCCTGGAGCGTATGGCCGCTATCATGCAGCACAAGACCGCTAACTACGACGGCGATCTGATGCAGCACCTCATCAAGCTGGGCGAGGAGATCAGCGGCAAGACCTATGACGCCGACGATTACTCCGGCGCCAGCCGTTCTCTTCGCATCATCGCCGACCACTCCCGTGCTGTCGACTTTATGATCTCGGACGGCATCCTTCCCGGTAACGAGGGTCGTGAGTACGTCCTTCGCCGCCTGCTCCGCCGCGCCGTTTTCCACGGTCGCCTGCTGGGCATCGAGGGTGCCTTCCTGACCAAGTTTATCGACGAGGTCAACGCTCAGATGGGCGAGGCCTATCCCGAATTGCTCAAGAACGTCGCGCTCGTCAAGGGTATCGTTGCCTCCGAGGAGGAGCGCTTCTCCACGACGCTCGACAACGGCCGCGTTTACCTGGACGAGGCTCTGGCCGCGCTTGCCGAGGGCGCTGTGCTTCCGGGCGATGTTGCCTTTAAGCTTCACGACACCTTTGGTTTCCCCATCGACCTGACCGTCGAGATCGCCGGCACCGCTGGCCACGACGTCGACATGGACGGCTTCACTGCCTGCATGGAGGACCAGAAGGCCCGCGCCCGCGCCAACGCCAAGGGCGATGCCTGGGGCAGCTTCAACGACGTGTGGGTCGAGCTTTCCGACAAGGTCGCTGCGACCGAGTTCGATGGCTATGACAACGACGTCATCGAGGGCGCCAAGGTTGTCGCCATCGTGCGCAACGGCGAGTCCGTCGAGTCCGCTGCCGCCGGCGAGGACGTCGAGGTCGTGCTCGACCGCACCCCGTTCTATGCCGAGATGGGTGGTCAGCAGGGCGATGCCGGCAAGCTTTCCGCCGAGGGCGTTGTTCTGACCGTTGCCGACACCAAGAACCACAACGGCCTGTATGCCCACGTCGCGCACGTTGCCGATGGCACGCTGACTGTCGGTGCCGCTGTTACCGCCGCGCTCGACGCCGAGCGCCGTGGCTTCCTGCGCCGCAATCACACCGCCACGCACCTGCTCGACGCTGCCCTTAAGCAGGTCCTGGGCGAGCACGTCTCCCAGGCCGGCTCGCTGGTGACGCCCGAGCACCTGCGCTTTGACTTTACGCACTTCGAGGCCCTTTCCTCCGAGCAGCTCAAGGCTGTAGAGGACCTGGTCAACCAGCAGATCTTCGCCTCCAAGCCGGTCGTGACCCGTGTTATGGGCATCGACGAGGCTAAGGCTGCCGGCGCTGTCGCTCTGTTTGGAGAGAAGTACGGCGATGTCGTCCGCGTCGTCTCCGTGGGCGCCGAGGACCAGCCGTTTTCTCGCGAGCTCTGCGGTGGCACGCACGCTGCCAATACCGCCGAGATCGGCCTGTTCAAGATTATTTCCGAGTCCTCTACGGGCTCGAACGTCCGCCGTATCGAGGCCGTGACCTCTAAGGGTGCTCTCGACTATATGGCCGACCGCCTGGCGCTCGTTGACGCCGCCGCCGCTGCGCTCAAGTGCCGCGTCGACGAGGTTCCCGCTCGCGTGGAGAACCTGCAGGCCGAGCTGCGCGAGACGTCCAACAAGCTCAAGAAGGCGCTGACCGGTGGCTCCTCCGACGCCATCTCCAGCGCCATCGAGGGCGCCGTCGAGCTCGATGGCTACAAGCTCGTCGTCGCCGAGCTGCAGGGCCTTGAGGCTGCCGACCTGCGCAACGTATGGGATACCGTGCACCAGAAGGTCGCCGGCCCTGTCGCCTGCGTCGTCGCGAGCGTGACCGAGAAGGGCACCCCGGCCCTGCTCGCCGCTGGTTCCGATGACGCCGTCAAGGCCGGTTTCCACGCCGGCAATGTGATCAAGCAGATCGCGGGCCTGGTCGACGGTCGCGGTGGCGGCCGTCCCAACATGGCCCAGGCCGGTGGCAAGAACGCCGCCGGTATCGCCGATGCCCTCGCGGCCGCCAAGACCGCGCTCGGCGCCTAAGAATCTAAGAAGTCACTGTGGTCGCGCTTGCGTTGGACATAGGGGAGACCAGGATTGGCATCGCCGTCTCGAGCCGTGATGGCAAGATGGCGATGCCCGTCAAGGTGCTCCCGGCCGCCGAGGTCACCGGTATGGCCAAGACGTTCCGCTACCTGGTCGAGGACTATGAGCCCGACATCCTGGTAAGCGGACGTCCCCTGACCATGGCCGGTGAGCCCGGCCCTCAGGCCGAGCGCGTTGCCGCTGTGGCGCAAAAGATTGCCGACGAGCTCGATCTTCCGCTGGAGTTTGAGGACGAGCGTCTGTCCTCGCAAGAGGCCAAGCGTATCCTGCGCGAGCAGGGACTCAACGAAAAGCAGATGAGGGGCAAGATCGACATGATTGCCGCCAGCCTGTTTTTGCAGACGTGGCTCGATCGTAAAAACGAGGAGGTCCAGCATGCCTAGTGCTTCCGATCCGCGCCAGCCGAATCGTACACGTCAGCCGGAGTCGCGCCCTGCCCAGCCTGGCCAGCGTCCGGCACAGCCGACGCAGCGCGCAGCTCAGCCTGCCGCGCGCCCGGTGCAGTCCTTCTCTCGTTCGGCCCAACCTGTTCAACGGACGGGTCAGCAGCCTTCTGCTCGTTCGGTTCAGCATCCGGCTTCTCATGCGGCTCAGCAGCCTTCTGCTCGTACGGCCCAGCCTGCAGGCGGCACCCGCTTTAAGCAGCAGGTACCTACCCAGCGAACGCAGACCCCCCAATCGCATTCGCATCACGCTCGCGGTTCGCATGGCGTTGCTCCGGCGACCCGTTCGAGCTACAACACGCATGCTCGTCGCGGTGCTCAAAAGAAGAGTTCTCCGGTTCCCATGATCATCGGCATTGTGGTGGCGGTGCTCGCGCTTGCTGCGATTGCTTTCTTTGTCGTGCCGGCCGTCAAGGGCTTCTTTGCCGGTGAGGATACGAAGGTCACGGCTGGTCAGCAGGTTACGGTGACCATTCCCGACGGTGCATCGGGCGATACGATCGCTTCGATTCTCTCCGAGAACCATATCGTCGAGAATCCAAAGGATTACTATGCGGCGGTGAAAAAGCTCAACGCCGATATGTCGCTCAAGCCTGGTACTTATTCGTTCACCACACTCATGGATGCGACCAAGGTTGTTCAGCAGCTCATGGAAGGCCCCAACGCGGGCTCCAATGCGCTGACTATCCCTGAGGGCCTAACGGTCGATCAAGTTGCCGACCGTGTGGCCCAGGCCTACGGCGGCATCTCTAAGGAAGACTTCCTCAACCAGGCCAAGGCCTCCAACTACGTGGACGACTATAGCTTCCTTAAGGGCGCCGCCAACGACTCGCTTGAGGGTTTCTTGTTCCCCAAGACCTATTCGTTGGGTGATTCGCCGACGGCCGATGACGTGATTCGCGCTATGCTCGATCAGTTTAAGACCGAGTACAAGTCGCTTGACTTTGCGAGCTGCGAAGCCAAGATCAAGGAGCGCTACGGTGTGGAGATGTCCGACTACGACATCGTCAACTTGGCCTCTATCGTTGAGCGCGAGGGCCTCAACGCCGATCAACGTGCGCACGTGGCCTCGGTCTTCTACAACCGCCTTGCCGGCAAGCTCGACGGTCTGCGCTATCTCAACAGCGATGCGACCATGATGTATGTCACCGGTGGCGAGGTTACCGCCGACGACCTGCAGAGCGATAGCCCGTATAACACCTATAAGCATGAGGGCCTGCCGCCCACGCCCATCTGCTCTCCGTCGCTCGAGGCACTCAAGGCCACGCTTGAGCCGACCGACTCCGATGACCTGTATTTCTACATTACGCAGGACGAGGAGTACTTCTCGCAAACCTACGAAGAGCATCAACAGTCTTGGAATTAGCATGAGGATTTTTAGCCCCAAACGATACGTTGCCTCGGTCGATCGCATCGACCTTGATACCCTGTGGGCCGACGGCAAACGCGCCATTCTGCTCGATCGCGATAACACCCTGGTGCCGCGCGACACCGAGCAGGTTCCCGCCGCGGTTTCCGCTTGGCTCGATGCCGCCCGCGCCAAAGGCTTTAAGCTGTGCATGGTGTCCAACAACTGGCATCGCGACCAGGTCATGAGCTCTGCACGCGAGCTGGGACTCGAGGCCATCAGCCACGCCATGAAGCCGGCGCCGTTTGCCCTCAAGGCGGGTCTTAAGCGCCTCGGCGCCACGGCCGACGAGGCGGTGCTGATCGGTGATCAGCTCTACACGGACGTGTGGAGCGGCAACTTCGCCGGCGTCGATACCATCTTGGTAAAGCCGCAGGCGACGCAGGACCTGTGGTATACGCAGATCTTCCGTATCTTTGAGCGCCGGGCCCTGCGCGACCTTCCCTGCGAGGATTAGGTCTCGCTATGTCCCAGCACACCAAACACGGCTGCGACCATATCTTCTTTATCGGCTTTTTGGGCGCGGGCAAATCGACGCTCGCGCGCAACGTCGGCACTATGTTTAAGCGGCGTTTTATCGATACCGACCGCCTGGTCGTGCGCCGTTGCGGCAAGTCGGTAACCGAGATTTTTGAGACCGAGGGCGAGGATCGTTTTCGCGAGCTCGAGACCTCGGCGCTCCGTTCGCTCCAAAGCGAGCGCAGCCTGTTGGTTTCGTGCGGGGGCGGTATCGTCGAGACGCCGGTGAATATTGAGCTGATGCACGAAATGGGTACGTGCGTGTACCTCGAGGGCGACTTCGAGGATTCGATTCGCCAGATTCGTCGGTCCGACACGCGCCCCGATTTCCGCTCGCCCGAGCATGCTGCGCGCCTGTTTGAGCATCGCCGTCCGCTGTATCGCCAGGCCGCTGACCTTACCCTTGATATTCGCAACAAGTCCTTCGAGGACGTTTCCTACCTTTGTGCCGAGATGCTTTTGGAGCGTGGACTGCTATGATTCGCCGTCAACTGATCAATTTCCAAAACCGCAGCGTCGATGTCCGCGTCGGATTGGGCGCGTTCGAGGAGCTACCGCGCATGTTTGCCTCTGCTGTGGGCAAGCCTAAGCGCGCGATGGTGGTTTGGGACGACGCCACATCCGAGCGTTTTGGTGAGGTCGTCGAGCATGCTCTGGTCGACGCCGGTTTTGCCGTGTCGCTGCTAGTCCTCGAGGTTTCGCCTGCTGGTGCCACGCTGGCCGATGCCGATGCTATCTTTGGCGCCCTGTCTGTCAACGGCATTACCTGCGACGATCTGGTTGTCGCCGTTGGCGATGTCGCAACCTGCTCGGTTGTTAGCTGGTGCGCCAACCAGTGGTGCGGTCGCACCGAGTGCGCGCTGCTGCCGACGACGTTCGACGCCATGCTCACGGTCGCGACGACCATGAAGCCGCTCGTCGCCTCGTCGGCCAATGCGCTTCCCGCTATCGCGTTTCGTCCCGAACCGGGCTTGGTCGTTTGTGACCTCGACCTTGTTCGCGAGACGGACCCCGAGGACCTCAAGCTCGGCTTTGTGGTACTTGTTGGCACCATGCTTTCGAGCAGTAAGTCCCGCTGGAATCAGTTTATTGAGACCGTCCCCGAGATTCTCTCGGGCGAGGAAGTCGCGCTCGTCAATGCTGTTCAATGGTCTCAGACTGCCCGCAAGGACGTACTGATGGCCACGAACCCGAGCGCCCGCCATGCGCTCGATTTTGGCAAGACGGGGGAGCGTACCCTGCGCGCTTGCTTGGGCGATGCCGCCTCGCAGGTCCCTGCCTACCAGCTGTTGTCCGAGGGCATGCGCTTTGAGGCGCGCCTAGCACATGATGCCTGCGACTTCGATATCGATTACGTCTTTGAGGTCGATGACTGCTTGGAGGACTTTGGTATCGAGGAACTTGCCTTCGATCTGGAGCCTGCCGCATATATCGAGGAGTTCCGTAGGCAGCAGTTCGCGCGCTCAAACCGCAGCATGCTGCCGCTGCCCGCGGCACTCGGCGCCATTCGCCTAACGAACGTTGAGGACGAGGTTCTTGAGCGCCATGCTCACGCTTACTTGGCTTCTCGCAAAGAACTTCTCTAAGATTTATTGACTTCCATCGTCTTTCGTATCATGTTGAGGGGCGGGTTTCCAATCGGTTGCGGATCGCATGCGATTCCGTCGTTCGGTTGAGACCCGTCCCGTCTATATAGAGACAACAAGAAAGGAATCTGCATGTCTGAGTTTGCTGCCGGTCCTGCCGGTCGTATCGAGCGTGTCCGTGCCCTGATGGTCGAGCGTGGCTACGACGCCATCGTGGTGCGCGACGAGGCCAACCTTCGTTGGCTTACGGGTGTGAAGGGCGTCTTCGACTACACCTTCGAGTTCCCGCACGCTGCGTTTATTACGGCCGACCAGTGCCTGTTCCATACCGACTCGCGCTACCTCAACAGCTTTGAGGAGAACACGCCCGCCGGCAGCCCTTGGGTCTACGACATGGATGAGGGCACCATCCCCGGTTGGGTCGCCGGCAAGATCGCGGCCAACAAATGCCGCGTCTGCGCTGTCGAGGACGATATGCAGATTAATTTCTACCAGGGTATTCAGCGCGGCCTGGAGGACCGCTCCGTCGCCTGTATGTTGCCGCTGATGCACGACGACATCCGCAAGATGCGCGCCATCAAGGACGCCGAGGAGATCGAGCTCATGCGCCATGCGCAGTCGATCACCGATGCCGCCTTCCAGCACATGCTCGGCTTTATTAAGCCCGGTATGACCGAGAAGCAGGTACGCAACGAGCTCGAGAACTTTATGTTCGCCAACGGTGCCGACAGCCTGGCCTTCGGTTCCATCGTCGCGAGCGGCCCCAACACCGCCAACCCGCATGCCGTCCCGAGCGACCGCGTGATCGAGAAGGGCGACTTTGTCCTGATGGACTACGGCGCGGGATACTGCGACTACCGCTCCGACATGACTCGTACCGTCGTGATGGGCGAGCCCACCCAGGAGCAGCTCGACCTGTACGCGCTCGTGCGCCGTACGCACGAGGAGTGCGTCGCCGCCATCCATCCGGGCGTCGAGGGCAACGACATCTTCAAGCTCTCCAAGAAGATCATCGGCGATGCCGGCTATGGCGATTACTATAACCATGGCCTGGGCCACGGTGTCGGTATCGATATCCACGAGCTGCCCAACTTCAACCGCAGCAAGAACACCATCGAGGTCGGCTCGGTTATCACCATGGAGCCCGGCGTCTACCTGCCCGGCGTGGGCGGCGTGCGCCTGGAGGACTATGGCGTGGTCACCGAGAACGGCTACGAGCCCTTCACCAAGACCCCGCACGACCTGCACGTTATCGACTGCTAGTCTACTTCGGTAGATAGTTTGGGGCGGGGCGTCCGGATCGATTCGGACGCCCCGCGTTCTCTTTTTATGCGCTCGCCGCAGGCGCCGTCTGCAAGTGTATAATTTCTATCGTATGTAATTTGGACGCTTGTGCGTTCTGCCCATAACAAGAAAGGTCGCTATGCCTACCATTTCTACCGCCGACTTCAAGAACGGCCTCGGTCTCCGCATCAAGGACAAGGTCTACACCATCGTCGAGTTCCAGCATGTCAAGCCGGGCAAGGGCGGCGCGTTTGTGCGCTACAAGACCCGCGACATCAAGAGCGGCCGCGTCGTCGAGAACACCTGCAACGCCGGCACCAAGTTCGAGAGCGTCATGCTCACCACCCGTGAGTTCCAGTACCTCTACAACGATGGCACCGACTACATCTTCATGGACAACGAGTCCTATGAGCAGGTTCCCGTTCCCGAGGACATGGTGGGCGAGAACTCCAAGTGGCTGCGCGAGAACGACATCTGCCAGCTGCTCTTCGCCGACGATGAGCTCATGGGCGTGACCCCGCCGATGTTCATCGAGACCACTATCGTCCAAACTGACCCGGGCTTTAAGGGCGACACCGTCCAGGGTTCCACCAAGCCGGCCACGATCGACACCGGCGCTGTTATCCAGGTCCCCATGTACCTCAATGAGGGCGAGGTCATCAAGGTTGACACCCGCGACGGCAAGTTCGTCTCCCGCGTCTAGCAACCAACTCTTCTAGGAGGATTCATGCCCCAGGAAATCAAGATTGACGGCATCGGCATTTCGCCCGATGTTCTGACCGCCATCGTCTCGCGCGCCGTGTCCGATGTCGAGGGCATCGCCTCCGTTGGCGTCAAGGACCTTGCCACCAACCTTGTCTCCATGATGCTCTCGTCCAAGGCCCCGGCTTCCGAGCCGGCGGTCGAGGCCGAGGTCGTCGGCGACAAGCTCGCACTTACCGTGCGTGTCGTGGTGTTCTTTGGCTATCCGTTCAAGAAACTCGCCGAGGCCGTTCGCGCCGCCGTGGTCGCCGCCATCGATGCCCAGGTGGGCGTTGAGGTCGAGCGCGTTGACGTTTGCATCGACGGCCTCGTTTTCCCCAAGGAGTAACCTTTGAGCCTTAAGGTTTATCGCGGGCGTACGCTTGCCCGCAGTCAGGCGCTGCAGCTGCTGTTCCAGGCCGAGGCCACGGACAGCCCGCTCGAGCGCGTCCTCGAGGGTGATTTCCTGATTTCGAAGGGTCCCCTCGACCCCTATGCGCTGGAGCTGTGCCGCGGTGCCTACGAGCATATCGACCGCATCGACTGCGCTCTGCGTTCCGTTGCCAAGAACTGGGATCTTATGCGCATGCCCGGCGCCGACCGCAATCTGCTGCGTATCGCCGTTTACGAGATGCGTTTCCTCACCGACGAGGAGGTCTCGGACGCCATCGTGATCAACGAGGCCGTCGAGCTTGCTAAGGCCTATGGCACCGACCAGTCCGCGTCGTTCGTCAACGGCGTGCTGGGCAAGATCGCTCGCAGCGAGGAGCTGCCGGGCGAGGACCTGTACCAAGAACTGCTGGCCGAAGATCGCGCTCGCGAGGAGGCACAGGCTGCCGAGGCTGCCGCAAAGGTTGCAGCTGCTCAGGCCGAGGCTGGCGTGCTGGCCGAGGGCGCGGACGCTGCTGAGGCCGTCGAGGCCGACTCCGTCGAGGAGTAGTCATGCCAGAGGGTTCTGTCCGCAACTTTGACGAGATCTCGGACCGTTTGGATCAGATCATCGCTACCGTTCGCTCCAAGGATACCTCCTTGGAGCGTTCGCTCGATCTGTTTGACGAGGCGATTGAGCTGGGCTCCCGTGCGGTCGACATGGTCGACAAGTTTGAGCTGACGCCGCGTGAGGCCGACAAGCTCGAGCAGGAATACGATGAGGATGCGGCAAACGAATCCCAGGATAGCTAGGCCGCATCTCCGGATACGAATGGTTGATGGCATTCATGAAACGCGTGCGTCTTGATGACGAACTGATTTCACAGGGCATCTGCGCCGATCGCGCGGATGCCCTTCGCACTCTTATGGCTGGCTTGGTCTCGAGTGGCGGCGAGCGCTTGACTTCGCCGGGCCTTAAGGTGACCCCGGGCCTGCCGTTGCACGTGAAGGGGCGCATTCCCTATGTTGGCCGCGGCGGTCTTAAGCTCGAAGGCGCGCTTGATACGTTTGGTATCAATCCGACGGGCCTTGCCTGTCTGGATGTGGGCTGCTCTACCGGCGGCTTTACCGATTGCCTGCTCAAGCGCGGAGCTGCGACCGTTGTCTCGGTGGACGTTGGTCGCGCCCAGTTCGATTGGTCGTTACGTCAGGACGATCGCGTGACGCTGCATGAGCGCACAAACGTGACGCAGCTGCCTGAGCTTGGCTATGCCGGCGCCATCGACCTGGCTGTGTGTGATGTCTCGTTTACCAGCATCGCGAACATTATCGATGCGGTGCTGGCGTGCCTGGCGCCTACGGGTGCATTCTGCACACTCGTAAAGCCGCAGTTTGAGGCTCCGGCGGCGTTGGTGGGCGAGGGCGGCATTGTGACCGATCCCGCCGTGCGATGCGATACACTCGTGGCGGCGGTTGAGCTCTTTGCTGCCAAGGGCCTGTTCCCGGTCGATGTGTGCGTGTCACCCATTCATGGTGCCAAGGGCAACGTTGAGTTTTTCCTGTACGGCACGAGATTTGACCCCGGCGACCGCACGCAAGACGAGCTGCAATCCCAGGTATCGGTTTTGAGCGAGAAAGCTGCAACGCTATGAAGGTCTTTCTGGTTCCCAATTACTACAAGCAAGAGGCGGTCGAGAGCGGCCTGATGCTCGAGCTTTGGCTGACGCGCCAGGGCTATGAGGTCGCATGGGCTGCCGACCAGCGATCGAAGATTCAAAGCACGCCTGATATTGACGGCTCCGATCTGGTCATTACGCTCGGCGGCGACGGCACGCTGCTGCGCGCTGCCCGCATCCTCAACCATCGCGAGATTCCTATCCTCGGTCTTTCCTATGGTCACCTGGGCTTTTTAACTGCTGCGAGCCCCGAGGAGCGCGACATTCTGCAGGTCGTGAGCGACGCCCTTTCCGGCGAGCTGCACGTGAGCCGTCGCGCCACCATCGCTGCGGATATCGTGTCCGTGCGCGAAGACGGTACGAAGGATGTCGTGCGCACCTTCGCCCTCAACGACATGGCGCTTACCCGCGGTCCGCTGTCCGATATGGTCGAGTTCGACATCACGGTGTCGGGCCACCATATCGATCGACTGCGTGGCGACGGCGTGGTCGTGTCCACGGCGACTGGTTCTACGGGTTACGCACTCAGTGCCGGTGGCCCCATCGTGAGCCCCGACTATACGGGCATGGTCTGCGTACCCATTGCGCCGCACACCATTCAGGCCCGTGCCTTCTTGACTTCGCCGAGTGATGTCGTCGAAATCTTTATGTCCGATGATCGTCCGAGCGTTCCGGCGATCGCTATCGATGGACAGTTTATTACCTGCGACGGCACGGTCGAGAGCGTGGCCGTGCGCCGAGGCCCCGGCGATGTGCTGCTGCTCGATTACGGCCCCGAGAGCTTCTATAACTCGGTGAGCCGCGTATTCTACGGAGTCCGTCATGATCGATGAGCTGCAGGTTTCTAACATTGCACTCATTCGCGAGGCGACGCTGGTGCCGAGTGCCGGCCTGACTGTCCTGACTGGCGAGACCGGCGCCGGCAAGACCGCGCTGCTCTCGGCCCTCAAGCTTATTTTGGGCGAGCGCGCGGATTCGTCGACGGTGCGCGAGGGCGAGACGCTGGCGAGCGTCGAGGCACGCCTGTTTGACGGCCCGCACGACACGGAGGGCTTCACGGTCCAGCGCAGCCTTTCTGCCGAGGGCCGCAGCCGCGTGAAGATTGACGGCCGCATCGCCAGTGTGCGCGAGCTTTCGGAGTGCGTTGGCGTGATGATGGATCTGTGCGGCCAGCACGAGCACCAGCGCTTGCTCGATCCGGCGCATCACGTTGCGATGGTCGATGCGTGGGCGGGGCGCTCTGCGCTCGAGGCGCTGGATGTGTACCGCGCCTGCTTTAAGGCATCGCGCGCTGCCGCCAAGGAGGTTCGGCGTGTCGAAGAGGCCTCGCGTGCGCAGGGGAGTCGTGTCGAGGAGGCGCGCTTCGCCCTGGAGCGCATTGCCGAGGTCGACCCCAGGCCGGGTGAGTATGAGGAACTCGAACAACTGCTGCCGCGCTCCGAACATGCCGAGGTACTGGTTGCCACGGCTAATGATGCCCATGCATCGCTTGCTGCCGAAGGGGGAGCGCTCGATGCCGTGAACAGCGCCGTGGCAGAGCTTTCCCGAATGGCTACCGTCGATCGCAAACTGGGCGATATTGCCGATGCGCTTTCGGATGCCTGTATCTCCCTTGAGGATTGCGCGAACGAGCTTCGTGCCTATCGTGATGGCGTCGCCTTCGACCCGCGCGAGCTCGCTCGCATGCGTGAGCGGTATTCCGACCTCAAGGGCCTGTTGCGTCAGTGGGGTCCCACCATGGACGATGTTTTTGCCATGCGCGAACGCTCACAAGAGTTGCTGTCTCTGGTCGATGATGGCGATGAACAGATCAAAAAGGCGCGTGAGGCACTCGGGAGCGCCGAGCGCGAGTTGTTTGCCGCCGCCAAGGCACTTAAGCGCGCGCGGAATACCGCAGCCCCGCGCTTTTGCCACGAGGTCGGCCGTCAGATGGCGCGCCTGGAGATGGGTGGCGCCGAGCTCGTCTGGGAGTCGCGCGATCTTCCGCGTGCTGAGTGGACGCCCGTTGGTCCTTCGAGCTACGAGCTGCTATACCGCAGCGGTGCCGGTTTGACGCCGCGTCCCCTGCGTCGAATTGCGTCGGGCGGCGAGCTCAGCCGCGTCATGCTGGCAAGCAAGGTTGTCCTCGGTAACGCGGACGGTGTCGATACGCTGGTGTTTGACGAGGTCGATGCTGGTGTCGGTGGCTCCACGGCGCGTGCTCTCGCGGGCGTGCTGGCAGATCTCGCCGCTACGCATCAGGTGATTGTCGTAACCCACTTGGCGCAGGTCGCCGTCATGGCCGACAAACATTATGTTGTCAGTAAGGAACCGGGCGATGTTCCCCAGACGCATTTGGACGAGGTGACCGGCGAAGCGCGTACCGCCGAGATCGCCCGCATGTTGAGCGGCGATCAATCGGAGGCAAGCTTGGCCCACGCAAAGCAGATGCTCAAAGAAGCTCGAGGTTAGGTCGTATTAGCGGTGTTGATGGGACAAAATAGACTGAAATTTTTGTCCCACTACGCGTTTTACTCAACGACCTTATCCGGCTGGATGAGCTCCTCGTAGTAGCTGATATGTTCGCGAGCGTCTTCAATCTCGGGCAGCAGGAAGTTGTAGATGACTTCGATGATCATCGTGGCACTGATCTTAGAGAACGCAAAGTCGCCTGTCGTCAGCAGCGCTTCGTGGTTGACGGTATTAAAAGTGTAGTCTGCCAGACGCGCGAGCGGGGATTTGCTGTCGCTGCTTATGACGACTACGGTTGCGCCGCAGTTGCGAGCCGCTTTTGCCATACGATTCAATCGGCGCGATTTGCCGGAGTTTGAGATTAGCACGATGACGTCACCCGGTCGTAACGTGAGCGCAAAGCCGATTGATGTCTCGCTAATGGTGCTCGCCATGCAACGCAGGCCCAGCTGCGAAAACTTAAACGTCGCATCGAGCGCGACCGCGTTCGTATTGCCCACAGCTGCAAACTCAATAACCCCTGCATGCTTAAGGGCATGCACAACAGCCGCCAGCGTATCGTGGTCGATCCCGTCGATGGTCGCATTAAGCTCGCTCACCTTGGCAGCCAGGATGTTCTTGAGGCTCTGCTCCATATTATCGAGCGAGACCTCGTCAGTCAGGCCCTCGTTGCGCTGGCTTTCCAAATCCCTCGCCAACGAAAACTGAAAGCTGCGGAAGCTGCCAAAGCCAAGCTTGCGGCAGAAGCGCGAAACGGTCGCCTCGGACGTGGCGGCGGCGCGCGAGAGCTGAGCGGCCGTGAGGCGCGGCGCCTCGGACTGGTGCTCCAATATATAGTCGACAATGCGCTGCTCGGACTCGCTGTATCCCTGATGGGTGCTTATGAGGGAAAGTGCGCTCTTGCTACTATCGGTCATGGATGGCTCCTGGTTGGCATGAAAATCAAATTTGATTTGCAATGCCATAGTATACGGGCATTTCCAATTACAAGATACACCTTGCCGTTTCAAGTGTTGATGGTAAACTTTCACCTACCGTTTACGGTTATGAAAGAACCTTTCACCGGAGAATTGCACCTTGTCTCTTCTCACGCGGACGGTAGGTTGGTATCTTTCAGTTGTGGAAAAACGCGCATCGAAGCGCGTGTAGGGGAGCGCCCGCGGGCGCTGTACTCAAGAAGGAGGGACACATGGCTAAGTTTGACATCATCGCCGCCACCGGTTGCCCGACCGGCATTGCGCACACCTTCATGGCTAAGGAGGCGCTGGAGAAGGCAGCTGCCGAGCGCGGTCTGACCATTAAGGTTGAGACTCATGGCCAGGTCGGTGTCGAGAACGAGCTCACCAAGAGTGAGATCGCTGGTGCCAAGGCCGTCGTCGTCGCAGCCGACAAGGATGTCCAGGCTGAGCGTTTCGCCGGCAAGCCCATGGTTTCCGTTGGTGTTTCCAAGGCCCTGTCCGTTGAGGCCGCCGGTAAGCTGATTGACCGCGCGCTCGCCGCCAAGGGTGACGACACGGTTGCAGCTGCTGCCGACATCGAGGATGAGGTCGAGGAGAAGGAGTCCATCGGCCACGTCATCTATAAGCACCTCATGAACGGCGTCAGCCATATGCTGGTCTTCGTCGTTGCCGGTGGTGTTCTGACCGCCGTTTCGTTCCTGTGGGGCATTACGTCCTTCGATTCGACGGCGTCTGACTACAACAGCTTTGCTGCGATGCTCAAGATCATCGGCGGCATCGCCATGAACCTTATGGTTCCGGTGCTTTCTGCCTACATCGCCGAATCCATCGGCAAGCGCCCGGCGCTCGTCCCCGGCTTTGTTGCCGGTATGATCGCCATCCAGGGCCTGCCTGTTAACGCCGAGACCGGTATGATCGACGCCGGTGGCGCCGGCGTGGGCTTTGGCTTCCTGGGCGGCATCGTCGGCGGCTTCCTCGCCGGCTATGTCATCCTGCTGCTCGAGAAGGTCTTTGCCGGTCTGCCCAAGAACCTGGACGGCCTCAAGGCCATCTTCCTGTACCCGCTGTTCTCGACGGCTATCGTCGGCCTGGTCATGCTCGGCATTTCCGGCCCCATGGCTGCCATCAACACCGCCATGATGGACTTCCTCAAGGGCCTGTCCGCCTCTGGCGCCGTTGTCCTGGGTCTTGCCATTGGTTGCATGTGCGCCTTTGACATGGGCGGCCCGGTCAACAAGGCTGCTTACGTCACCGGTACCGCTATGCTCACCGAGGCACTGGCTGCTGGTGTTGGCACCGATACCTACAACTTCGGCACCAACTTCATGGCTGCCGTCTCCGCCGCCTGCATCGTTCCGCCGCTGATCACCACCTTTGCCGTCGTTGTCGGCAAGAAGTACTTCAGCCAGGAGGATCACGACGCCGGTGTCGTCAACCTCATCCTTGGTTGCACCCACATCACCGAGGGCGCCATTCCGTTCATGACCAAGAACATCTGGCCCGTTATGCCCATCATGATGCTCGGCTCCTCTATCGCTTCGATCCTGACTATTATGTTCAACGTTCACGATCCGGCGCCTCACGGTGGCTTCCTGGTCCTGCCCGTTGTCGAGAACGGTCCGCTTTGGGTCCTCGCGATCCTCATCGGCGCTGTGGTCGGTGGCATCCTGTTCGTGGCCTTCAAGAAGTACGACTTCGAGAAGAACCAGAAGGCCGCTCCTGCAGCCAAGCCGGTTGAGGCTCCCAAGGCCGCTGCCGTCGAGGCCCCCAAGGCCGAGGCTGCCGACTTCGTGAAGGTCGAGAATGTCTTTGTCGCCGAGGACTTCGCTTCTCGTGACGAGGCTCTGAGCTTCGTTTCCAACCAGGCCGTCAAGGCCGGTATCGCAAGCGACGCCGACGCCGTGATGAACGCCTTCCTGGCCCGCGAGGCCGAGGGCACCACGGGCATGATGGAGGGCTTCGCCATCCCGCATGCCAAGTCCGACGCCATTACCGAGGCTGCCGTCATCGTCGTCAAGGACGAGTCCGGCGTGACCGGTTGGGACACCATGGACGGCGCTCCCGTCAACGTGGCTATCGCCCTGCTCATCCCCGGTGCCCAGGCCGGCACTACGCACCTCAAGATCCTGTCCAAGGTCGCCGAGGCGCTCATGGACGAGGACTTCCGTGCCACCGTCAAGGGTTCCACCGACGCCGCCGAGATCGCCAAGACGATCAACGCCCGCCTGGTCTAATCCCGCAACACGCGAATACCATCGCCCCCTGTAACAAAGGCGGAGTCCCTTTCCAGGGCCTCCGCCTTTTTCATGCCCCTTCTTCTAACTTGCGGTAAAATAAGGACTGTTTAAACGTTTCAACCGCAAAATCAGTCCCTATTTCACCGCAACCTATAAAAGGGTATAGAGGGGGCTACCTATCAAGTCTTTGTCGCGAACAGTTCATCAGCCAGAATTCCGTTCGCACGATATTACTTTGGATCGACCGAGTTTCCGCAGCTCGCCCGCCCGGCGGGGCGATTAAGTTTGTCGCGAGTTCCGCACGCAAAGGAAAGCACTTAATGTGCTTTCCGTCTTGCGCAGGACTGTAGAGCAGCAAACTTAATCGCCCCGCCGGGCGGGCGAGCGCAGGGATACGACATCTGTCCAACAATTCGTGTGAAACACAATGAAAAACCGTTTGATGTGAGTTAATATAAACAACGTCGTGAATCTGACTCCTGCCACATGCATGACAGGGGTTAAACACAAAAAGGAGTCAACTATGGTTTCTGAGAAGGCTACCCTCGTTAATCCTCAGGGTCTGCACATGCGTCCGGCTGGTCTGTTCGCCTCCACCATGGGCAAGTACGCCTGTGACGTGACGGTCGTTACCCCCGAGAAGGAGGTCAACGGCAAGTCCCCGATGGCCCTCATGGCTGCTGGTATCCCCTGCGGCACTGAGGTCGAGGTCAAGTGCGACGGCGCTGACGAGGCCGAGGCTCTGGCTGCTGCCATCGAGCTCATCAAGAGCGGTCTTGGCGAGTAGAACTCAAACGGGTCGCATGTTGAACAACTAAGTTCATATTTGGGGGCGCAGTGACCTGTTGTAAGGTAGCTGCGCTCTTTTGTCATGGATATGGCAAAACGCTTTATCACATGACACGGAGAGAGGAATGGGAATGTATCAGGGAGTCAACGCTTCCGAGGGCATCGGTATCGGCACCGTCATGGTCGCCGTCGATCCCGACTTGACGTTTGAGCCGCACGAGGTTGCTGATTCGGCAGCAGAGAAGGAGCGCTATCAGTCCGCTCTTTCGGTCTTCTGCGAGAAGACCCAGGCTCAGGCCGACCATATGAAGGAGACGGTGGGCGAGGCCGAGGCCGAGATCATGAGCGGACACATTGTCCTGGCTCAGGACCCGGGCATGACTGACGCCATCAACGCCGCCATTGACGGCGGTACCTGCGCCGAGCAGGCGCTCATGGACACCTCGACCATGTTCGAGAACATGTTCCTGTCCATGGACGACGAGATGTTCCGTCTGCGCGCGGCCGACATCGCCGACATCCGCACCGGTATTCTGGCCGAGCTGCTGGGCAAGGAGGTCGTCGACCTCTCCGTCCTGCCTGAGAACACCGTCGTTGTCGTGCACGACCTCACGCCGTCCATGACCGCCACGATCGATAAGGCCCACGTTGCCGGTATCGTCACCGAGACCGGTGGCCGCACGTCGCACTCCGCGATCATTGCGCGCGCCCTTGAGATCCCGGCTGTCCTTTCGGTTTCCAACAGCTGCACCGCGCTGCGCAACGGTATGACCGTTGTCGTCGACGGCGGCAAGGGTATCGTTGAGGCCGATCCCGACGAGGAGACGCTCGCCGCCTACACCGCCAAGGCCGAGGCCTTCGCTGCCGAGAAGGCAGCCCTCGAGGCCTTCCGTGGCAAGCCGTCCGTGACTGCCGATGGCATCAAGAAGATCATCGCCTGCAACATCGGTAACCCCGATGACGTGCCCAACGCGCTCGATCACGACGCCGAGGCCATCGGTCTGTTCCGCTCCGAGTTCCTGTTCATGGACTCTGCTGAGCTTCCTTCCGAGGAGGAGCAGTTCAACGCCTACCGTAAGGTCGCCAGCGCGCTCAAGGGTGCTCCGGTCATCATCCGCACACTCGATGTGGGTGGCGACAAGGAGATCCCGTATCTGCATATGGTCAAGGAAGACAACCCCTTCATGGGCTTCCGCGCCGTGCGTTACTGCCTGGCCAATCCCGACCAGTACAAGGTCCAGCTCCGCGCTCTGCTGCGCGCTAGCGCCTTCGGTGACGTCAAGATCATGATCCCGCTCGTCACCTGCGTCGAGGAGGTCTTGGCTGTCAAGGAGCTCGTCGAGCAGTGTAAGGCCGAGCTGACCGAAGAGGGTCGCAAGTTCAACGAGAACATCGAGGTCGGCATCATGGTCGAGACGCCCGCCGCTTCGTTGCTCGCAGACCGTCTGGCCGAGGTTGCCGACTTCTTCTCCATCGGCACCAACGACCTGATCGGCTACACCATGTGCGCCGACCGTGGTAACGACACCATCTCCAACCTGTACCAGGTTTACTATCCCGCCGTGCTCCGCTCGCTCAAGAACATCATCGAGAGCGGCGTGAAGGCCGGCATCATGGTCGGTATGTGCGGCGAGGCCGCTGCCGATCCGCTGCTCGAGCCGCTGCTGATCAGCTGGGGCCTGGAGGAGTTCTCGATGAGCGCTCCGTCGATCCTGCGCGCCCGCAAGACCATCAGCCAGTGGACCAAGGCCGAGTGCGACGAGCTCGCCGAAAAGGCGCTCGCCTGCAACACTGCCGCCGAGGTCAAGGCACTGCTCGAGTCCGCAGCTCGTTAATTTGGTATCAGAGGTAACCGCGTGGTTGGAATGGGCCGGCCACGCGGCCCTCACATATACAGGGGGTACTGTAAATGTTCTACACGCTAACTGCTAACCCGGCTGTCGACATGACGGTTTCGAGTTCTCCGCTCGAGCCCGACGAGAACGTCCGCACCGGCTCGGCCAGCTACACGGCTAACGGCAAGGGCCTCGACGTGTCCTTCGCCTTTAAGAAGATGGGCGTCGACACCGTCGCGCTCGGCTTCTTCGCTGGCTTCACGGGCAAGTTCATCGTCGAGGAGGTCATGAACCTGGGTTGCCTCTGCCGCCCGGTCTGGACCGACGGTATCACGCGCATTAACACCTACGTCAACGATGGCCAGCACGAGTACGGCATCCTGAACCCGGGTGCTCCGATCACGCCGCAGCACCAGGAGGAGCTCTACAACATCCTGGACACCGCGGGCGATCTCGAGTGCCTGATCGTTTCCGGCTCCGTGCCTCCCAAAGCTACGCCTGACTTCCTGGCTCAGGTCATGGAGCACGCTCAGGCTCGTGGCGCCGACGTCGTCCTGGACCTGTCCTCCGATAAGCTCAAGGAGCTCGCTCACAAGAAGCCGCTGCTCATCAAGCCGAACCATCACGAGATGAAGGCCATCTTCGGCGTGCCGGTCGACACCGACGACGAGGTTCGCGTTGCCATGAAGATGGCTCACGACGCTGGCGTTCAGAACGTGCTGCTCACCCGTGGTAGCCGCGGCGACGCTTACTTCTCCAACGGCGAGGACATCTGGTACGCCAAGCGTGAGTTCAACATCAAGCTGGTTTCTTCCGTCTGCGCCGGCGACTGCACCCTCGCTGCGTTCCTGCACAAGTGGTACAGGGATCGCGACAACGTCGAGGAGGCCATGAAGCTCGCTATGGCCACCGGCGCCAACGTTGCCGAGTCCGTCGGCATCGGCGACTTCGGTCACGTCGACGAGTACAGCAAGCGCGTTGCTGTCCGCAAGCTCGATCGTCAGTAATCGAAACGCGACATATTCGTGCGCATGCGGCGCCCCGGTTTCGGCTGGGGCGCCTTTTTTGTTCCGTCATTGGAGAGAGATGTTCTGCCGTACTTCATCGCTTCCACACCGTTCACCGAGTTGTCCTAGCCTTTTACCGATGGGTGGAATATACTTTCATCAACACGTTGCTTCGTGAAAGGAACATTCATGATTTACACGCTCACTGCAAATCCCGCCATTGACTACAACATCGCCTGCGACGGCCTTGCTGCCAACACCGTCACGCGTACCCGTAACGCCGTCTACACGCCCAACGGCAAGGGTCTCAACGTCTCGTTCACCCTCGATCACTACGGTGTCGACACCACGATTCTGGGCTTTTTCGCCGGTTTCTCGGGTGAGTTCATCGTCAAGGGCGCCGAGGCCCTGGGCGTGCCCGTCAAGCCCGTGTGGACCGACGGCATCACGCGCGTCAACGTGTTCCTCAATGCCGGACCCGACACCGAGTACAACATGGTCAACGCCGGTGCCGCCATCAACGAGGCCAACGAGCAGGAGATGTTTGAGCTCATCGATTCACTCGATGACATGACCTGCCTGGTCATCAGCGGCTCGCTGCCTCCCAACACTTCCGAGGGCTTCCTGGCCGAGGTCCTGCGCCGTGTCAAGGCCAAGGGGGCCGAGTTCGTCCTCGACATCTCGAGCCATCAGCTGGCAGACCTCATTGCCATGGAGCCGCTGCTGATCAAGCCCAATGACGACGAGCTGCTCGACATCTTTGGCATTAAGGTGAGCGGTGGCGACGATGAGTCCGTCAAGGGCGCTATGGCCGAGCTGCACGCCAAGGGCGCCAAGAACGTGCTGCTGACCCTCGGTGGCGCCGGTGCGTACTTCTCCAACGGCGAGCACATCTGGTTTGCCAATCGCACCTTCGACGTCAAGCTGCTGTCGACGGTGTGCGCCGGCGATTCCTCGCTCGCTGCCTTCCTGTCCGTATGGCACGACGCTCCCGAGCGAGTCGAGGACGCCCTGCGCCTTTCGATGGCTACCGGCGCCAATGTGGTCGAGTGCCCCGGTCTGGGCGATTTTGCCAAGGTGGACGAATATAAGAAGCACATCGAGGTTCGCCAGGTCTGCTAGCAGCATCGATACGTCGTTGCCGAACACCCGCTTTGGATTACCAAGGCGGGTGTTTTTTTGCGCGCTGAACGTATGTGGCGTCTGCTGTCACGTTTTATCTAATCGATGACGCGATTGCGTGTGCGCGCTTTCTCGTTTCTTGTTAGACTTCTTGAGAACCATCGATTAACGCTCACAAGTGCAGGAGGCCATAGGCATGTGCAATGTTTCGCTCAACGGTACGCAACCGTCCGATGCGTCCCTGCGCGTCCTGCGCGCGCTTGAGGCGGCTGGTCTTGAGGCTTGGTACGTGGGCGGTTGGGTGCGCGACGCCCTGATGGGGTGCCCCAGCCACGATGTTGATATGTGCTGTAGCGGCCTGTGGCAGGAGTCCAAAGCGGCGCTCGAGGCCGCCGGCATCGCGGTTGTGGAGTCGGGCATTAAATTTGGCGGAATCACGGCTATTTCCGATGGCGAGCGTATCGAGGTCACCACGTACCGTCTGGATGGTTTTTACACCGATGGTCGCCATCCTCAGAGTGTGGAGCGTGCCGCCTCGCTCGAGGACGATCTGGCGCGCCGCGACTTTACCGTCAATGCCATGGCCTGGCATCCCGAGTGCGGGCTTGTCGACCGCTACGACGGCCAGGGTGACTTGGAGCGCAAGCTGATTCGCGCTGTCGGCGATCCCAAGCGTCGCTTTAACGAGGACGCCCTGCGCATGCTGCGTGCGGTGCGCTTTGCCTGCCGCCTGGACTTTATGATTGAGCCCGAGACCAAGCGTGCGCTTGCCGAGTGCGCGCCGCTGCTCGATGCCGTGGCGCGCGAGCGTGTGGGCATTGAGCTTGAGGGCATCCTTTCGACCGGCCACGGGGGAGATGCCATGCTGCGCTACCCCGAGCTCATCTGCGCCGCCGTGCCCGAGTTGGCAGCGGGTCGCGGGTTTGATCAACGAAGTGTCTATCATGCGTTTAACGTCTACGAGCATATCGCTCGTGTTCTGACGGTGGCAGGGGAGCTGGCGCTGTGCGACGGCGTCGCGCCCTCGTCGAGTCTTATGTGGGCGGCGTTTTTGCACGATGTGTCCAAACCCGAGTGCTTCACGGTCGATCACGCCGGCAGCGGACACTTCTACGGTCATCCCGAGCTCGGTGCCAAGAAGGCGCGCGTCATTATGGATCGCCTGGCGCTCTCGCACGACTTGGTGCGCGACGTGTGCCTGCTCATCAAATACCATGACATGCCGCTGCGCCCCGAGCGCTCCTGTCTGCTCAATATGATGCGCGCGCTTTCGGGTGAGGGCGTCGACACGGCCCGCCTGATTGACGAGCTCATGGACCTTAAGCGTGCCGACACACTTGGCAAGGCCCCGTCGTGCTTCTATTACGTTGAGACGATTGAGGAGATGCGCGCGATGGCGCACGAGCTGCTGAGGGCGGGGGAGCCCTATACGCTCAAGATGCTCGCCATCAACGGCGGCGACCTGATCCGTGCTGGAGTCAAGCCCGGGCCGGAACTGGGGCAGCTTCTCAACTCCGCCCTCGACGCCGTGATCGAAGACAACATTCCCAACGAGCGCGAAGCTCTTTTGGTCCATCTCAACTTGAATTAGCTACCTAGTTTACCTGCGTGTTCCATAACCTGCCGACAATTTTTCGGCAATTTGGAATTTCTTCTTGCGCTGACGTTTTTTGTCCCGTAATATATCTCCTCGCAGCACGGCAGTGCAGATGTCATGTGGCCCGTTCGTCTAGCGGTTTAGGACGCCGCCCTCTCAAGGCGGAGATCACCAGTTCGAATCTGGTACGGGCTACCACTTCTTTTCTGCTGAGGCTTATGGCCCGTTCGTCTAGCGGTTTAGGACGCCGCCCTCTCAAGGCGGAGATCACCAGTTCGAATCTGGTACGGGCTACCACGCATCTGATACCCGGACTTCCTATGGAAGGCCGGGTTTTTTATTTTCAAACAACCGTCTGCAATTCCCGTTTGAACCAGAGCTTTGCGTTCTGTCTATGGTCCTTGCGGGTACAATATCCAAGATATTTTGACTGTTAGAAGGAGTCTCATGACGGAGTCCTCTCAGCATACGTCTAAGCCCCAGGTCGAGGTTGAGGCCTCGGGCGGAGATGACAATAAGAGCGCACGCCGCGGCGCCATCTTTATCGGCGTCGTGCTGGTGGGTTATATCGTCTATCTGGTGGTAACCGGGCAGATGGGGCAGTTCTGGGCCGCTATGTCGAGCGTCCAGGCGTCATGGCTCGTTGTCGCGTGTCTCTGCATGTTCATGTATCTGTTCTTTGGCATTGTGGCCTATGCGATCGCTGTCTGGCTCGACCCCAATTCACCCGTCGGCATTCGCGACCTCATTTCGGTCGAGGCGAGCGGCATCTTCTTTGGCAACCTCACACCTATGATGATGGGCTCGACTCCTGCTCAGATCTACCGCCTGACCAAGGCGGGCCAAAATGTCGGCGAGGCCGGAGCCACGCAATTCACGCGCTTTATCGTGTATCAGTTTGGCCTCGTTGCCTGGGGCGCTATCCTACTGCTTGCTCGCATGCCGTTTTTTGCCGAGCGCTATGGCGACATGACGCTGCTGTGCGTCTTTAGCTTTGGTGGGCACTGCTGCATCTTGCTTGGCATCTTCGCCGTCGCGCTCATGCCTAAGACCGTCACGCGCGTCGCCCACTGCATCATCAATTGGCTTGAGCGCATTGGTGTCTCGGCCACTAAGATCGAGGGATGGCGCACGTTTGTCGATGGCGAGATCTACTCCTTCTCCGAGAAGTTCAAGCTTTCAGCCGGACATTTTTCTTCCATGCTGCTCACCGTGTTTATCACCATGCTGCAGCTCGCGTTTTTCTATCTGGTGCCGTATTTCCTGATGCTTGCCTTTGGCCACCACGAGGTCGACTTTTTCTCGGTCATGGCCGCGAGCGCCTTTGTCCAGCTGCTGAGCTCTGCGGTTCCCTTGCCCGGTGGAACTGGTGGTGCTGAGGGCGGCTTTGCATTGTTCTTGGGTCATTTCTTTGGGTCGGCTTCGACCGCCGGCTATCTGCTGTGGCGCCTCATTACGTTTATTGCGCCGACCATTTTGGCTGCGCCCCTGCTGGGACTTAAGAGCGCCCACAACGAGAGCATCCATGCGCGCTGGGATCGTGTGATGCGCAAGCTCGGCCGCACGTCTCAGACGCCCTCTGCGCCCACTAAGCCGCACCCCACGAATGCTGTTACCGTTGATCCCAAGAAGCGCGCTCAGAAGGCTTCTGGGACCGCTAAGCCGGCTCATAAAGCCTATGTGCGCCAGACAGGCGATGGTATTCGCGTATCTCCGTCGGCACTTAATAAGAAGAAGCATCCCAAGTCGCAGTAGGGCAGTCGTGCGTTCTTCATGATGCGGGGCATATTTGTGCTGTATGGGGGATAATCCTCTTACGTAGATTATCTCTCATCTGTTGATGAATGCTCGCATATCGAAGGGACACGCCCATGGCAACCAGCAAACCGCGTCTTGACCGCCGCATCGTTCGCAGCCGTAATGCCATCCTTTCGGCTTTCGAGCGCCTGCTCATGGAAAAGCCGCTGGCAGACATTACGGTGAGTGCCATCGCGCGCGAGGCCAATGTCGACCGCAAGACCTTTTACGTACACTTTGGTACGGTTGACGGCCTGCTCGATGCCATTGCCGTCGATGTGGTGGAGATGATTGTCGACTCGGTCGAGAAAACGCTTGCTTCTATGGACGGTGACACCAACGAGCGCGCTCTTGGCGCGGCGGCGACCTTCTTTAAAACCGTTAATGAGGCACTGTGCAACAACTTAGTGCTCAATCGTCAGCTGATCGAGAATATTCCGCTCGATGATTTCATGGCTCGTCTTCGTGCGCCGCTCGAACATGAGATTGCCGAGCGCGATCTGCTGCCCCAAGGTCTCAAGGACGAGATGTTCGACTATTATCTGGCGTTTTTGCTGTCGGGTATTATCGGTATCTATCGCACGTGGGCACTGTCTGACGGCTCGGTTCCTATCGAGCGTGTCTCTGAGGTCGCCAACGACCTAACTCTCAATGGTCTGTCGAGTCTGGAATCTCGCTTGGATTAGGCCTAGTTGGGCTCGTCGGCGTGGAAATGCCTGTTCACGAGGTTCTCTGGCGCCTTGTAGACCTCGTCGGCGTAGGAGCTGTAGCCTGAGGATCTTTAAAAGAAAGTCCAGTTTATCCTTCCCACTCCAATTTGGAATCTTCCGATGCGCCTTCGCGCGCTCGCATGACCTCGATACCATGTGAGCGTGCGAAGTCGACGAGCTCTGCGTTGCGGGCGTTTAGGGTGCCGAAGGCGGCGGGGCACACGATAAGGCGCGCGCAGTGGACGAGGAGCTCTTTGGCGCGGGCTATGGTTTTATCCCCAATCGGCTCGAAGGCACGCTCGGCCACGCATTCCGTCGCCAGGTCGCGCGCGAGCTCGCAGTCGATGTCCCCTTCGTGCAGAATGCCCGCGTAGAATGCCTTGCCCTGCCGGATGAGCTGGCGAAACACAGCTGACCCCGTACCTGCGCCGGCGATGACGAACGTGTGCGCATCGCCGTGTGGGCGCCCAATTTCCACGCTGCCGAAGCGCTCGTTGAAGGTGCCATGTTGAAGGCCGTAGAGCTCGCCAATCGTCTCGCGCGTGAATATGTCCTCGGGTGCGCCGGCGCGGAAGACCCGGCCGTCCTTCACGCAAATCACCTTGTCGGCGCTTTTCTGCGCGAGCTCGAGTTCGTGGATGGACATGATGACAGCCACATTCCGCGATTTCGCAAGGTGGCGAAGTATTCGCAGCAGGTCGATCTGGTAGCGGATATCGAGATACGACGTGGGCTCGTCGAGCACGAGCACACGCGGATCCTGCGCGATGGCGCGTGCGAGCATGACGCGCTGGCGTTGCCCGTCGCTTATCTGCATGAAGTCGCGCTCGGCGAGCTCTTCCACATGTGCGGTTTTCATGGCCTCATCGACCCGACTATGGTCGTCGGGCGAGAGTGTGCCCATTCGCCCGGTGTAGGGATGCCTTCCCGCCTCCACGATATCGCGGCAGGTGAGGAGCTCGGTCCGGGGGCGATCTGTCAGCATAACGGCAAGGTTCCTTGCGAACTCCGCCGTCTTCCATCGGGAAATCTCCCGCCCGTCGAGCTCGACCGCGCCGGCAAGCGGTGCCAGATGGCGTGTGATGGTTTTCAAGATGGTCGACTTGCCCGAGCCGTTCGGCCCGATGAGTGCCACGACGTCGCCCGCGCGAACCTCCAGATCGACGCCTTCGACTACGACCTTCTTGTCGTAGCCCGCCGACAGGTCGCTTATGCGGAAAAGCGGCGCTCCATCAGCCTGCGTTTCGACCGGGGTTTCGAGGTTCGACTCCGCTCGAAGGAGGCGTTCCGCGCGCAGTTCCGCACGAGCCGAAAGTGCCTTCTGGCGCTTTCGTGCGAGCTCAGGACTGGCCAAGCATGGAATGTTCCTTCCGAGCGTTTTGGGCCGCGGCACGAATTCCCCCATCTACCTCACCCGTTTCTTCAACATGAGCGCGATAACCACCGGCGCGCCGAAGATGGCGGTGACGGCGCTGATGGAAAGCTCGACGGGAGAGAACAGCGTGCGCGCGATCAAATCGCAGCCCGCGCAGAAGATGGCGCCTCCCAAGAAGCACGCAGGAATCACGCGGATGGGCTTCGACGACTTCAGCGCCGACTTCACGAGATGCGGAACCGCGATGCCTACGAACGACACCGGACCAGCGAACGCGGTCACGCAGGCGGAGAGAATGCTCGCTAGAAGGACGAGCACCACGCGGAAGCGTGCGACGTTCACGCCGACGCTTTTCGCGTAGGCTTCTCCCAGCTGGAAGGCGGAAAGGGGCTTCGATATCGCGAATACGCATGCGCTCACGGTGATCACCACGACCGCGATGACCGCGATGTCGTCCCAGCTCGAACCCGAGAAGCTGCCCAAAGACCAGTTGTGCAGGTTCACGATGGACTGGTCGTCGGCGAAGGCGATGAGGAAGTTCGTCCCCGCCGAGCAGATGTATCCCACCATGACGCCCGCTACGATGAGCATGGCCATGGAACTTATGCGCCGTGCGATGAGGAGTACGAAGCCGATGGTGATAAGCGAGCCCAGAAACGCTGCGGCCACCATGGCCGGCGAGGACATGGCCTGGTTCGCGCCCAGAAGTACGATCATCGTAAGCGCGACGACGAACTTTGCGCCTGAGGAGACGCCCAAGATGAACGGGTCGGCGATGGGGTTGTTGAAAAACGTCTGCAGCAGGAACCCGGAGAGCGAAAGTGCCCCGCCGAGAAGCACGGCTGAAAGCACGCGCGGCAGGCGAATCTCCCAGATGACCTGGCTTTCCATGGAATTGGCCGCGCCGCCCGAAAGGATGCCGGGGATGTGGTCTGCGGGCACGAGCACGCTCCCGATGCACAGGTTGGTCCCGACGAGCACGATGAGGGCAACAGCGAGCAGCGCCGTCACGACGCGACACCGCGCGGCGCGCCCCGATTCGTCGTATGCCATGGAAAGTCGGCTTCTCATGGTGCTAGCCGAGCTTCCTCAGATAATGGAAGTCGCTCGCGTCATCGCCGGCGAACGCCCCGTGCAGCTCGTCGATAATGTCGGCGGTAGAAGTCATCTGCTGGTACATGTCGGCGCTTGTGACCCAGACGTTGCCGTTCTTCACGGCTTTGAACTGCGACAATAGCGCGTTTTTGCCTACGAAGTCGTTCAAGGTGGCAACCGATTCGTCGATGGTGCCGTTGTAGACGATGATGTCGGCATCCTTCGCCGTCGCGTAGAAGCGCTCCATTTCGAGCGTTACTGACGAACCTGACGTCGACGCCGTCTGCGCGTCATCGAGCGCGTAGCTGCCGCCTGCAAGCTCGATCATCTGCGCCACGTAGTCGCCTGCCCGCCGCGTGACGGCGGCCCCGTTCGAGTTAATGTAGAAATACGCCACGGTTTTACCTGAAGACGCGAGCCCCGACGTTTGCTCGACGCGGGCCTTCTGCTCGTTGAACAGGCGTGCGGCCTCGTCTTCCTTGTCGAACAGGACGCCGAAAAGCTTAATCCACTCGACGCGCCCGAGTGCTTCGGGCTCGCTCGACGACTGTTCGGTGAGCACGACGAGCCCGAGCTTCTGCAGCTTTTCCTTCACATCGGGCGTGTGGTTGATCATGGTGTTCTCGATGGCGAGCGTGCAGCCCGAGGCCGATATTCGCTCGTAGTCGGGCGCGCTGTACTTGCCGCCGTAGGCGATCGCTCCACTTTCGAGCGCGCTTTTGAAGCCCGCGACCGAGCAATCGTCGGCCTTCGTGCCCGACATTAAGATATTGTCGTTCGCATCGAGCGCGTCGACCAGGCACATCGTTGCCGACGACACGAGGTACACCTTGTCGGCGGGGCGCCTTATGACCGCGATGTCGGGGCTCAACCCATCAGGTACCTTCGCATCCTGCGGCACCACGAGGAAGCGCTCCCCGTTCGAAATGCAGATAAGCCGCAGGCCGCCTTCGTACTCGTCGACAGTGAAGTGCTTGGCGTATTCAAGCTGAAGCGCCCCCGTCGGCTCCCAGCCGCAGCCCAAATCGGCGTTGTGGAAGTCGGCCGCGGCGCTTGAAGCCGTTCCCGCAGGGGAGCCGCCGCTTGCATCGTTGCCCGATTTCTCCTTCATGGTGGATGAGTCGAAGTGGAGCGTGTAGTCGATGGTGTGCGGCGTCGACATGGCGACGGTCTCGGCCGACACGGCGATGTCCTCGTCGAGTGTGACGGGTATCTCGAACGTGGAGTTGCCGCCGTCGTTTACGGGCGCGTAGTCCACGCCGTCGGCGGTCATCTTGTCGTAGTTCGAACTCGACCAGGTGATGGTCGCGGTGTAGGTGTCGCCATCCTTCACAATTGTGGTTGGTGAGGCGATGCTTGCGCGCCCTGACCCGCCGGAAAGCGAGACGCTCACCGTGTATTCCTGAGAGCCCGCCGTGGCACCGGTCGCGTTCGGGCTCGCACTGCACCCCGCGAAGGGAAGCGCGAGCAGGGCGACGAGAACGCAGGCGATTACGCGCGCCGCGATGCTGCGGCACTTCCTGTTTTCCCCCTTGGGAAGAATCGACCGCATGGCGTTACTTCAGTGCGTCGGCGCGCAGATCGACGCCGGCGGATTCGAACACGAGCGTGCGGTCGTACCACCGCTCCCTTTTAATGCTCCACGCGGCGCAGGCGGTGTCCTCGTCGAGCGCTTCAACGGGCACGTCGTAGGTGTACTTGCCTTCCGCGTTTTCCACATAGGGGATGAAGTCGGCCTCGCTCGCGGCGGCAGCCTCGTCGCCCGTGCCCATGAAGAGCTTGCCGTAGCCCGTGCCGGAAAGTGTCATCACGCAGTGCATGGAGCCGTTTTCCACGATGAGCTGGGCGTCCACAATCCTGAACATGTTCGAGCTGGAATCTACGGTGATTGGATAGGTGCCGTCAGCCACCTTGTCGGCGGTAATGGGGGCAGCGCTTGCGCCCTCGGGCGCATCGGCCGCCTGTTCGGTCTTTTCCTGGGAATCGGCATCGCTTGCCATTGCGCTGTCGATTGAATTTCCGCCGCAGCCGGCGAGCGAGAACGCGAAAAGCGCCGCCGACAGGGCGAAGACGAGGGTTTTCTTCAACATGGAGGGGTTCCTTTCAATCGCTTCGACCGCCCGCGCCGTGCGGTGGGCGGGCGGGATGCGAATGCAACGGGCATGCGTCGTCAGTCGGGGAAAGGCGCATGCCCGTTGCACGGGGACGCGACCGGCGCCCCCGTGCGCGGCGAGTTTACAGCTTGGCGATGGCGTCGTCCACGTGCGAGACGTAGATGTCGTCGACCGCGACGTTCTGTCCCAGACCCTGGAGTAGGCACGTCACTTCGAAGCCGGCGGCCACGAACTTCGAAGCCCAGCTGTCGGGGTCGGTCTCGTCTGCCATGTCGTTGTTCGCGTGGTCGCCCGCGACCACCATGAACGGCGCGAGCACGGCCTTCTTGTAGCCTGCGTCGCTCGCGGCGGCGATAACATCCTCGCAGGTCGGTTCAGCCTCGACGGTGCCGACGAAGAACTGCGTCAAGCCCTCGTTCTTGAACACTTCCTGCATCTTGGCATAGTCGGCGTTGGAATCGGCTTCGGTGCCGTGGCCCATGAGGCACAGCGCCGTCTTGCCGTCGTCGAAGGACGCCATGTTCTCCTTAATGGCTGCGGCCACCTTCTTATAGTCATCGTCGGAGGTGAGCAGCGGGTCGCCGAGCGAGATTTTGTCGAACTTGTCGGCGTACTTGTCGAGCTCGTCTTTCACGTCGGTGTATTCCAGGCCACCCATGAGATGCGTCGGCTGCACGACGATTTCCTTCACGCCGTCTTTCACGCAGCGGTCGAGCGCCTCGGTCATGTTGTCGATCGTGATGCCGTCGCGCTTCTTCAGCTTGTCGATGATGATCTGCGCGGTGAAGGCGCGGCGGATGTCGTAGTCCTGCCAGTACTTCTCGCGAATAGCGTCTTCGATGGCGCCGATGGTGATGTGGCGCGAGTCGTTGTAGCTCGTGCCGAAGCTCGTGACGAGGATGACCGGCTTCACGGCCTTCTCCTTTTCGCTCGATTTCTCGGAACTTGCGGAGGTGCTGGAGCAGCCCGCGAGCGCGACTCCGGCGAGCGCGACGGCTCCGGTTGCTGCGGCGCCCATGAAGCCGCGGCGTGACATCTGGTCGGACATGGTTTTTCCTTTCCTCGGTTTGCCGGTCCCCCGGCGACAGTTGCTTGTCGGCACAAGCGAAAGAAAAGCGCACCCCTCGGGGTTCACAAGGAGCTAACGCCACGGCGATGCCGTGAGGAAAAGGCGAAGCAGTCTGGCTTGGGGCGCGAGGCGGTTCGCCCGCGCGTCCTATACAGTAATGTCCCTTGCCCAGGATTCCCACCTGGTTCCCTCCGCAAGCCAGCGCGGGCTGTGCGGGCGCCGCGCCGGTCATTTCCTTTTATCCGATTGTCATATGCTCGTTGCCGAAACTTTTACTATGATAGTGGGCACTTGTGAACGTGTCAAAGCCAGGGCGGGCGGCATTGCGCCTCCTGCCTGCGTATTTGCGCCGATTGCCGCCGCAGGCGCCGTGTTTTGTCCGCTGCGCGAATGGCGGCGTAAACGGTTGCGATGAGAAACGGGAAGGGAAGGCTCGGATGATTCATATCGTTGGCGCAGGCTCGGGCGCCGCCGACCTTATCACGCTGCGCGGGGCGCGCCTTCTGCGCGCGGCCGACGTGGTCGTTTGGGCGGGGAGCCTTGTGAACCCCGAGCTGCTCGCCGAGTGCAAGGAATCCTGCGTCGTCTACGACAGCGCGCACATGACCTTGGAGGAAGTGCTCGACGTGATGTGCGCGGCGGATGCACGGGGCGAGGAAGTGGTGCGCCTGCACACGGGCGATCCGTGCCTGTACGGCGCCATCCAGGAGCAGATGGACGCGCTCGACGCGAGCGGCGTGGACTACGAGGTGGTGCCCGGCGTGTCGAGCTTTTGCGGTGCCGCGGCGGCGCTTCGCCAGGAATACACGCTGCCGGGAATCAGCCAGTCGGTCGTGATCACGCGGCTTTCCGGGCGCACCCCCATGCCCGCGGGCGAGGGCATGCGCACCATGGCGGAAAGCGGCTCGACTATGGTCATCTTCTTGAGCTCGGGTATGCTCGCCGAGCTTTCCGCCGAGCTTTTGGCCGCGGGCCGCAGCTCCGACGAGCCGGCGGCGCTCGTGTACAAGGCGACCTGGCCTGAGGAGCGCGTGGTGCGCTGCACAGTGGGCACGCTCGCCGATGCGGGTGCGCGAGAGGGCATCGACCGCACGGCGCTCGTGGTGGTGGGCCGCGTGCTCGGAGCTCGCGGCGGGCTTGCGCACGACGGCGCGCAAGCGGAGCCGTACGAGCGCAGCAAGCTTTACGACCCTTCGTTTGCCACGGGGTATCGGAAGGCGAGCAGCTAGCGTGGCCTTCGAGCACTACATATATACCGGGACGACCTGCCTGCGCTGCGGCTATACCACGGGGAGCTGCGCCACGCTCGCGGCGAAGGCGGCCTGCGAGATGCTCTTATCACGAAAGCCCGTCGGCCACGTGTCGATCGTCACCCCCGGCGGGCTGCCCGTCGAGACGGACGTGGTCGATGCATGCATCGGCGAGGGGTGCGCCCAGTGCGCCGTGCAAAAGGACGCAGGCGACGATGCCGATGTGACCGACGGCGTGCTCGTGTACGCGCGCGTGGAACATGCGGGGTCGGGCACGGGCGCTGCGGGCAGCAAGGGCGTGCCCACGCGCGAATCGGAAGTTTCCGTCGATGGCGGCGTGGGCGTGGGGCGCGTGACGTTGCCCGGGCTCGAGCAGCCGGTGGGGGCGGCCGCCATCAACGCGACGCCGCGCGCGATGATCACTTCGGCGGTGCGCGAGGTGTGCGCCGCGCACGGCTTTTCTGGAAATATTGCTGTGACGATTTCGGTACCCGAGGGTGTTGCCCTTGCCGAAAAGACCTTCAACCCGCACCTGGGGATAGAGGGCGGCATCTCCATCCTGGGCACGACGGGCATCGTCGAGCCGCGCAGCCTCGCTGCCTTGCGCGACAGCATCGAGCTCGAGATCCGGCAGCATGCGGCTATGGGGCGGCGCGGAGTCGTACTCACGCCCGGCAACTACGGCGAGCAGTTCATCTCGGGGCATTTTCACCTAAACGGAGCGCCGGTGGTCTTCATCTCCAACTTTGTGGGCGATGCGATTGATTGCTGCGTTCGCGAGGGATTTACCAATGTTCTTCTTGTGGGACACATCGGCAAGCTGGTGAAGGTCGCTGGCGGCATCATGGACACCCATTCGCGTACCGCCGACTGCCGCGCGGAGATTCTGGCCGCCCACGCGGCCTTGGCCGGCGCGGGCGCGAAGACCGTGCGCGAGATCATGTCGTCGGTCACGACCACGGCGGCGCTCGAGGTAATCGAGGCCGCCGGCGTGGGGGACGCTGCGCGCGCCTCGCTCGCTGCGGCAATCGAGGACAGGTTGCGCCGCCGCGCGGCGGGCGCATGCGACATCGCCGCGGTCGTGTTCGACGCGGAGCGCCGTGAGCTTTTCCGCACGTCGGGCGCCGATGCAGTTATCGGGGAATTGGGGGCGACGTATGAGTAAAGGCGTGCTGTATGGGGTGGGCCGCGCAATCGGCTGGCCAGGGACGAAGGTGGCTATGAAGGCGCGCCGCTCGCTTGCGGACACGAAGCGTATCCTTCGCGAGGAGGGCACCTTCGACGGTGCCGAGCTCGTAGAGGACTGTGGGCTTCCGGGCGAGCGCGTGTACCGCTCGCTCGACGATGTGCCCGATCGGGGCAGCTACTTCTCGACGATGGTGGTGCGCTAGATGAGGGTTTCCTGCATAGCGTTCACTGAGAGGGGGTATGCGTTGGCGGAGCGCACCGCACGCGCGCTTTCCGATTGCGCGCAGACAGGTGAAGATGACCCTGGCTGGGACGTTTCCGTTTCGCGCGGGTTCGGCGAGGGGAAGGCCGACCTGCGCGCATGGACGGCGCTCACGTGGGAAGCGTCGGACGCGCTTCTGTTCGTGGGCGCGGCGGGCATCGCCGTGCGGGCGATCGCGCCGCATGTCGCCTCGAAGGTAAACGATCCCGCGGTTGTGGCGATCGACGAGGCGGGGCGCTTTGCCGTCCCGCTTTTGTCGGGGCATTTGGGCGGTGCGAACGAGCTTGCGCAAACTGTGGCACGCGCGGCAGGGGCCATCCCCGTCATCACCACGGCGACCGACGTCCGCGGCGTGTGGGCGGTGGATACGTGGGCGCGCTGTGCGGGGCTCCCCGTTTCGAATCCCGAGGCCATCAAGCGAGTGTCGGCGCGGCTGCTTTCTGGCGGGCGCGTGGCGCTCTATTCCGACATGCCGATTTCGGGACAACCGCCTGAGGGAGTTGACATTGCGTCCGACCGCGCTCGGGCCGATATCGTCGTGTCGCCGTTTGCTGGCGCGAATGAAGGTGCGTCCGTTCGCGTGGCGGAGACAACGGGCAAGGTCGTGCCCGCCGGTGAGACGGGGAAGCCGGCGGGCGTGCGGGCGCAGGCGCCTGCGCCCGAGCCGCTTCGCCTTGTCGTGCCCTGCATCGTTGCGGGCATTGGGTGCCGTCGCGGTGCGTGCGCCGAAGCGATCGAGGAGGCGTTTCTTCTCGCGTGCGGGCAGGCGGGTATCTCGCCTTCGGCCGTGCGCAAGGCGGCGACGATTGACGTGAAGGCGCACGAGGAGGGTCTGCTCGCCTTCTGCCGCGCGCGCAACATTCCGCTTGCGACGTATTCCGCAGATGAGTTGTCGCAAGTCGAAGGCAGCGTTTCGCCATCTGATTTCGTGCGCGCGACGGTGGGGGTTGACAACGTGTGCGAGCGCGCGGCGCTCGCGGACGGGGGCAAACTTATCTTCCCGAAGCTCGCTCATGGCGGCGTGACCGTCGCGTTTTCCAAGGTAACTATCGAACTTTCGTTTAAGGAGCGGTGATGGGAAAGCTCTTCGTGGTGGGGATCGGCCCGGGCGGCCCCGACGGCATGACGATTGCGGCCCGGCGCGCGCTCGAGGCGGCCGACATCGTTGTGGGGTACACGAAATACGTGGAGCTCGCGCTCGCCGCCGTGCCCGACGCGGCGCATCTCGCGACGCCGATGATGCACGAGGTCGAACGGTGCCGCCTGGCGCTTTCGCGCGCGCAGAGCGGAGAAGCCGTGGCGCTCGTGTGCAGCGGTGACGCGGGCGTGTACGGCATGGCGAGCCCCGTGCTGGAGCTTGCGGAGGACTACCCCGATGTAGACGTGGAAGTTATCGCCGGGGCCACCGCGGCTCAGAGCGGGTCGGCGGTGCTCGGCGCCCCGCTTGCCCACGACTTCGCGGTCGTGTCGCTCTCCGACCTGCTCACGCCGTGGGAGGTCATCGAGCGCAGGCTCGCCGCCGTGGCGAGCGCCGACTTCTGCATCTGTTTGTACAACCCGCGCAGCAGAAAGCGCGCCGACAGGCTCTCACGCGCGGCGAAGATTATGCTCGAATGGAAGGCCCCCGACACGCTCTGCGGCTGGGTACGCAACATCGGGCGCGAGGGGCAGCAGTCGGGCATGTGCAGGCTCTCCGAGCTGGGGGAGATCGACGCCGACATGTTCACCACCGTGTTCGTCGGCAACGCGGACACGAAGCTCGTAGGCGGCCGTATGGTCACGCCGCGCGGGTATCGGGAGATTCCATGCGAAAGGTAACGATCATCGGGGCGGGGCCCGGAAACCCCGACTTGCTCTCGCGCGCGGCGCTCGACGCGATCGACATCGCCGATGTGGTCATCGGCGCTCATCGCGCGCTTGCCGGCATCGACGTGCCGCCCGACGTGGTGAGATGCGAGCTCGTGAAGACGGCGGACATCGTCGCCGCGCTCACCGATGCGGCGTCGTGGCAGCGCGCCGTGGTCGTGATGACGGGCGATGTGGGGCTGTTCAGCGGCGCGCGCCGCCTGGTGGAGGCGCTCTCCGGCAACGCGCAGGTGGACGTGCGCGTCATTCCCGGCATAAGCTCAGCGTCGTATCTCGCCGCGCGCCTCGCGCGTCCATGGCAGGATTGGCGCTTTGCGAGCGCTCACGGCGTGGCGTGCGACATCGTGGCCGAGGGCGAGCGCGCAGGTGAGCTCTTCCTCGTCACGTCGGGCGGGGAAGACCCCTCGCGGCTTTCCGGCGAGCTTGTGCAGGCGGGCTTCGGGGACGCGCGCGTGACGGTGGCCGAGCGCCTGTCGTACCCCGACGAGCGCATCATCTGTGCGACCGCAAGTGAAATCGCAGGTCAGACGTTCGACGACTTGAACGTGATGCTTATCGATTTCGCAGGCGGCGCCGGGTCGCCTGCGGGCTCTAGCGCAGCCTCCGAGGCGCCGGCCGGCGCGTCTGCGCCCGCGGCGACTTCTTCCGTGGTGGACTCTGCGGGCGCATCCCGCGCCGCGAGCTCCCGCTGGCCGTACGCTTCCTCGGGCATTCCCGACGAGCTCTTCATCCGCGGTGACGTTCCCATGACCAAGCAGGAGGTGCGAGCCGTCGCGCTCGCGAAGCTGCGCCTTACCGCGACCGACACCGTGTGGGACGTCGGCGCCGGCACGGGGAGCGTGTCGATCGAGGCGGCGCTCGTCGCGCGAGCGGGGTCGGTATGGGCGGTCGAGCGCAACGCGACCGGCGTGCGGCTCATCCGAGAGAACGCGGATGCATTCGGGTGCGGCAACGTGTATGCGGTCCCCGGCGTCGCTCCCGAAGCGCTCGCGAAACTGCCCGTCCCCGACGCCGTGTTCGTCGGCGGGAGCGCGGGCGAGCTTCCCTCCATCGTGGAGGCGGCGCTCGAGAAGAATTCGCAGGTTCGCCTGTGTGTGCCATGCGTCACCATTGAGACACTCACTGAGGCGTGCGCGCTCCTCTCGGGTTCGCGCTTTAAGGGGTTCGAGGCGTGCCAGGTGTCGGCCGCCCGTGCCGAGGCTGTAGGCTCGCATCATCTTATGAAGGCGCAAAACCCCGTGTTCCTCGTCAGCGCGCGTGGTGCAGGTGGGGAAGGCGGTGCCCGGTGAGCACGTCCATCCCGCGCTTCATGGTCGCTGCGCCCTCGAGCGGGAGCGGCAAGACGGTCGTAACGTGTGCGCTCCTGCGCGCGCTCGCGCGCCGCGGCCTTGCATGCGCGGCCTTCAAATGCGGCCCCGACTACATTGACCCGCTCTTTCATCGCCGCGTCGTGGGTGCGCGCTCGGGCAACTTAGACGGTTTCTTCACCGACGCCCCGACGCTGCGCGCCCTGCTCGCACGCGGCGCCGCGGGCGCGGATGTCGCGGTGCTCGAGGGGGTCATGGGCTTCTACGACGGCATGGCGCCCGGCGTGGCCTACGCGAGCAGCTACCAGGTTGCGCGCGACACGGAAACGCCGGTCGTTTTAGTGGTGAACGGGCGCGGGGCGTCTTTATCGCTCGCCGCCGTAATCCGCGGCATCGCCGAGTTCCTGCCTTGTGCGAACGTGCGCGGCGTCGTGCTGAACAAGACGAGCGCCGCTGCCTGCGCCTACGCGAAGCCTGCGATCGAGAAGCACACGGGCGTCGCGGTTTTGGGTAATATCCCCGCCGACGAGGCGTTCTCGCTCGAAAGCCGGCATCTGGGGCTTGTGACCGCCGACGAAGTCAAGCAGCTCTCCGCGCGCATCGACAAGATGGCCGAGCTGGTGGAAAAGAGCGTCGACGTCGACCGCTTGCTCGAAATAGCGGCGACGGCACCCGATATCCGCGAGGAACCATACCGGTTGGAGCCGATCGCGGGAGCGCGGCCCATCGTCGCCGTCGCGCGTGACGAGGCGTTCTCGTTCTACTACGAGGAGAACCTGCGCGCGCTCGAGGACCTGGGTTGCGAGCTGGCCTTTTTCAGCCCTCTGTGTGATAGCGAGTTGCCCCGGGGGACAAGCGCCCTCTATCTGGGGGGCGGCTACCCGGAGCTCCATGCGCGGCAGCTCTCCGAGAACGCGCCGATGCGCGAGGCGGTGCGGCGCGCGGTGGAATCCGGCATGCCGACGGTCGCCGAATGCGGTGGGTTTCTGTATCTGCAGCGCGAAATCGCCGATAGCGAGGGGCGGCGCTGGCCTGTTGCGGGCGCCCTTGAGGGCGCAAGCGAGAACGGGGGAAGGCTGTCCCATTTCGGGTACGTGGAGCTCACTTCTCAACGCGACGGGCTCTACGGGCCGCGCGGCACACGCATCCGCGCGCACGAGTTCCACTACTGGCAGTCCACCTGCCCGGGCGGCGACTTCTGGGCGCAGAAGCCCCGGCGCGACAAGGGCTGGCCGTGCATGACGACCACCCCGTCCCTGGTTGCGGGCTTCCCGCATGTGTACTATCCTGCGAACCCCGACGTTGTGCGCGCGTTTGCATCTGCCGCAGCGTCGTTCGCAGAGAGGAGACGGCATGGCTGAAGCAACCGAAACCGCGCTTGCCTGCATCCGCGAGGAAGTCGAGCGCGCGTTCTCGTCGGCGCCGGGCGCCGTGCTCGAAGCCGCGCTCTCCCGGATCGCGCCCGCAGACGAGTGCGCCCGCGCCGCCGCGTACGCCGCGTGGGACTCCATCGCGCACCCCTTGGGGGGATTGGGCGACTTTGAAGACGCCGTCGCGTGTATCGCCGCAGCTCAGGGGAGCGCCGAGGTGGCCGAGTTTCCCCGTGCGCTCGCGGTATTCTTCTCCGACAATGGGGTCGTTGCCGAAGGCGTGTCGCAAAGCGGACAAGACGTGACGCGAGCCGTCGCGCGCAACATGTGCGAGGGGGCCACGAGTGCCTGCCGCATGGCGGCGTTCGCGGGTGCCGAGGTCGTGCCCGTCGACGTGGGTATGGCCCGGGGCATAGAAGACGCGCGCATGGTGCTCGCGAACGTGCGGCGGGGGAGCGGTAATATCGCGCACGGTTCCGCTATGTCTCGCGATGGGGCCGTGCGCGCGATCGAAGTCGGAATCGCCGTCGCGTGCGGGCTTGCCCGCGCCGGCGTGCGCCTTCTCGCCGCGGGCGAGATGGGCATCGGCAACACGACCACCTCGGCGGCGGTGGCCGCAGTGCTCCTCCGGGCGGACGCACGGAGCCTCGTCGGGCGCGGCGCGGGGCTCTCGGACGCCTCGTTCGCGCGCAAGCGCGACGTGGTCGAGCGCGCTATCGACGCGAACTCTCCCGATCCCGCCGACCCGATCGACGTGCTCTCGAAGGTGGGCGGCTTCGACATCGCGGCGATGTGCGGCTTCTACCTGGGGGCCGCGGCCTCGAAGGCGCCGGCGCTCCTCGACGGGGTCATATCCTGCACGGCGGCCCTGTGCGCGGCGCGCCTTTGCCCTAACGCCTTGGGCTACCTCGTGGGCACCCACGCATCAAGCGAACCCGCAAGCCAGGAGCTCCTTCGCGAGATCGGCATTAAGGCACCCCTCGACGCAGGCATGCACTTGGGCGAGGGCGCGGGCGCCATGGCGTATCTGCCCCTTCTGGATTCGGCGCTGCGCGTGTACCGGGATGGGAAGACGTTCACGGCGACTGGCATGGCTGCTTACGAGCATTTCGAGGCCGGGAAATGACGGTGACGCTCGTCATCGGCGCCGCCGCGAGCGGCAAGAGCGCCTACGCCGAGTCCCTGTGCCTCGGGCACGATGGCCCTCGCGTGTACCTGGCAACGATGGAGCCCTTCGGGGAAGAGGGCGCCCGCCGCATCGCGCGCCATCGGGCGCTGCGCGAGGGCAAGGGGTTTTCCACCCTCGAGCGCACGCGTGACGTGGGCGCCGCAGTGTCCGGGCTTCCGCGCGGCTGCACGCTTCTTTTGGAGGACGTGGGCAACCTGGTTGCAAACGAGCTTTTCGCGGAAGGCGGCTTGTCCCCACGTGACCCCGACGCTGCGGCGCGCGAGGTGCTCGGAGGCATCGAACGGCTCGCTCAGGCCGCTGCGTATACGGTGGTGGTCACCGTCGACGTGTTCGCCGATGGGATGCGCTACGATGAGGGGACCGAGGCATGGAGGCGCGCGCTCGCGCGCGTGAACGCGGGCGTGGCGGCGCTGGCCGACCGCGCAGTCGAAGTGGTATGCGGGATTCCCGTGTGGATGAAAGGCGAAGGACCTACAAGGTGAAGATAGCAGAGGCAATCGGCGCGGCGTTCGGAACGTTCTCGCGCATCCCCGTCCCGAAATCGGCCTGGACCGATTTCGGATCAACCCATGCGCTTGCCGCGTTTCCCCTGGTGGGCCTTGCGGAAGGCTTCCTCATGACGGCGTGGGGGCACGTGGCGAACCTGCTCGGCGTGCCCGCGACCATCGTCGCGGCTGTGCTCGTGGCGCTGCCTGTGGCGGTGACGGGAGGCATTCACCTAGACGGGCTCTGCGACACCTCCGATGCGCTTGCAAGTTGGACCCCGCGCGAGCGAAAGCTCGAGATCATGCACGACCCGCGGGCAGGCGCCTTCGGGGTCATCGGTGTTGTCATGTACCTTATTCTGCAGTTTTCCCTGTTCACCGCGCTGCCGCTTACGGCGGGGGCGTTCCTCGCGCTTCTGTGCTCGCTCGTGTTCTCCCGCGCGCTTTCGGGGCTCGCCGTAGAATGCTGGCCTGCCGCGCGGGCGGACGGCATGGCCGCGGGACTCTCGCCTGCTAAGAAGCGCGCGGCGATCGTCGTGCCGCTTTGCGCTTTCGCTGCGGCTTCGGCTGCAGGGATGGTCGCGTGCGCTCGGGCCGTCGGCGCCCTTATGGCGGTGGCGGGGCTTTTGGCGCTCGCGTGGTACCGTCATGTTGCCCTGTCCCGCTTCGGCGGGGTGACGGGGGATTTGGCCGGATGGTTTCTGCAATGGGCCGAGCTCGCGATGCTTGCCATGCTGGTGGCGGGGGGTATGCTCCTATGATGCTCGTGGTAGGTGGCGCGCATTCGGGGAAGAGGACCTTCGCGCGCGAAAAGCTCGGGTTCGCGGCGGACGATTTCGTCGACGCGGCGCAGCTTGCGGAGGGCGGCGTGCCCGCGGCTTTTGCCGGCCGCGTCGCGTACCGTGCTGAGGAACTCGTACGCGCGCTCGACGCTGACCGGGCGCTCGAGCGGCTGATCGGCTTCGACGCAGTGATTCTGTCCTTGGTGGGCTCGGGGGTCGTCCCCATGCGTGCGGAAGACGCCCAATGGCGCGAGCGTGCGGGGCGCCTGGGATGCGCGCTCGCTGCGCGCGCCGACGTCGTCGTGCGCATGACGTGCGGGATTCCCCAGGTCATCAAAGGAAACCTTGCCGATGCGCCTCGAGGGACGCAGGGCGCAGGCGCGCCTTTGGAAGTCATCTTCGTGCGCCATGGTGCCACGGCGGGCACGGAAGACCATCGCTACAGCGGGGCGGGCACCGACGAGCCCCTGTCGAGCGCGGGCGAGCGCGCTTTGCGCGACCTCGCGTGCGATCGTGACGTGTTCCGTGTTATCACGAGCGGCATGGCCCGCACCGACCAGACGGCACGCATTCTCTTCCCGAACGCGGAGCTTATGGCGTGCCCCGGTCTGCGCGAGATGGATTTCGGCGACTTCGAGGGGCGAAGCGCCGCCGAGCTTAAAGAGGATGCGCGTTACCGCGTCTGGGTAGACTCCTGGTGTGAGACGCGCTGCCCGCATGGCGAGGGCAAGAGCGATTTCACCCGCCGCGTCGTCGCGGCGTTTCGGGAGGCGTGCGATTCGGAGCGCGCCCAGGGGAGTGGGCGCGCCGTCTTCGTCGTTCACGCGGGTACCGTGAAAGCGCTGCTCTCCGAGCTAGCTGTCCCGAAAATGGGATACTTCGACGTGCATACCGAGCCGGGCGGCGCATGGGCCGCCACCTGGGATGGGCGCTGCCTTCGCGACGTTCGCCCCGCTTCGGGGGGCGATGCCCGGTGATGACGATTCTTGCCGTCGCCGCCGGGTTCGCGGCCGACCTTGCCTTCGGCGACCCGCGCTGGCTTCCCCATCCCGTCGTCGCCATGGGGCACGCGATCACATGGGCCGAAGGCCGCCTGCGGGGCGCATTCCCGCAAACGTCCGCGGGCACGCGTGCCGCAGGGCTTGTGCTCGCCGTGGCGCTTCCGCTTGCGTGTGGGCTTTTGACCTGGGGTATCCTACATCTTTGCGGCATGGTTCACTCCGGCTTGCGCTTCGTGGCCGAGGCATGGGCGAGCTATCAGATTCTCGCGACATGCGAGCTGCGCCGCCAGAGCCTGGCCGTGGCCCGCGCGTTCTCGAAGGGCGGCCTTGTCGCGGCGCGCGAAGCCGTCGGGCTCATCGTGGGACGCGACACGTCTGTTCTCGACGAGCAGGGCGTCGCGCGCGCCGCCGTGGAAACGGTGGCGGAGAACGCGAGCGACGGCGTCATCGCGCCGCTTTTCTACCTTATGATCGGGGGTGCGCCCTTGGGCATGGCGTACAAGGCGGTGAACACGCTCGACAGCATGGTGGGCTACAAAAACGAGCGCTACATCGACTTCGGCTGCGCCTCGGCGCGCCTCGACGATGCGGTGAACTGGATTCCCTCGCGCTTATCGGCCCTGCTCATGATCGCCGTGTGCCCGATCGTTGGGCTTGACGCGTGCGGGGCGGCGCGCATCTGGCGCCGCGACAGGCGTCGCCATGCGAGCCCCAACTCGGCGCAGACCGAGTCAGCGTGTGCGGGCGCGCTCGGGCTGCGCCTGGCAGGACCCGCGGTGTATTTCGGCAAGCTCGTTGAGAAACCGACGATAGGCGACGCATCCCGCGAAATCGAGTGGGGCGACATCGCCCGGGCGACAAGGCTCATGCTCGCCGCGTCCGTATGCGCGCTCGTCGTCTTCGGCGCCGCGCGCGCGGCGGTCGTGCTCGCCGTGGGGGCGATGTCATGAGGGAAGACCACGCTGCGTCCCGGGCTGCCGGGGGAATCCTGCGCGCCCGTACGCATGGGGGCAGTGCGCAATCGCTTGGCATCGCTTGCGAAGGGGGCGCCTCCGACTTCATCGATTTCTCGGTGAACGTGAATCCGGCAGGCCCCTCGCCGCGCGCTGTCGCCGCAGCCTGCAAGGCGCTTTCTCGAATCGACGCCTACCCCGATAGGGAAAGCCTCGCCCTTGTTCGCGCCCTAGCGCGCGCCCAGGGCATTCCCGAAGATACTATCGTCTGCGGCGCGGGCGCGTCCGATATCATCTGGCGGCTCGCCGCGGCGGTGCGCCCGAAACGCCTCGTCGTGTGCGCGCCGACGTTCTCTGAATATGCGGAGGCGGCATCGTACTACGGCGCATGCGTGCAGGAGTTCCCGCTCTCCGATGCGGACGACTTCGACGTGCCCGCCTCCTTCGCCCACGCGATCGAGGGGCCGGGAGACGTGGCGTACCTCTGCAATCCGAACAACCCGACGGGGCGCCTCGTCGACCCCCGCGTGATCGATGCCGCGGCTTGCCGCTGCGAGCAGACGGGCGCGCTGCTCGTCGTGGATGAGTGCTTCCTCGGATTCGCGCCCGACGCCCGCGAAAGGAGCGTGGCCGCACGCGCCGCGTGTTCGCGCCATGTGGCCGTGCTCTCCGCGTTCACCAAGCTCTACGGAATGGCGGGGGTGCGGTTGGGATATCTGATCAGTGGAAACGCCCAACTCATCGAGGGGATTCGCCGGGCGGGGCAGGCGTGGCCCGTCTCCTCGGTCGCCGAGGCCGCGGGCATCGCCGCCCTGGAAGACGTCGAATACGTCTCGCGCACGCGCGATGTATTGGCGGGCGAGCGAGCGTGGCTTTCCCACGAGCTCTCCTCGCTCGGGCTTTCCGTCGTGCCGTCGGATGCGAACTTCCTTTTAGTCCGCACGCCGGCGAAAGACTTCCCCGAGCGCCTGTATAAACAGGGGGTTTTGGTCCGCACGTGCGACTCGTTTTCGGTACTGTCCCGTTCCTGGTGCCGCGTCGCGGTGCGCACGCGCAAGGAGAACGCCCGGCTTGTGATGGCGTTCAGTCGCGCGCTTCGGGCGGAAGGCGCATCGGGCGAAGGCGAACCCGACGAACGGGGCGGCGCTTCTTGCAGCGGCGCTATGGCGGGCGCGGATGGCCGAGGCTCGGAGAAGGAGGTCGATACCCGTGGGTAGGGCGAAGCCCATCATGATCCAGGGCACCATGTCGAACGCGGGGAAGAGCCTGCTTGCGGCGGGGCTGTGCCGTGCGCTTTCGCAGGACGGCCTGCGCGTGGCTCCCTTCAAGAGCCAGAACATGGCGCTCAACAGCGGTGTCACGGCCGACGGGCTCGAGATGGGGCGCGCCCAGATCATGCAGGCCGAGGCGTGCGGCATCGCGCCCGACGTGCGCATGAACCCCATCCTGCTCAAGCCCGAAAGCGACCACCGAAGCCAGCTCATCGTGGCCGGCAAGGCGCAGGGAGCCTTTGCTGCGAGGGACTACTTCGCGCGAAAGAAGGCGCTCATGCCGCAGATTTTGGAGGCGTTCGATTCGCTCGCGGAGGAAAACGACGTCATCGTCATCGAGGGCGCCGGCAGCCCCGTCGAAATCAACCTTGCCGAAAACGACATCGTCAACATGGGGCTCGCGCGCGCCGTGTCCTCCCCCGTGCTGCTCGCGGGCGACATCGACCCAGGCGGGGTGTTTGCCCAGCTCTACGGTACGGTCGCGCTCCTTGCGCCCGAGGACCGCGCGCTTTTGCGGGGGCTTGTGGTGAACAAGTTCCGCGGCGATGTGGAAATCCTGCGCCCGGGTTTGGCCCCGCTCGAGAAGATGTGCGGGGTTCCCGTCGTGGGGGTCGTGCCGTATCTTAAGCTCGACCTGGACGACGAGGACTCGCTTGCGCCGCGCCTATCTGCCCGCGAGGCGCGCGGCGTCATCGACGTCGCCGTCGTGCGCCTTCCGCACCTGTCGAACTTCACCGACTTCGACCCGCTTTCGCGCGTGCCCGGCGTGGGCGTGCGCTACGTTTCCTCGACGACCGATCTGGGCCGGCCCGACCTTGTGGTGCTCCCCGGCTCGAAGACCACGCTTGACGACGCGCGCTGGCTTGCGGCTAGCGGCATCGGAGCCTGTGTACGCGCGCTTTCGGGCGCGGGCACGCCGGTGCTCGGCATATGCGGAGGCTACCAGCTTTTGGGAGACGAGCTTTCCGACCCGCACGGCAGGGAAGGCGTTGGCACCGCGCGCGGGCTCGGGCTCATCCCTGCAAGTACGGTGTTCAAGGAAGAAAAGCACCTCGCCCAGTCGGAGCTGCGCATCACGGGTGCCCAAGGCGCGTTCTCGGTGTGGAACGGCATGACGGCGCGCGGGTACGAGATTCACGACGGCGAAACGACCGTCTCCTGCGCCCCTGCGGGCACGATTGGCGGCAAACCAGAAGGCGCGGCCTGCGGAAACGTGTTCGGAACCTATCTCCACGGCCTGTTCGACGAACCGGGGGTGGCACTCGCCCTCGCGCGCTCGCTCGCGCGCATGCGCGGCCTGCCCGAGAGCGTCGTGGGTGCTGAGGGCGCGGTGTCCGCGGCCGATCACCGTGCGCGCGAGTTCGACCGCCTGGCCGACTCCGTGCGCGGGGCGCTCGACATGGAGTATGTCTACCGCATTATCGAGGAGGGCGTATGATCCACGTGTATCATGGCGACGGCAAAGGCAAGACCACGGCGGCGATGGGCCTCGCCCTTCGCATGCTCGCCGCGGGCCGCCGCGTCGTCGTCGTGCAGTTCCTGAAAGACGGCGAAAGCGGGGAGGTGCGCCTGCTCGCCGAGCATTTCGGCGTGCCCGTGTTCGCGGGGAAGGCGTCGGACAAGTTTACCTGGTCCATGACGTCGGAAGAACTTGTCGCGACGCGCGAGCTGCACGATGGGAACCTCGCTTCCGCGCTCGCCGAGCTCGAGGGCGCGCAGGAGGGGCTGCTCGTGCTCGACGAGGCGCTCGACGCACTTTCGAAGGGGCTTGTCGACGAGGCACTCGTGGACCGCGCGCTCGATATGTCCGCGCGCGGCATCGAAGTGGCGCTCACCGGGCGCGCACCTTCCCGCAAGATCGTGGACAAGGCCGACTACATAACCGAGATGCGGTGCGAGAAACACCCCTACGCTCAGGGGATATGTGCAAGGGAAGGAGTGGAGTACTAGATGGATTCCAAGGAGATGGCGCCCGGCGACATCGAGCGGCGCAGCTTCGAGATCATCACCGAAGAGCTCGGCGGCCGGACGTTCCCGCCGCTCGAAGAGCCTGTCGTGAAGCGCGTCATCCACACCACTGCCGACTTCTCGTACGCCGATTCACTCGTGTTCACCCATGACGCCGCGCACTGTGCGCTCGACGCACTACGCGCAGGGGCCACGGTGCTCACCGACACGAACATGGCGCTCGCAGGCATAAGCAAGCCCGCGCTCGCGAAGCTCGGCTGCAAGGCCGTGTGCTACATGGCCGACCCTGATGTCGCCTCGGCTGCGCGCGCCGCGGGCACGACTCGCGCCGTTGCGAGCATGGACAAAGCTTGCGGCATCGAGGGTCCGTTCATCGTGGCCGTCGGCAACGCTCCCACAGCACTTCTGCGCCTCGCCGAGCTCATGGACGCGGGGAAGATCGCGCCCGCGCTCGTCGTTGGGGTGCCGGTCGGGTTTGTGAACGTGGTCGAGGCGAAAGAGGAGCTACTCGCGCGACGCGTGCCGGCCATCGTCGCGAGGGGTCGCAAGGGCGGCTCGACCGTGGCGGCCGCCATTATGAACGCGCTGCTCTACCAGATCACGCGCCCAGGCGGCCCGAAGTGACGGCGCCCGCATCCGCGCCGGCGCTGCGCATCTTCGCCGGCACCACCGAGGGCCGCCTTCTGTGCGAATGGGCGAGCGGGGCGGGCATCCCCGCCCGTGCCTACGCGGCAACCGAGTACGGAGGCGAGCTTTTGGGCGAGCTTCCGGGCATCGAGGTGCATGCGGGCAGGCTCGACGAGGCCGACATGGAGCGCGAGCTTTCCGGCGCGCGCATCGTCGTCGACGCCACGCACCCCTTCGCTACGCTCGCAAGCGGCAACATCCGGGCCGCTTCGCTCGCTGTGGGTGCACGATGCCTGCGCCTTGCGCGCCCGGTCGAGGCGCTGCCCAAAGGCGTCGTGTCGGTCGCGTCGATCGCCTGTGCGGCGCGCTTTCTCTCCGAGAACCCGGGTCGCGCGCTTCTCACGACGGGGAGCAAGGAGCTTGCTCCCTACACACGCGTTGCCGATTTCGCGGAGCGCTTCTTCGTGCGTGTGCTCCCGCTGCCCGGTGCTATAACGAAGTGCATCGACGCGGGGTTCTCGCCGTCGCACGTCATCGGCATGCAGGGGCCCTTCACCCGCGAGCTCAACGAGGCGATGCTTCGGCAGGTGGGCGCCCAGTGGCTTGTGACCAAGGACTCGGGAACCGTAGGCGGCACGGCCGAGAAGATCGCCTCCGCGCGCGGCGTGGGAGCGCACTGTATCGTGGTCGCCCGTCCCGCCGAGGGAGGCGGAGCCCTTTCGCTTCGGGAAGTGGAAGACGCGCTCTTACGGGAGCTCGCGCGCTAGGCGCTCGCCACGCCTGCGCGCCCTCTCGCCCGCGAGGAGGAGCGCCCCGAGCAAGCTCGACCCGTACAAGCCCGTCATCCGCCAAAAGCTCGAGGACGACGCCCGGAACCGGCGCAAGCAGCCCTTCAATAAGTTGCGGTGAAATAGTGTCTGTTTTTGCTGCTAGATAGCATATTCAGTCCCTAATTCACCGCAACTTGTTGGTGGTGACTTACTGGTAGCGTAGGCACTCCACCGGGTTGAGCTTTGCCGCGCGTCGAGCGGGGTAGAAGCCAAAGATTACGCCGATGCCGACGGAGACGGCGAAGGCCAGCAGCACCGTGGCGATTGAAAAACTCGGTGTGATTTGCCCGCTGGCACCGAGCTCGCCAAGAATCCCGGATCCGGAGGCAAACATCGCAAGAGCCCAGGCCAGCAGATAGCCAATCAGGACACCCAACAGTCCGCCGGTGACGCACAGCGCCGAGGACTCGGCCAAAAACTGGGCGGTAATATCGCGACGACTGGCGCCCAGAGCGCGGCGGATGCCGATCTCGCGGATGCGCTCAGTCACGTTGGTGAGCATCATATTCATAATGCCGATACCGCCGACAAGCAGCGAGATGCTGGCGACAGCACCCATGATGAGCGAGAACGCGCCCATAAAGGAGTTGAGTGCATCGATGGCGCTTTTCATGGATGTCGCCGATACACTGTCGTACTCATCCTCCTCCGCGATGCCCTTTATCGCGTGCACCTTGGACTCGATGGTCTTGCAGAGCTCATCCATGTCCGTGCCCTCGGCGGCAAGTGCCGTCACGCTGGGGAATGAAGGATTCTCGTCACCAAACAGGCCGGAGATGGTTTCGCGTGGCATATACAGCGTGAGCGAGCCCATGGAGTCGCTGCCACCATCTATCACGCCTACAATCTGCACCTCGCCGTTGGACACCTTGATGGTTTTCCCCAGCGCATCCTGTTCGTTGCCGTAAAGCTGATCGGCGCCGTTGCGGCTGATGAGCGCCACGCGCGAGCCTGACTGGGACTCGGCCTGGGAATAGGTGCGCCCCGCAACGAGCTTGCTGGCCCCCACGGCGTCTAGCATGTCGCTATCGACACCTTGTGCCATGACGGTATAGCTTTTATCGCCGGTCTTGTACTCGGTATACGCGCTGTCGACAATGCCGATCTGCTCTATCTGCGGCACCAGTTTTTGAAGCTTCTCGATGTCCGACTCGGTGAGTTCTTGCGACGAATAGATTTGCACCATGCGTGCCGCATTGAGACCCAGACTGTTGACCAGGCTGTTTTGGATGCCGCCGATGAGCGAAGTCATGGCGATTACCGAGGCGATGCCGATGACAATGCCCAGGATGGTGAGCAGGCTGCGCCCCTTGTTGGCTTCGAGCGAGTGAAGGGCTTCCTGGATGAGATCGCGGGCGCTCATGCCACCACTCCTTTCGGCGGGTTGGCGGGGGCGGAAATCATGGGCAGGCTATCTACGGCGCTGCGTAGGGTCCGCGGTGCATGTGGAATATACGCGCCGTCGTGAATGCGACCGTCGCGGATGGTCACGGCACGGTCGGCCTCGGCGGCGATGCCGGGGTCGTGTGTGATAAGCACGATGGTTTTGCCGCGCTTCTGGAGCTTATGGAAGGTCTCCATCACAAGCGCTCCGGTGGCGGAGTCTAGGTTTCCCGTTGGCTCATCGGCCAGGATGATGGGCGGGTCATTGACGAGGGCGCGCGCGATGGCGACACGCTGCATCTGGCCGCCCGAGAGCTCGGATATGCGGTGGTCCCAGTGGTCGACGGGCAGCGTGACGGCCTGCAGCGCGTGCACGGCGCGCATTTCGCGCTGGCTACGGGACACATTGGTGTAGGCCAGCGGCAGCATCACATTTTCGATAACCGACAGGCGCGGCAGCAGGTTGAAGCTCTGAAAGACAAAGCCAATGCTCAGGGCGCGAACTTCGGTGAGCTCGTCATCATCGAGCTCGGCCACGTTGAGCCCTTGCAGGTAGTAGTCGCCCGCCGTCGGCTTATCCAGGCAGCCTAGGATGTTCATGAGCGTTGATTTTCCCGAGCCCGAAGGGCCGGTAATGGCGACGAACTCGCCGGGATTTACCGCCAGGCTCACGTTATGCAGGATGTGGGCGCAACCTGCCTCGCTCTCAAAGATGCGGTGCACGTTGCGGATGTCGATAACGGGACGCATTACATGCCCTCGTCGGCAGACATACTGCCCGAATCCGCGCCGTAGCCGCCGTCAGCCGTTGCGTCCGCTCCGGTGTCCATGACGAGGGTGTCGCCATCGCGCAACTTGGTAACCGGCACGTTGGGGTTGATCTCGTTGCCCTGGTCGTCGCGCTTGACCTGTGTCTTGCCGACTACGGCTTCGTTGTCGTTTTGCGTCACGACTGTCACCTTCACGCGACGGGTTTGCTTGCCCTCGTCATCAGTCGCCACGTTGACGTAATAGTGTTCGCCGTCTTCGGTCATGAGCGCCATCGTCGGCACCATCACCACGTCGTCGAGCTGCTCGGTCACCACTGATACCTCGGCCGTCATGCCCGGCTTCAGGCGCGCGTCGGGCGCCTCTATGAGAATGTCGACGTTAAAGGTTACGCTGCTGCCGTCACCGTTGGCGGCGTCAGAGTTTGCCACCGAGGCGATAGCCGTGACGGTGCCCTGGCTCACGATATCGGGAAACGCGGGATACGTGACGTTGGCGCTCTGCCCAACGGCGATCTTGGCGATGTCCTTTTCGCCCACCTGCACGGTCACCTTCATCTTGGATAGGTCGGCGATCTGCATGCACTGTTTGCCGCCGCTCGTATCGCTTTCGCCCATGATCATGCCGCCTGTTACCGTGGCGCCCACCTTGGCGTTGAGCTCCACGATACTACCCGAGCTCGGGGCCGTGACCGTGCGACTGGCGGCCTTGGCGTTCGCCTGGTCGAGGTTTGCCTGGGCCGATGCCAGGCTGCGCTGCGCGGCCGATACGGCGTTCGTGTCCGCTGATGCGGCGGAGACGCCAGCCGCTGCGGAAGCTCCATCGACGTCCGTCGTTGGGGTGGTCTGCGCGGCGGTTGCGGCTTTCTGCGCGTTGGCGAGGTCTTCCTGGGCGGCTGCAACTGCACGCTGCGCCTCGGCAACGTTGCGATCGAGCTCGTCGTTTTTAATGGTCATAAGCACGTCGCCCTCGTTGACGGATTGGCCTGCCTGCACGTTGATCGAATCGACCGTACCGTCGACAGAAGGGGAGACCACTGAGGACGAAATGGGTTTGAGCTGGCCTTTCGCCTCGACCGTTGTGGTAAACGTGCCCTCGGTCACCATGTCGGTCACCGGCCCGTTGTTGCCTGCGGGCCGTGCGTTGATGGCTAAGGTCACGACAACGGCGATGAGCACAATGGCGGCCACGACGCCGGCCGCAATGCCGCGTCGGATGAGCTTTTTGCGTCGATGTTCGGCACGTTTTGCCTTGAGCTTGGCATATGCCTCTTCATCGGAAATCTCGGTCGCATCGTTCGCGCGTCCGCTCTGCTTATCGGCATGTACGTTTGTAATCAGAGGAATCGTTTCGGTGGCACCTTCGGGCGTGCGCTCGGTATCATCTGGGCCCGGGGTGATCGTGGGGACATTCGGCATAGCGTCTCCTTTATAGAAAGACCCTCGATAATTATATGCGCCCACCGGTTGGGGCGGGCGCATAGAACGGTTTCTTTCGGAACTGTTAGATTGGTCGCAGCGGTTCCACGTTGTATGAATGTGCGCGTTGCACTACGAGTGCACGACCACGCACAGGCCGACTTTGATGCAGTCGTGAAGTGCCTTGGCGTCTGCCAGGCGCAGGTTGATGCAGCCGTGGCTGCCGCACCATTTGTACGACTCGGCGTTATCGAAGCTCTTGTCGTTTTGCCAGGTGGCATCATGGAAGCCGATCATGTTGCCCTCAAACGGCATCCAGTAGCTCACCGGACTCTCGTATTTGGGCTTGCCGGTCTCGGGGTCCTTGGCTCCGATCAGGGTGCTGCCGCCGTCGTTGCTGTTGATCTGCCAGACGCCCTCGGGCGTGGCGTCCTCGCCCGGCTTGCCCGAGATAAAGTTGGCCTCCCAAACGATATTTCCGCTCTCGTCATAGTAGCGCGCGTGCTGCTCGGACAGGTCGACGTCGATATACGCCTTCCAGTCGGGCTCTCCCTTTGCGGTAAAGGTGTCGGCCTTCTGGGAGTACTTGATCTCGATTTCGCCGGTCTGCTTGTTGTTAATGGCGTCCTCGACCTGCTTGGCGAGCGAGCTGCTGTCGATGGACCAACCAAAGTCGCCGCCTTCGACGGCGCACTGCTTGCCATCGGCGCGCGTCCACCAGCGAGTGGAGCCCACGGTATTAAAGCCGTTGGCGAGTTCGGCTGCCCAGCTGCTGATCTGCGACGTATCGAGCGTGGGGTTGGCCGGATCGGCAAAGCTGATCCACTGCAATACGGAGCTGCCATCAACCTTGCCGGCATCCTCGCCGTTGAGCTTGAGGGTCACGTTGACGCCCAGGAAGTTGTTGGCGGCATCGCATGCGGCCTGAATCTGATCATCGGTTAGCGTTCCATTGAGCGGCTCATAGGCATCGTTGCCGAGCTTGGAAAGATCTACGGTCTCGGCCAGCGAGGCAAGCTCGAGCTCGGCATATTTAATGACATGCTCGCGGTTGAGTTTTTCGTTGGAGCGCGCCTTCTCGACGGCAAACTTGCCGGCCTGCTCGTCATAGGAGCTATTGGCCTCGAACGTGCCCGAACGGCCCTCGTTAAACTCGTCGATGGCGGCGCCCAGATCCTTCTCAAACTTCTTTTGGTCAAAGGTGTCGGAGAGCATGGACAGGTCGACGTCTTGATCAAGATCGACTTCGTTGGAGGTAGCGGTTGTTTTGGTTTTGCCGCTTAAGGATTCCACAAGGCGGACCGGCCATACAAAGGCTTCGTTGTGGCTGATAATCTCTTTTGCGGCAGCTTCGCCGTCGACAATGGGCTCATCGGACTCGGGCTGATAGGTCCAGCTAAAGTCATCGCCTGTCACGGTGAGCTTATAGTGCTTCCATGCCGAGTTGACCTTGGTGGCGGCAGACGAAGCGTTGGAGAACGAGACGTCGACGCCGGCGATGGTGGTATTGGGGTAGGCTACCTGTGAAAACGCTACGATGCCTACGATATAGACAATGACGATAAGACCTAAGACGACAAAGAGCGTCGTCTTTTTGCCTGACTTATTGTTCTCGGGGGACTTGCGCGCGGGGCCGCGATCGCCTCGGGCGTGCGTTGGGGGCTGCTTGGGCGCATTGCCGTTTGCCTGGCGCTGCTGACGTTGTTGACGATGCTGTCGCTGTTGGTTCGGGCGTTGAGAAGCGTTTGCCGCACCACGCTGCTGACCGGGGCTCGGCGCGATAGGACGCGGCGACTGAACGCCGCCGGTGTGCCTGCTCGGCTGCTGCGGATCGGGAATCAGTTGAGTTCGATCGTTTTGCGACATCGTATGCATATCCTTCGAATTTCGCCTTGCGGCTCATCGTGTTTTTACTGGGCTTGCATTATAGCGATTGCCCTGCTGTTTGTGGTACGGAAACGGTGGCATTCAAAAGAGGTGGGACATTTGTCCCACCTTTGAGTCGTTCTTAGCCGTTATCCGCACACACCGCATTTTGCACAGGCTGAAAGTGCGGCCGGAGCCTGCGCGATGCCGCCCTTTGCCGTCTCGCGCAGCGTGGCCGGCAACGCGTGGCCCACTGAGAGCATGACATGTGCCATCTGGTCAAACGGAACCAGGCTCTTAATTCCTGCGAGGGCGAGTTGTGCCGAACTAAAGGCCGCTGCCACGCCGATGGCGTTGCGGTTTTGGCAGGGCACCTCCACGAGGCCACCGACGGGGTCACAAACGAGGCCCAGCAGGTTACTCAGCGCGATGGAACTGGCGTCGAGCGCCTGCTCGGGCGTGCCGCCGAGCATCTGCACCAGCGCGGCGGCTGCCATGGCGGCGGCGCTTCCCACCTCGGCCTGGCAGCCGCCCTCGGCACCGGCGACGCAGGCGCTCGTGGTGAGGTTGAGGCCGATAGCGGCTGCGCAGTAGAGCGCGTCCATGACCTGCTCGTCGTCGAGCTGAAGGTGATCGGCCAGCGCCAGCACGCAGCCGGGCACGACACCCGCGGAGCCTGCCGTCGGAGCTGCGACGATCACACCCATCGTGGCGGAACGCTCGAGCACGGCCATCGCGCGGGCCACGGCGTCGGTCTGGACGACGCCCATCAGGCTTTCACTCAAATCGTTGCGGCCTGTGGCATCGACGAGTTTAGCCTCGCCGCCGATAAGCCCGCCGAGTGAGCGCAGCGGATTTGCGAGTGGGGCCGTGGTCTCCTCGCGCATGACGTCGAGCACGCGGCGCATGGCGGCGACGGCGTGGGCCTCGCCGGTCAGACGCGCCTCGCGAACGGCCATGACGGCGCCGATGCTGAGCCCCTGTTCCTCACACGCATCGAGCAGCTGCTCGCCGTCGTCGAAGATTTCCTTGGCCGAGACGCCGGGGGAGAGCGACGAGGCAGAACCGGGGAGCTCGATAAAGGTCGCGTAATCGACATTGTCGAGTTTGCGTAGCATGGGGATAACGGTGTCGTCGGGCGCGCCGTCGGTCTCAAAGACGGAGTAGGCCTGGCCGCCCACTTCGGTGCGGTAGGTGCGGCAGAAGGCGATGTTCACGTGGGCGTAGGCGAGCAGGTTGGTGAGCGCGGCGAGCACGCCGGGGACGTCGTAGTGCGCCACGAAGAGTGTGGAGTACATGCCCGAGATGTCGACGCCGACGCCGTTAATGCGGCTGATGCGCATCTTGCCGCCGCCCAGGCTCTCACCGCGGACCTGTGCCGTGGCGCCCGTGTCGTCGACCATGTCGATGTCGACGGTGTTGGGGTGGATGGAGGCGTCGTCGCCCTTGATGTCAAAGTGATATTCGAGGCCCTGCTCGTGCGCGAGGTCGAAGGCCTGCTTGATGTTCTCGTCATCGGTGTCGAGGCCCAGGATACCCGCGACGAGCGCGCGGTCGGTGCCGTGGCCGCGGTAGGTGTGGGCGAAGGAGTTCCACAGGCCAAAGGTGACTTTGGTGATGCGGCCTTCCAACAGGCTGGCGGCAACTTGGGCGCAGCGCAGGGCGCCGGCGGTGTGCGATGAGCTGGGGCCGACCATGACGGGGCCCAAGATCTCGAATGCCGAGGTCGTAGCTAGTGTTTGCGGCTTGCCTGCCATGGCTGCTCCTTTTCTATCCCTTCGTCCCGAGGGCGGGGCATAAGGTCGCCTGCTCGGACAGTCCTGCTCGCACGGAGAGCACATTAAGTGCTCTCCGGCTCGTGCGGAACTCGCGATCGACCTTATGCCCCGCCCTCGGGACTAAGGATACATGGTAGAGGCGCGTGTGCTCCAAAATTCATTGGCTGGTGACCTATTCCATGTCCCGCAGTGGCTCATCTTCACCACCGGTTAAATAAAAAAGAAGTACCGGTTGGGACCGGTACTTCTTTTGAAAGTGTATATATTGTTGTGACCTTAGCGGTTCTTAATTACAGGCCGCAGGCTGCTTTGAGTTCTTCGACTCGGTCGGTTTTTTCCCAGGTGAAGTCGGCGTCTTCTCGGCCGAAATGACCGTAGGCTGCCGTCTTCTCGTAGATGGGGCGACGCAGGTCCAGGTCGCGGATGATTGCGCCCGGGCGCAGGTCGAAGGTCTTCTCTACGGCTTCAACGATCTTATGCTCAGCAACATGTGCGGTACCGAAGGTGTCGACCATGATTGACAGGGGCTTGGAAACGCCGATGGCGTAGGCAAGCTCGACTTCGCAGCGGTCGGCCAGACCGGCGGCGACCACGTTCTTGGCGACCCAGCGCGCGGCATACGCGGCGGAGCGGTCGACCTTGGTGCAGTCCTTGCCACTAAAGGCACCGCCGCCGTGACGGCCGTAGCCGCCGTAGGTGTCGACGATGATCTTGCGGCCGGTGAGGCCCGTGTCGCCCATGGGGCCGCCCACGACAAAGCGGCCGGTGGGGTTCACGTAGATGTCCGCGTTGTCCCACGGCATGTTCTCGGCGGCCATGACCGGGGTGATGACGTGCTCGATGAGGTCGGCCTTGATCTTGCCCATGTCCTCGATCTCGGCGGCGTGCTGCGTGGAGATGACGATGGTCGTGACCTCGACGGGCTTGCCTTCCTCGTAGCGCACGGTGACCTGGGTCTTGCCGTCGGGGCGCAGGTAGGCGAGGGTGCCGTCGTGGCGCACGGCTGCCAGGCGCTCGGCCAAGCGGCTGGCAAGGTAGTGTGGCATGGGCATGAGGGTCTTGGTCTCGTTGGAGGCATAACCGAACATCATGCCCTGGTCGCCGGCACCGATTAGGTCGATCGGGTCGGTGGTAGCGCCGGTCTGGGTCTCGAAGGACTCGTCGACGCCCTGGGCGATATCGGGCGACTGCTCGTGGATGAGGCTCATAACGCCGCAGGTGTCGCAGTCAAAACCGAACTTGGCACGGTTGTAGCCAATGCGACGGATAACGCCGCGGGCGATTTCCTGTACGTCGACGTAGGCCTGGGTGCGGATCTCGCCGGCGACGATGACGGTGCCGGTGGTCACGAGGGTCTCGCAGGCGCAGCGGACGTTCTCCACGTTGGCAGGCACGCCGTTGGGGGCGATGTAGCCCTGCTCCTGGAGCTCTATTTCTTTGGCGAGAATTGCGTCGAGGACGGCGTCACTGATCTGGTCGGCGATCTTATCGGGATGACCTTCGGTCACCGACTCCGACGTAAAAACAAAGGACCCGTGTTGGGGCGGGATGGAACGAAGTTCTTCTGACATGATTGTCCTTTCAAAAACGTGTCCCGGCGACCGTTACCATTCCGCCGGGCTCTCTATGCAAGGGCACATCATAGCGCGTAAATCAAACATTCACACCCTTTCCGCACCTACTCATTGGGGACAGACTTAAATGATCAGCCTTGCCTAAGTGCCGACAGGTTGCCCAAAGAATGGTCATTTAAGTCTGTCCCCAATGAGTAGGTAGGTGCCCTTTGTGCGGAGGTTGCTTTGATGCTTTATACTGATGCGGTTAGACATCCATCCTGCAATCGAGGAGATTTCCATGGCATCAGACGTTCGCGTCCGCTTTGCACCCTCACCGACGGGCAAGCTGCACATCGGCGGCGCCCGCACCGCTATCTATAACTGGGCTTTCGCCCGTGCTAACGGCGGCACGTTCATCCTGCGCATCGATGACACCGACCCCACCCGCTCCACCGACGAGAACACGCAGATCATTCTGCGCGCCATGCGTTGGCTGGGCCTGGACTGGGACGAGGGTCCCGAGGTGGGCGGCGATTTTGGCCCCTACGCCCAGACCGAGCGCCTGGACCTGTACAAGCAGGCCGCCCAGAAGCTTTGGGACGAGGGCAAGGCCTATCCCTGCTTCTGCACCAAGGAGCAGCTCGACGCCGACCGCAAGGCCGCGCAGGAGCGCAAGGACCCCTTCCAGGGCTATCAGCGCCGTTGCCGCAATCTTGATCCCGAGGAGGCCCGCCGTCGCATCGAGGCCGGCGAGTCCTACGTCCTTCGCATCAAGGTGCCCGAGGACCGCGGCGACGTCGTTATCCACGATGCCGTCCACGGCGAGGTGACCTTCGATGCCAAGGAGCTCGACGACTTTGTCATCTTCCGCTCCGATGGCACGCCCACGTACAACTTCGCGACTGTCGTCGACGACGCCATGATGAAGATCACCCATGTCATCCGCGGCGACGACCACCTGTCCAACACCCCGCGTCAGGTCATGGTCTACGAGGCCCTCGGCGCGCCCGTGCCCACGTTCGCCCACATCTCCATGATCTTGGGTGCCGACGGCAAAAAGCTCTCCAAGCGCCACGGCGCCACCTCGGTGGAGGAGTACCGCGACGCCGGTTACCTGTCCGACGCCTTCGTCAACTATCTGGCGCTGCTCGGCTGGTCGCTCGACGGCGAGACCACGATCATCCCGCGCGATGTCCTGGCCAGCAAGTTCTCGCTCGACCGCATCTCCAAGAACCCGGCGACCTTCGACCCCAAGAAGCTTGATTGGGTTAATGCCGAGTACATCAATGGCATGTCCGATGCTCAGTTTGCCGATGAGATCATGGTCCCCGAGCTGCACGAGGCGGGTCTTATCGAGGGTAATGTCGAGTACGGCGAGGATTGGATCGATGCGCTTGCTGCCATCGTTAAGCCGCGCACCAAGATGCCGGCCGACGCCGTGACCGTCGCCGCTCCCATCTTTGCTACGGTCGAGACGCTTGAGTATGACGAGAAGTCCGTCAACAAGGGCCTGGCCAAGGAAGGCATGGGTGCCATTCTGGATGCCGCCAAGGCCGCGCTCGAGGGCGTGGACGAGTGGACGGCTGTCAACATTGACGCCGCGCTTGAGCCGCTTCCCGAGCAGATGGACCTTAAGAAGCGCGTGGTGTTCCAGGCCGTGCGCGTCGCCGTCTGCGGCAACATGGTGAGTCCTCCGCTGGGCGAGACCATGGCGCTCGTCGGCCGCGACGACTGCCTGGCGCGCATCGACCGCGCCCGCACGATGGCGCTGTAATCGCTGCGCAAATGTATGTATCCGAGCCCCGTTCACTCAGAGCGGGGCTCTTGTTTCTGTAGACGTATGGGATAGGAGGTGCTGGGGCCATAGCCGAGCAACTTTCGCTGTTTGGTTCGCCGGAACCAAAACAGGCCCTCGAAAAGCCCGACCGCTCGGCCGAGCAGGCCAAGCCCGAGTCCGCGCCCGAGCCCGTTGCCGCCTACGCGAGCGTGGTCCTCGACATCCCGACCCGTGCGCTGTCCGAGCCATTCGCCTACGGTATCCCCCGGTCCCTTGCCAACGAGGCGCAGATCGGATCCACGGTCCTGGTCCACTTTGGTAACCGTGCTGCCGCAGGCTATATCGTCGATATTGCGCCCGAACTGGGCGACTTGCAAGGCAACATTACCCTCGACACCGCGCGCATCAAGCCCATCGAGACCATCCTCAGCAAACCGCTCTTTGGCGCCGAGTCCGCCCGTATTGCACGTTGGATGAGCCGCGAGTATGTTGCGACGCTTTCCGAGTGCCTGCGCCTGTTCTTGCCTCCGGGCGGAAGCCCGCGCGTGGTCAAGGGCGATGACGGCGTGTGGACCGTTGAGCGCCCTGCCGTTAAACCCATCCAAAACCGCTGGGTCATGCTCACGCCCGAGGGTTTCGACTACACGCCGCCAAAGACCGCGGTCCGTCAGCGTCAGCTCATCGAGGCGCTCCAGTGCGGCCCGGTCACGACGCGCGACCTCAACCTGCTCTATAACAGTATGTCGGCGACCATCAAGGCGCTCGAAAAACGCGGCGTCGTGGTGGTGGAGGAGCGCCGTGCCTGGCGCGGTTGCAGCGAGCAGACCACGCTGTCCTCGGCAAGCGGCAAGGCGCCGGTCTCTCTTACCAACGGCCAGCAACAGGCACTCGCGCAGATTGAGCGCGCCCGTCTGGACGCTCATGGCGACGTGGTGCTGGTCGACGGCGTCACCGGCTCCGGCAAAACCGAGGTCTACCTCTCGGCGATTGAGCGCGTGCTGGCGACCGGCCGTTCGGCCTGCGTGCTCGTGCCCGAGATCTCGCTGACGGCCCAGACCGTCGGCCGCTTCCGTTCGCGCTTTGGCGAGACGGTCGCCGTGTTCCATTCGCGCCTTTCGGCCGGCGAGCGTCTGGACCAGTGGGATATGGTCGCCAGCGGTGCGGCCCGCGTGGTAGTCGGCGCCCGCTCGGCGCTCTTTTGCCCGCTCAGCGACTTGGGTCTCATCATCATCGACGAGGAGCACGAGACCAGCTACAAGCAGGGCTCTAGTCCGCGCTACCATGCGCGCGAGGTGGCGGCCGAGATGGCGCGGCGCTACCGCTGCCCGCTCGTGTTGGGCTCCGCCACGCCCTCGGCCGAGGCCCTCGACCGCTGCCGCCGTGGCACGTATAACGGTGCCACCTGGACGCGCGTCGAGATGCCCGAGCGCCCGGGACACGCCGTGCTGCCGACAGTCCGCATTGCCGACCTGCGCCGCGAGTTCTCGCACGGCAGCCGCTCTATGTTCTCAAAACCCTTGATGGAAGGTCTGGAGCGTGTGGTCGAGCGCCGCGAGAAGGCAGTGCTACTACATAACCGCCGTGGCTTTGCGCCGTTCCTGATGTGCCGCGAGTGCGGCTGCGTCCCAACCTGCAACCACTGCTCCACCGCGCTTACGTATCACGAGCGCACGCACACGCTGCAGTGTCACACCTGCGGATCGTCTTGGCGCGTGCAGCCGTATCCCGCGCCCACGAGTCGTTGCCCCAAATGCGGTAGCCGCTATCTGGCAAAAATGGGCCTGGGCACTCAGCAGATCGAGGACGCGCTGCACCAGATGCTGCCCGAGGATGTCGCCATCATTCGCATGGATGCCGATTCCACGCGCGGCAAGGATGCGCACAAAAAACTGCTCGAGCAGTTCGATGCCGCCGATTGTGCGGTGCTGCTGGGCACGCAGATGATCGCCAAGGGCCTTGACTTTCCCGAGGTCACGCTTGTGGGCGTGGTCAATGCCGACTTTGCCCTCAAGCTGCCGGACTTCCGCGCAGGGGAGCGCGCCTACGACCTGCTGGAACAGGTGGCGGGCCGTGCCGGTCGCGGCGATCGTCCCGGTGAGGTGATCATCCAGACCTACCTGCCCGAGGATCCGGTCATTCGCGCCGTCGCTGAGCACGACCGTTCGATCTTTACCGACTACGACCTGGATCAGCGCCGCGACGCGCTGTACCCGCCGTTTATTCGCCTGGTCAACATTTTGGTGTGGTCGGCGAACCGAGACGACGCGCACGACTACATCGGGCGCATTGCAAAGCTTCTTAAGCGCCGCTGGCATGCCGCCGCGCCAGACTTTTTGCGGGCGGGCAGCGCGGTGCCGCAGGTGCTGGGCCCGGCTTCGTGTGTAATCGAGAGAGCCAAGGACCGTTACCGCTTCCATCTGCTTGTGAAGTCGCCCGTGGGGTACCATGTCTCTGATGATATCGACGCCTGCCTCAAAGAGGCGGGCTCCATGCGCGGCGTGAGCGTGAGCGTTGACGTCGATGCCTATGATTTGATGTAACAACCCGAAAGGATGGCCATGGAAGCCAACGGAATCGTACTGTCGCCCGACCCTCGTCTGCGCCAGGAGTGCGCCGTCATCGAGGAGATCACCCCGGCGATTGAGGCGCTTGCCGAGAAGATGAAGAAGATGATGTTCGACAACGGCGGTTGCGGCCTGGCCGCCCCGCAGATCGGTGAGCTCATTCAGCTCGTCACCATCGACTGCGACTACAGCGACAAGAACGATTACGACCCGTACGTGCTCATCAACCCCGTCATTGTCGAGCAGAGTGACCATTTGGTGCCGTTTAGCGAGGGCTGCCTTTCCATCCCCGGCATTAGCTGCGAGATCGAGCGTCCCGATCACGTTGTCGTCGAGGCGTATGACCTGGATGCCAACCTGATTCGCTATGAGGCCACAGGCGACCTGTTCTGCGTGTGCCTGCAGCACGAGATCGATCACCTGCACGGCAATACCATGTTCGAGCGACTCAAGCCGATGCAGAGGATCAAGGCCGTCAAGGAGTACCAGGACGCCCTGGCCCGCGGCGCTCGACCGGGCGAGACGGAGTAGGTTTGTCCGTCCCCGGGGGGCGCC
>NZ_QRUF01000002.1:133309-157720 GCF_003458415.1 Collinsella sp. AF25-2LB
TAGGCGGGCGCCCCGGGGACTACGTTGACGCTGCTTGACTCGCCCGGGTGCCGTCGGGCCAGGGAAGGGCGTCTTCGCTGATAATTGCTTTGTTGGAAGAGCTGCTTTTATTGCGGCTCTTTCTTTGGTTTTGGGTATATTTGTTTTTGTTGAATTGTTCTTGCGGATGGGCCGGGTACTTGGCTTTCCGCTGTTCTTTGTAGCCGTCTCGGCTTTGGTTGAGGGGAGACGTCCTTTATGCGTATTGTGTTTATGGGTACGCCTGATTTTGCTGAGCCTTCGCTGGTTTCGCTTGTTGAGGCTGGGAATGAGATTGCGCTTGTTGTTACTCGTCCTGATGCTGTTCGTGGGCGTGGTAAAAAGTTGGAGCCGTCTCCTGTTAAGGCTAAGGCGCTTGAGTTGGGGTTGCCGGTTGTTGAGGCCAATCGTATGACGCCTGAGGTTGTTGAGGCGCTTCAGGCTGTCCAGGCTGACATTTTCTGCGTGGCTGCTTATGGGTGCATTTTGCCCGATGAGGTGCTGCATATGGCGCCGCTCGGCATTGTGAATGTTCATGCGTCCTTGCTGCCTCGTTGGCGTGGGGCTGCTCCTATTCAGCGTGCGATTCTCGCTGGTGACGAGGTTGCTGGCGTTTCTATCATGCGCATCGGGCATGGCGTGGATACTGGCGCTTATTGTGCTCAGGCTTCCACGTCGGTTGCCGGTAAGCATGCTGAGGCGCTGACCATGGAGCTTGCTGAGCTTGGCGGTAAATTGCTTGCCGATACGCTTCCTTCGCTTTCCGATGGCACCGCCGTGTGGACTGAGCAGGATGAGTCGCTTGTTACCCATGCCGCCAAGATTTCTAAGCAGGAGATGCGTCTTGATCCGCAGATGGGGGCGCTCAATTGCGTGCGTCATGTGCTGGCCTCGTCCGATACCGCGCCTGCCCGATGCGTGATTGCCGGCAAGACCGTGCGCGTGCTCGATGCTGCACCGGCCGATGTCTCGCTTGACGAGGGCGCCGTTGACGTTAAGAACAAGCGTGTTTACCTTGGTCTTTCCGATGGCTCGGTTGAATTGCTCGAGGTTAAGCCCGATGGCAAGCGTGCTATGTCTGCTTCTGCCTGGGCTGCTGGCCTGCAGGGCGCCGATCTTTCGTGGGGTGTTTTGTCATGAGCAAGCTGTCACCCGCGCGCAAGCTTGCGCTCGATGTATTGATGGAGGCCGATCGCCGCGGTATGTATGCACGCGACGTGTTGTCTTCCCGTGCTTCTGCCAAGGCCATTGATCAACGCGATTCCGCGTTTGCCGCTCGCTTGGCGCTCGGTGTTGCCGCCACACAGGGTATTTTGGATGAACTGCTCGATCAGTTTCTCGATAAGCCCAAAAAGGTCGCGCCGCGTGTTCGCATGGCGCTTCGCATCTCGGCCTTCGAGATGCTCTATCTGCATACGCCTGGCCGCGTTGCGGTGAGTCAGGGCGTTGAGCTGGTGCGCAGCGGAGCTAAGTCTGCCGCTGGTTTGGCCAATGCCGTGCTCCATAAGGTCGCGGACAACGTTGAGAACTTTGCCACTGCGTCCGATGTAGATGAGTCTGAGCGACGCTTGGTTCGTCTGTCGCGCCTGATGGGTCTGCCGCGTTGGCTTTGCGCTCGTATTATGGCCTCGTTCGATACCCCAGAGGGTGCGCTCAACTTTGCTGGCAATCTGGCCCCCGCGCCTCTGGCCCTGCATGAGAACGCCTTTGCGAACAAGCCCGATCCGTATATCTCGCAGCTCGTCGCGCCTGTCTTCCCGGGCTGCCATGCCCCGGTTGATGCCCAGGTTACCGTTGCTTCGGGTGTGTTTGAGCGTGCTGCCGCGGTGGCGTCTGATCTCAACGCGCAGCTTATCGCCACGGCTGCCACGCGCCCTGGATGCTGCCTTGAGATTGGTGCCGGTCGCGGTACCAAGACCTATGTGATGATGTGCCAGGCTAAGCGCGCCGGCTATGAGCGTCAGCATACGGCACTTGATCTTCATGACCGCAAGTGCGATCTGAATCTCGCTCGCCTGCATAAGGCCGGTATTCAGGGCGTTCGTACGGTTTCGGGTGATGCCTGTGAGCTTGATGAGGTGCTCACATCGTTTGATGCCATGCTTGGAGAGCCGGTTAAGTTCGACACGGTCTTTATCGATGCGCCGTGCTCGGGCACCGGCACCATGCGCCGTCATCCTGAGATCCCGTGGCGCCTAACCGAGAATGATGTGACGACCGAGTTACCCAAGCTTCAGCTGACGATGCTTAAGGAGGCTTCTGCGCGCGTGGCCGCCGGCGGAGAGCTCATCTATGCCACCTGCTCGGTTTTTGATGAAGAGAACACGCAGGTCGTGGATGCCTTCCTGGCCTCTTCCGAGGGCGCCGACTTTAGCGTCGCACCGCTCTCCGAGGCGCAGATTCTGCAACTCCCTGAGTTCGATCAGGCCAAGAAACTCGTATCCGTACGCCAGAACGATCAAGGCCTCTTCCAAAGCGTGCCGGTAAACGCCGACTCCTACGACGGCCACTTCTGCGCCCGCCTGATTCGCAAGTAACTACTAAGTTGCGTTGAAATAGGGATTGAATAGCGGCATCTACCCGCCAAAAAGTCCTTATTTCACCGCAACTCATAGAGCCACCTATAGCGCAAAGAAACAGCCCCGCGATCGATGTCGGTCGCGGGGCTGTTTGGTTCCTAGTGGCTATGCGGGCAGTTGGCGCAGCAGCCGCTGGTGGCGTTGGTGCTGGAACCACCGCTTCGCTGGTCGGTGTTGTAGAAACCGCTGCCTTCGAACTTAATGCCGCTGGCCGAGAACGTCTTGGATGCCGGGGCACCGCAGCTAGGGCATACGACCTCGGGCGTCTCGGACATGGGGTGCTCAACCTCAAACACGTTGCCGCAGCTCGTGCACTTGTAATCGTAGCGCGCCATAATACTTCCTTTTCAGCACAAAGCGGGCAGATCGCTCTGCCCGCAAAAATTCAAGCAGCTGTAACTGTACCCTATATCGGGGGCTTTATCACGCTTCGCCCCAGAATCTATGGGTGTTGCGCAGGAGCTTCGCAGTTTTCTCCTCGGCTGCCGCAACGTCGGCCTCCCGTGCCTGCCATGTCCAGTTGCCCGTGGCCACGCCCGGCACGTTCATACGTGCATCGTCGCCCAGTCCCAGCACGTCCTGCAGCGGCATCATCACGAGCGGTGCATCGCTTGCGAGGGCATCGCCCATGAGCTCGCTTGCCAATGTAATGCCGCTCGGCTCATCGCCGCCTGCAAAGGAGCGCGTGCACCAGCCGGCAAGTGTCGAGGTGTCGTGCGTCGAGGTGTACAGGATCTTTCCCGGTGTGGGGTGAATTCCGCAACGAACGTCGTAGTCGCTAAACTCCAGCACGTCCATGCCGGGGAAGCCGCAGGTCGATGCCATGGCGCGAACGCCAGGCGTCAGATAGCCCAGATCCTCGGCAATAAAGTTGAGCGGACCCAGCTCGTCATAGGCGGTCTGGAACAGGTCCTTGCCCGGACCTGCCAGCCAGCGACCATCGGCGCAGGCCTTACCGGCGGGAATGCTAAAGTAGCTGTGGAAGCCCAGGAAGTGGTCCAGGCGCACGCGGTCGTAGAGCGAAAACGCACGGCGCAGGCGGTCGAGCCACCAACGATAGCCGTTCTCCTTCATGCGATCCCATCGGAAGGTGGGGTTGCCCCACACCTGGCCCTCGGGCGCAAAGTTGTCGGGCGGCGCGCCCGAAATCTCAATCGCTTTGCCGGTATCGGACAGCCAGAAGTTCTCGGGCTCGCTCCACGCGTCGGCCGAATCGTCCGAAACGTACATCGGGATATCGCCGATGACCTCGATGCCCTTCTTGTGCGCATAGTTCATGAGCTCGCACCAGGCAAGGTCAAAGCGATACTGCATGTACGCCTGCAGCTCGGCCTCGTCGTGGAAGCGCTTGTCATTGATCAGATACTCGTTGTAGCGCGCGACATCTGCCGGCCAATCGTGGCGCGACTCGCCCTCAAAGTACTTCTTAACGGCCATGTAGACGCAGTACTTCTCGAGCCAATCAGCGTTGCGATGTTTAAACGCCGTGTACAGCGGGTCGGCATCCTCGCCGCCGTGAGCCTTCCATGCAGCAAAGTCGGCGGCCAGCTCCTCGTGACTCTCGGGCAGCAGGTCAATATTGCCCGCAAAGGCCGAAGGCCCAGCGTAAGGGGAGCGGAAGAAGTCCGTCGGGTTGACGGGCAGGACTTGCCAGTAGCGCATGCCCATAGCGGCCAGATGGTCGATAAAGCGACGCGTGGGCGCACCGATTGTGCCGGGCTTGCCGTCATCGGTCGGCACCGAGGTGATGTGGCACACAACGCCCGCGCCATGATCGAGCGGCTCCTGCAGACGCTTCTCGGCATGGTGATAGATGATCGAAGAGCCCAGCGGGTACAGGTCGAGCGTGACGGTACCGTTGTGGATCTCGCACTCGTGACCGCTGATCACGTCGCTCGCGCATTCGCCGAGCGCCGGAATCGTCACGCGGTGCGAATTGCGCAGGCTGCGGTTGATGATAACCGTCGCGGCCTCGCCGTCTTTGCCCGTGCGGGTGTAAGCCAAGACTTCGTCGTTGAGCGCAAAGGCCTTGATCTCGCCATCGACCATAGAGGGCAGCGCACGGCGCACGGCAGACGCGTTCTTAACGATGGCCAGTGTGTCGAAGTCATGGAGTTGGTCTTTGGTCGGCAGGGTGCGGCGGTTGCCCGGGTCGGTAAGGCCCTCCAAGCCGTACTCGTCACCGTAATAGATTGAGGGTACACCCGGGAAGGTCATCTGCATGAGCGTCGCCAACCAAAAGCGGCTCTTGGCCAGGCCCATGGAGTTCTCGTCCAGGCGCCATTTGCTGCGCTCGCTCTCGGGCAGCTGCGACTCGTCGGGGCCACCGCCGAGCACCGAGATGATACGCGGACGGTCGTGGCTCGAAAGCAGATTGAGTGCGCAGGCCAGTGCCTCGCGCGGGTAGTTCTCGCGCAGGGTTTCGATATCCTCGGCTGCCTGGTAGGCGTTCTTGTAGCCCATCAAAAAGCCGATAACCATGTCGCGGAAGGGGTAGTCCATGGCGGAGTCGAGCTCCGAGCCCTGCAGATAGCGACGCAGGTGGCCATAGCTGATCTTGTTGGAGGCGTCTTCCCAGACTTCGCCGAGCAGCAGCGCATCGGGCTTCTCGGCGAGCACGGCCTTTTTGATCTCGGCCAGGAAGTCGTCGGAAAGTTCATCTGCCACATCGAGTCGCCAGCCGTGGGCACCGGCGCGCAGCCATTTACGGATCACGCCGTCCTTGCCCAGGAGCCGCTCGCGCACCAGTTCGGAATTCTCGTTGATGGCGGGCATGTTGCCCACGCCCCACCAGCAGTCATACGAACCGTCCTCATGGAAGTAAAATGCATCGCGCCACGGCGAGTCCTCGCTCTGCCATGCACCGACGCCGGGATAGTTGCCGTAGCGGTTAAAGTAGATCGAGTCGTCGCCCGTATGGTTGAAGACGCCGTCCAGGATGATGGAAATGCCGAGCTTCTCGGCCGCCTCGCACAGCTCGGTAAAGTCCTGCTCGGTGCCCAGAATCGGGTCAATCTTGGTGTAGTCGGCCGTATCGTAGCGGTGGTTGCTCGCGGCCTCAAAGATCGGGTTGAGGTAGATGGCCGTAAAGCCCAGCTCGGCAATGCGGGGCAGGTCATTTTGGATACCCTTGAGCGAGCCGCCGTAAAAATCCCAGGTCTTGATGGAGCCGTCTTCGGCACGCTCGTACTCGGGCGGTTCGTTCCAGTCTTCGACCATGCGGCGCTGGATTCCGTTGCGCGGTTTTTCAACTTCGGCAAGCGTGCGCTCGCGCCAGTTTTCATCGCGGGCATAGCGGTCGGGGAAAATCTGGTAGACCATGCCACGCTCGTACCACTCGGGACGAACTTCGCGGTGCTTGTAGACGGTGATCTGGAAGGACGGGACCTCGGCGTAGTTGTAAGTTACGCCCTCGCCACCGGTGCGACCCTGCGGTGCGCCCAGACGGACCTCGGGCTGGCCCTCGATGTTGCAGATAAAGCTGTACCAGATAAGACAGGGCTCGGCGCACTCAAGCTCTACGGTAAATATGCCGTCGCCCTCGTGCGTCATGGGATACAGAGACTCACCGATCTCATCGACCCAGGTGCGCAGCGTAAGCGTTGCCTGGTTGGGGTCGGCATCCTCCAAAATCACCGAGAGCGAAACGGAAGTTCCAGTGGTCACAGCGCCAAACGGAGTGCGAAACTGCGGCAGACGGCTGTTGTGAATCAATCTCATAATTCGGTCCAGTTCAATAGAATCACGGCCTGCGGGCCATGGGCTTTACGCACAGGATATAAGTATATATGTTGCACACAGGCTGTATAAACAACATCCGTTTACCATCGGCGAACGGTTGTCCTAGAAAATCGTTTTACCACCCAAATTATCGCGATATTTAAAAACGTCTATACCGATACTATTTGTATCCAAACAAAAGTACTTCGGTTTACTACGACGAATTGAATGATCTCAACAACAGTCATTTTGGTGATATTAAAACCGCAGCTAGAAGCGTTCTTAATTTCGAAGATTACTCGCCGTGGTCGGCCGGAGCCATTTTGTCGTAGTAAACCGGCCCTCTTTTTAATGCGAAGTTCAACGCAAAAGAGGGCGCCTGGTTGGGGCGCCCTCTTTTGCGTTGAGGATTTAGTTTTAATCGTCCGGATTAGCGGCGCTTGCGGGCGGCCGTTGCCTTGCGGACGGAGGTCTTCTTGGTCGGAGCCTTTTCCTCGGCCGAAACGGCGGGGGAGACCGGGGTCTCCTTGGCGGGCTCGGTCTTTGCCTTAGTCTTGGGAGCGGCCTTAACCTCGGCAGCCTTCGGAGTCGGCTCGGCCTTTACTGCGGGCTTGTCCTCGGCCTTACCCTCTGCCTTGGGAGCTGCAGCCTTGGTCGTGGTCTTCTTGGCCGTCGTCGCGGCGCGTTTGCGCGTGGTGGTCTTGGCGGCCGGCTTTGCCTCGACAGCTGCCTTGGCCTCGGGCTCGGAGGGCGCCTCCTCGACCTTGACGGCGGGCTTTGCAGTAGCCTTCGGGGCCGTCTTCGCGGCGGCCTTCGTCGTAGCGGCCTTGGCCGTCGTCGACTTCGTAGCCGTGGTCTTCTTGGCTGCCGTTGCCTTCTTGGTGGTTGCAGCCGTCTTCTTGGCAGCGGTCTTGGCCGGAGCCTTTGCCGCAGGCTTAGCCTCGGCGGCGGCCTTTACCTCGGGAGCAGCCTCGACCTCGTTGGCCTTCTTGGCAGCGGCGGTCGTGCGCTTGCGCGTGGTCGATGCCTTGGCAGTAGTTGCCTTGGCAGCGGTGGTCTTGCTCGCAGCGGCCTTCGTGGTCGTAGCCTTCTTAGCCGTTGCCTTGCGGGTCGTCGTCTTTTTGGTGGCAGGCTTCGCAGCGGGCTTCACCTCAGGCTCGGGCTCGGGAGCAGCCTCGACCTTCACCTCAGGATCGGCCTTAACGGGCTTAGCTTCAACCGGCTTCTCCTCGGCCTTGGGCTCCTCAGCGGCAGCGGGCTCCTTAACGGTCGCCGCAGGCTCGGCCTCGGCAGTAACCGGCTTCTCCTCAGCCTTGGGCTCCTCGGCCGCAGCCTCCACAGCCGCCGGGCGCTCAATCTCCGGGTGCATAAAGAAGTACAGGTCCAGATACTTGTCGGCCGAGCGCGTCCAGCTAAAGTCCTGGCTCATGGCCTGCGTGACCAGCTGGTTCCAGGCATCGCGGTTGTCCCAGAACAGGCGTGCCGCGCGGAACACCGCGTCGCCCATCTCGTCGCCGTTAAAGTTGGTAAACGAGAAGCCCGTGCCCTCGCCGGTAAACTCGTTGTACGGCTGCACGGTGTCCTTCAGGCCACCGGTCTCGCGCACGATGGGCAGGGTGCCGTAGCGCATGGCGATGATCTGCGACAGGCCGCAGGGCTCAAACTTCGAAGGCATCAGGAACATGTCGGCGGCAGCGTACATGCGCTGCGACAGCGCCGGGTCAAACTCGATGCGCGCGGCCATGGTGCCGGGGTACTTGTCCTGGAAGTAGCGCAGACCGTCCTCGTAGTCGCGGTCGCCGGTGCCCAGCACGGCCACCTGAACGCCGCCGGACAGGATGCGGTCGAGCGCGTACATGACCAGGTCCATGCCCTTCTGGCGCGTCAGACGCGTGACCATCACCATAAGCGGGCGGTCGTCGCGCACCTCGAGCCCCAGTTCCTCCTGCAGCTTGGCCTTGCACACGGCCTTGCCGGAACGGTCGTCAACCGTGTAGTTGGCGGCAATGCGCTTGTCGGTTGCCGGGTCAAAGGCCGCCACGTCAATGCCGTTGAGGATGCCCTGCAGTGCGTAGGAGCGCTCGCGCAGTACGCCGTCCAGGCCCTCGCCAAACTCGGGCGTCTGGATCTCGCCCGCGTAGGTGGGGCTCACCGTGGTGATGGCATCGGCATAGTGCAGCGCGCCCAGCATGTAGTTGATGCTGCAGGCGTCGCAACGCAACTGCGTGGCGGCCGCGGGAATATGCGCCACACCCAGGATGTCCTCCATCACGGTGTCGCTAAACTGGCCCTGGAACGCCACGTTGTGGATCGAGAACACGGTCTTGACGCGGTCGTACAGCGGCAGTCCCTGGTAGAACTCGCGCAAGAACACGGGCGCTAGTGCCGTCTGCCAGTCGTTGCAGTGCAGGATGTCGCACTCAAAGCCCTCGGGCAGGTGCTGCAGGCTCTCGGTGATAGCCTTGGAGAAAAACGCGAAGCGCTCGCCGTCGTCAAAGAAGCCGTACGGATAGTCGCGCGCAAAGTAGCGCTCGTTGTCAACGAACATATAGGTGACGCCGTCGTGCTCAAGCTTCTCGAGCCCGCAGTACTCATTGCGCCAGCCCAGGCTCACGTAAAAGTCGGCAAAGTGCTCCATCTGCGCCTTGTACTCGTCCTTGATGGTGGCGTACTTGGGCACCATCACGATGACCTCGGCGCCGGCGCGCACAAGCGCCGCAGGCAGCGAGCCCGCCACGTCGCCCAGGCCACCGGTCTTAACAAACGGTGCGCACTCGGCCGAGGCAAACACGATCTGCATCTTTTTGCTGGAATCTGCCATATTGTCTCCCATGTTGCAATTCGAGAATAGCCGCCTGGCGCTAACCGGGCGGCTATTCTACCTGTTACGAGCGATGTTGCGGTGCCAACGTTAACATACGATGGTGGTGTCGGAAGTTAACGGAGCCTTGCCCAGCACCAGGATGTTCTCGGGCGTGCCGCGAAGCTCGGTGTTGGTGGGAACCACGTTGTTCTTGTCCAGAATGGCGTTCTCGACGCGTGCGCCGCTCTTGATGATGCAGCTCTGGTTGATGATCGAGTTAGTCACCGAAGCGCCTTCCTCGACCACGACGCCGCGCGACAGGATCGAGTTGCGCACGGTGCCCTTGATGATGCAACCGGCCGAGATGATCGAGTTGCACGCGTGGCTGCCGGTCGCATAGCGCGAAGGCGGCACGTCGTGAGCCTTGGTCAGGATCGGGCGCTCGGGATCGAAGAGCTGGTCGGCCACGGTCTGGTCGAGCAGGTCCATGCTGCGGCGATACAGTGACTTCTCGCTAAACACGCCCACGACCTCGCCCTTGTACTCGTAGCTGCACACGTCGATGTTGCCAAAGTCGCCCTGGAGTGCCTCGAGCAGGTCCAGATAGTCGGCGGCCTGGTAGTGGTCGATGATCTCGAGCAGCGTATCGCGGTTGACGATGCAGCAGTCCATAGAGGCGTTGTCGCCGTACACGACGCCAGCGCTCACGCCCGTCAGGCGACCGTTCTCGTTAATCTCGAGCTTGGTCTCGTCATCGACGTTGCGCGTGGCCTTGCAGTACACCACGGTCATCTGGGCACCGGAGTTCTCGTGCGCGTCGATGATGGTGTTGAGGTCCATGTTAAAGATGATGTTGGTGCCCATCATCACAACATAGGGCTTGTCCGAGCGCTGGAACAGCGTCTTGTTGGAGATGATGTCACGCAGCAGGAAGCGCATGCCGCCCTTGGTGGTGCCATACGCGTTGCCGGGCACCATGAACAGGCCGCCCTTCTTGCGGTCCAGGCCCCAGTCCTTGCCCGAACCCACGTGGTCGATCAGCGAGCGGTAATTGCCCGGCATGACGACGCCGACGGTCTTAATGCCGGCATTCATCATGTTGGACAGCGGGAAGTCGATCAGGCGGTAGCGGCCCAAAAACGGAACGGACGCGATGGGGCGGTCCTTGAGCAGCACGCTGCCGTAGGTCGAAGAGTAGTTAGCGGTGATATAACCGATGGCCTTGCGATTGATCATCGGATCATTCCCCCTTCCCGATAACGACGTCATTTCCAACGACGGCCGTATCCTTGGTGGTATCGACAGAGCCGAGCTTCACGCCCTCTTCGACCGTGGAGTTCTCGCCCAAAATAGCGCGGCAGATGTGCGCGCCGCTCTTAACGTGCGCACCCGGCAGCAGCACGGAGTCCTCGACCACGGCGCGCTCCTCGATGATGACATCGGTCGAAAGGATCGAGTGGCGAGCGGTGCCGTAGATCTTGCAGCCGTTGGAGACCAGGCAGTCGTCCAGGCGGCCGTCCGGGCCAATGTAGTGCGGCGGACGCGTGGTGATGTTGGACATGATGGGGAAGTGCTTGTCGAACAAATCGAACTCGGGGTTGTTGCCCAGCAGGTCCATCGAGGTCTCGTGGAAGCTGGCGATGGTGCCAACGTCCTTCCAAAAGCCGTGGAACTCGTAGCTGTACAGGCGCTTGCCCTCGCCGAGCAGCTTGGGGATGATGTCCTTGCCAAAGTCGTGGCTCGAGCGCTGGTCTAGAGCGTCCTCCTCGAGCGCCTCGATCAGCACGTCGGCCGAGAAGATGTAGATGCCCATGGACGCGAGATTCGAATCGGGCTTATCGGGCTTCTCGGTGAACTTGGTGATGCGGCCGTCCTCGGGGTCGGTGGTCAGGATGCCAAAGCGGCTGGCCTCCTCCCAAGGCACGGGCATAACGCTCACCGTGAGGTCGGCGTTGTTCTCAATGTGCGTCTTGAGCATCTTGCGGTAGTCCATGCGATACAGGTGATCGCCCGAAAGAATCAGGACGTACTTGGGGTCGTTGGCCTTGATGTAGTCGAGGTTCTGCGTAATGGCGTCGGCCGTGCCCGCATACCAGGCGCCGCCGGTCTGCGTCTCATACGGCGGCAGAATCGACACGCCGCCGTCGCGGCTGTCCAGATCCCAAGCCTCGCCAGAGCTCACGTAGGCATGCAGCAGGTAGGGACGGTACTGCGTCAGAACGCCCACCGTGTCGATGCCCGAGTTGGAGCAGTTGGACAGCGAAAAGTCGATAATGCGGAACTTGCCACCAAAACTAACCGCCGGCTTAGCGATCTTTTGGGTGAGTGCCCCCAATCGGCTGCCCTGTCCTCCTGCGAGGAGCATCGCGATGCATTCTTTCTTACTCATCGATTTCTCCTTCTGTCATCGATGTTCCTAAACCCATTAGCGACGGGCGCGGCGCAACGTCACGCCCGTCGAGTAATGCCGTGCTGGCATAGGGGAGCTCGTGCGCCTTTACGCGTGCCAGATCTCGTCGCGGTACTCGCGAATGGTGCGGTCGCTCGAGAACCAGCCGCTCGAGGCGGTGTTGAGCAGGGCCTTGCGGTTCCAGGTCTCCTGGTCGCCGTAGCTGCCCGTGAGCTTCTCCCACGCATCCACGTAGCTGCGGAAGTCTGCCATGACCAGGTCGGGGTCGTTGTTGTTCATGAGCTCGTTGTAGATGCTCTCGAAGTTGCCCGAAAGACCCGCAAAGGTGTTGTCCTTGAGCTCGTCCATCACGCGGCCCAGGCGCTCACGGTCGCCGTTGAGGGTATCCCACGCAAAGTAGCTATTGGATGCCCAGAGCTGCTCGACCTCGGGAGCGGTCAGGCCAAAGATAGCCTCGTTCTCGCGTCCGGCCAGGTCGGCGATCTCGATGTTGGCGCCGTCGAGGGTGCCCAGCGTAATGGCACCGTTCATCATGAGCTTCATGTTGGACGTGCCCGAGGCCTCCTTGCCGGCCGTGGAGATCTGCTCCGAGATTTCGGCGGCAGGGTAGATGAGCTGGGCGTTGCTCACACGGAAATTGGGGATAAAGCAGACCTTCATGACCTCGTTGACGCGGGCATCGTTGTTGATGACGTCGGCCACGGAGTTAATGAGGCGGATGGTCTCCTTGGCGAAGGTGTAGCTCGAGGCGGCCTTGCCGCTAAAGATAAAGGTCGTCGGCGTCACGTGGAAATTGGGATCGGCGATGCGACGGTTGTAGATGTCCATCACCTTCATGATGTTCATGAGCTGGCGCTTGTAGGCGTGGAAACGCTTTACCTGAACATCGAAGACGGTGTTGGGGTCAATGACCAGACCGGTTTCGGACTTGACATAGGCGGCCAGGCGCTCCTTGTTGGCGCGCTTGGAGGCACCCACGGCCTTCAGGAACTCGGAGTCGTTCTGGAACTCCTTGAGCTTCTCCAGCTCAAAGGCGTCCTTCAGCCAGCCGTCGCCAATGGCCTCGGTTACGAGCTTGGCATAGGTGGGGTTGGCCTCGGCAAAGAAGCGACGGTGCGAGATGCCGTTGGTCTTGTTGTTGAACTTCTCGGGCGTCAGGGCGTAGAAGTCCTTGAGCACGATGTTCTTGATGATGTCGGAGTGGATCTTGGCCACGCCGTTGACGCTGTGGCTGCAGATCACGGACAGGTTGGCCATGCGAATCTCGCCGTCCCACAGGATGGCGGTCTGGCGCAGACGCTCCTGCCAGCCCTCCTGCGTGGTGTCGAACGACTCGTGCCAACGACGGCTGATCTCGTCGATGATCTGGTACACACGGGGGAGGAGCTTGGAGAACATGCCGATGGGCCACTTCTCCAGGGCCTCGGGCAGGATGGTGTGGTTGGTGTAGCTCACGACCTGCGTCACGATGCTCCAAGCGTCATCCCACTCGAGCTTTTTCTCGTCGATGAGGATACGCATGAGCTCGGGACCGCACATGGCGGGATGCGTGTCGTTGGTGTGGATGGCCACAAACTGCGGCAGCAGCTCCCAGTTCTCGCCGTGCTCCTTCTCAAAGGTGTCGAGCAGGCTGTAGATGCCGGCCGAGACAAACAGGTACTCCTGCTTCAGACGCAGCAGACGGCCGTGCTCGCCGGCGTCGTTGGGGTAGAGGATGGCGCTGATGGCCTCGGCCTCGGCGCGCTCGGCATCGGCCAGGGCATAGTCGCCGCGGTTGAAGGCCTCAAGGTCAAAGTGCTCCTCGACCGGCTCGGCGGCCCAGACGCGCAGCTTGTTGACGGTCTCACCGGCATAGCCCACCACGGGGATGTCATAAGGGACGGCCAGAATGTCCTGCGTGTCCACCGTGCGGTAGAACGTGCGGCCGTTCTCCTCAAAGCCCTCGACGTGGCCGCCAAACTTAATGGTCACGGCCTTGTCCTGACGTCGGACCTCCCAGGGATAGCCGTGGGTGAGCCACTCGTCCGTGGCCTCGACCTGGCTGCCGTTGACGATCTCCTGCTTAAACAGGCCGTAGCGGTAGCGCATGCCGTTGCCGTAGCCGGCGATGCCCTCGGCTGCCATGGAATCCAGGAAGCATGCGGCCAGACGGCCCAGGCCACCGTTGCCCAGCGCCGGATCGGGTTCCTGGTTCTCGATGACGGAAAGGTCGAAGCCCATGTCGTCGAGCGCCTCGGCGACCATGTCGCGCACGCCAAAGTTGAGCAGGTAGTTATCGAGCAGGCGACCGATCAAAAACTCGATCGAGAAGTAGTACACGCGCTTCTTGCCCTCGGCGGTGGCACGGGCGTCGCTCTTGGTGGCAACGGTGCGGGCCTTCTCGGCCACGAGCTTGGCCAGGGCGTTAAAGCGGTCCAGATCGCTGGCGGCCTCGACGCTCTTGCCGCTGATGCTCATGACGGCATCGCGATAGAGCTCGGTAAACTCCTGCTTGTTGTCGAAGATCTTATTCATACGTTCCTTTCCCCCGGGGATGTTTCTCCCGGAACGGTTATGACTTGTATCCTACGCCCCCACGGGACGGGTAATTGCACCCGTAACGCTTTTGTTACGCTTTCTTGGCAGGAGCCTTAACAGCGGCTGCCTTGGCCTTGGAAGCAGTCTTTTTGGTGACCGCCTTCTTGGCCGTGGTGGTCTTGGCCGAAGCCCTGGCAGCGGGCTTGGCAGCCTTCGCCTTTGCCGGAGCCTTCTTAACAGCCGCAGGCTTGGGCTTTACCGAGGACGCACGCTTGCGCGTCGCCTTCTTGGGCTTCTCGACCACGGGCGGCTTATAGCTGCTGGGCCCGCGGCGCTTAAGCACCACGCCTGCCAGGCCGGGCACCTTAATCTCAATGGAGTCCATCTGCCCGTTCCAGGGATAGGGCTCGCTCGAGCAGGTGTAGGGTTCCTCACCGGCATAGCCGCTGCCGCCAAACTCGGGACGGTCGGAGTCAAAGATGACCTCCCAGTCGCCCTCGCGCGGCACTCCCACGCGGAAGCTCTCGTAGCTCGCCGGATCAAAGTTGATCAGGATCACCAAGTCGTCATCGACGTCCTCGCCCTGACGCACAAAGCTCACGATGGACTGTTTGGAGTTGTCCGCGTCGATCCAGGTAAAGCCGTCGTCGGTGTAGCCGCGCTCGTACAGAGCGGGCTCGGCGGTGTACAGGTGGTTGAGCGCCTTGATGAACGCCTGATGATGACGGTGGGTCTCGTACTCCTCGGTCAGGAACCACTGGATGGACTCGTAGTAGCGCCACTCAATAAACTGGCCGATCTCGTTGCCCATAAAGTTGAGCTTGGCACCGGGATGCGTCATCTGGTAGAAGGCCAGCGTGCGCAGTCCGGCAAACTGGCGCCACCAGTCGCCCGGCATGCGGCCGATGAGCGAGCACTTGCCGTGCACGACTTCGTCGTGGCTCAGCGGGCAGATGAAGTTCTCGGTAAAGGCGTACATGATGGAGAACGTGAGCAGGCCGTGGTTGCCGGGGCGCCACGGAAAATCGGTCTGCATGTAGTGCAGGGTGTCGTTCATCCAGCCCATGTCCCACTTGTAGTGGAAGCCCAGGCCGCCGTCCTGCGGCGGATAGGTCACAAGCGGCCACGCGGTGGACTCCTCGGCCATCATCATCACGTCGGGGTAGTGCGCCTCTACAGCGCAGTTGACCTGACGGATAAACGCGCTGGCGTCCAGGTCCTCCTCGGTACCGTACTTGTTGAACTTCTTTTGGCTGGGATCGTCAATGCCAAAGTTGAGGTACAGCATACTGGACACGCCGTCCATGCGAATGCCGTCCACGTGGAAGTTCTCGAGCCAGTACAGCACGTTGGAGACCAGGAAGGAGCGGACCTCGCCGCGGGCGAAGTCAAACTTGTGCGTGCCCCAGTTGGGGTGAATCTCGTGCTCAAACAGCATGTGGCCGTTAAAGGTGGCAAGGCCGTGGGAGTCGGCGCAAAAACCGCCGGGAACCCAGTCCATGATCACGCCGATGCCCGCCTCGTGGCACGCATCGATAAAGTGCATGAGCTGCTGGGGGTTGCCGTAGCGCGACGTGGCGGCGTAGTAGCCGGTCGTCTGATAGCCCCAGGAGCCATCGAAGGGATGCTCCATAAGCGGCATGACCTCGATATGCGTGTAGCCCATGTCGTGCACGTAGTCCACGAGCTCCACCGACAGGTCGTCGTAGGTGTAGAACTCGCCGCGCTGCGCGGGGAAGGGGTCCATGGGTCCGGGGTAATTGCCGTACTCGTCGGGCTCGCCCTGCGGCGCGTCGCCGTGGCGCTTCCACGAGCCAATATGCACCTCGTAGATGTTGAGCGGCTGCGACATGTGGTTATGGCTGGCGCGGCGCTTGAGCCAAGCGGCGTCATTCCACTTGTAGCCATCGAGGGTCCACAGCACGCTCGCGGTACCCGGAGGGCACTCGGCCTTAAAGGCATAAGGATCGGCCTTGTAAAGCTTCTCGCCCTCGTTGGTCTCGATGAGATATTTATAGAGTTGGCCCTGCTCGGCACCAGGAATAAAGCCTTCCCAAATAGCGCTCGTATGCACGGGCACCAGCGGGTTGGCTTCCTCATCCCAGTCGTTAAATTCGCCAATGACATGGACACTCTTTACGTCGGGCGCCCAAACGCAAAAGCGCCAGCCGCGTGTGCGCTGCTGCGTGTCGGGATGCGCGCCCATCTTTTCCCAGCTGCGCTCCCACATGCCAATGCCAAACAGGTAGACATCGTCCTTGGAGAGCTCCGGTGCGTGCGGGGCGGCTTTACGGGTAGCAGGCTTTTTGGTTGCTGGCTTTAGCTTTGTATCGCTCACGTTTGATCCCATCATGACGCGGCAGCGTGTTGCCTTGGTGACTAGATGCGAAAGGTCCAAGGCTGCACGAATCGAAGGGACGGCGATAGTTCTATGATTCGTTCCACCTCGCGTGCTCGGTGGAACTTTCGGCAGAAACTACGATAACACCTGTACGTTACTTTTATGAACGAAAGAGGGTTTGCGGGGGCGTTTAATCGGTAAGCGCCATGTTTATACCACTTGCAGAATTGACGTGGTAAAACTCTTGACAGTTTTATCAATTAGCGTTTCTAGATTGTTAGGTTGACGTTTGGTAAAACGTTTTTAGCAGGTTGTTTACCCTTTGACATCGAAAGGCTCGTATATGGACCACATCGCCGCCTCAAGTGTCGCTTTTATTTTCGATTGCGACGGCACACTGGTTAACAGCACCCCCGTTTGGGCTTATTCTCAGCCCGAGTTATTGCACCGCCACGGAGTTGACGTGACGGTCGAGGATTTTGCCCAGTTTGAGCATTTGTCGCTCGAGGACGAGTGCCAGGCCTACCACGACACCTGGGGCATTGGTACGAATGGCGAGGAGCTGTATCGCGAGCTGAGCAATATTCTGATTGATGGGTACTCCAAGGTGCCGCCGCGCGAGGGGCTCCTGGCTTTTTTGGAGCAGGCGAAGGCGGCCGGCGTTGCCATGTGCGTTGCTACGTCCACGCCGACCGAACTGGTGCAGTCCGCGCTCGCTGGTGCCGGGCTCGACGCGTACATGGAGTTTGTGACCACCACGGGTGAGGCGGGACGTTCCAAGCAGTTCCCCGATGTGTACGAGCTGGCGCTGCGCCGCCTGGAGGAGCGCCATGGGCACAAGTTTGCGCGCGCTTGGGTGTTTGAGGACGCTGTCTTTGGCCTTAAGAGCTCTGGGGTCGCTGGCTTTAAGCGTGTGGGTATTTATGACCCGCACGGCCGCATGAAGCGCGACGATGTACGCGCCAACTGCGATATCTTTATCGACAGCTACGAGGAGCTGGATCTGGCCCGCGTGCTTTCGTTTGAGGGATAGGCGAGGGCCGTGGCTTGCAAGGTATTAGTGGTCTGCGGCTCGCCCGTGGTGGCGAGCGCGGATCTGTTACGTAGGCTAGCAGGGGAGTGCGACCACGTCGTCGCCGTGGACCGCGGACTCGACGCGCTGCTGGGCGCGGGACTGGGCTGCGATGTGTATGTGGGGGACGCCGACACGGTGAGCGACGCGGGTCGTGCGTTGGTCGATGCCGCCGAAGCCTTTGAAGTAGAACGCCACGACCCGTATAAGGACTATACCGATCTGGCGCTGGCGCTCGATTCCGTCCGTCGTCGCTGGCCGGGTGCCGAAGTAGTTGCGACCTGCGCCACCGGCGGCCGTCCTGATATGGCGCTTTCCGTACTGGGCCTGCTCGCGGGCTACGAGGATGCCCCTGTCTGGATTGCCGAGGACAGGGCGGTCGCCCGCATCCTTCGCGCAGGCGAATCGTGGACCATCGAAGGCGCCGAAGGCAAGACGTTCTCCATCATCGCCATTGCCCCCAACACCGTGGTAAGCGAACACGGCCTAGAATGGGAGCTAGACCACAGCTCCCTGGGCCTGTTGGCCGACACCGGCATCTCTAATGTCGTCAGAAAAACGGCCAAGATCCAAGTTCACACCGGCACCGCCATCGCTTACCTATATCAATAGGCATTTAGAATCTGACCCAAAAAAGTCCTTGCACGCCGCGCCAACTTCCCCTATAGTATCTCCTCGTCACGGGGGCGTAGCTCAGCTGGGAGAGCGCTTGACTGGCAGTCAAGAGGTCAGGGGTTCGATTCCCCTCGTCTCCACCATCGTGAATGCAAAGGCCTTCGGAATTTCGAAGGCCTTTTTTCATGCCAAAAAACCACGCGCCACAAACCCCACCTACGCCAACAAAAAGTTGCACAATTTATTTCACATGTCTGTACATAGTTTGTTACACAAACGCGATTATCAGTGTAGATCGCCGTTCCATTTGGGCTTCAGGAACGCCCCTAATCACCGCCACTACCTTAATAACCTGCATCAATGTGAACAACATCGCAAAACAGCCCCCTTGAACACGCTAAATGAACGAAATGTTGTCCAGTACTGCCCAAATCAGTTTCGCTAACAGCTTGTGCTAGGATACTTAACGTTACATGAGTTCAACTGTGCTCACGGCTCCAGCAAGTCGCAAAACGCAGGGTCGATCAGCATCCGGCCGTAACGGCGGTGCCAGAAACACCATGAGCTCCAATATCGATTGCCATGCGCGATTTTGCACTTGCTTTTGCGGGCATTTAATAGTTCGCATTTGGTAATGCATCAAATTGCTATGGCAAACCTCAGCAGTTTTCAGCTGTTTGCGTGCGGTCCAGTTTTGGTACCCGCTTGACTGGTTCGCACGCAGCCAGCTGGAGACGCGGTCATTTTGCGATACACGTCCGCGTCTCTAGCAACTGCATTTGTACATACCGTTCACGGTGGGGCAGAGCCACGTGCTTGTCTAACTGGGCTCAGGGTTTGAATATGGAGCGCCTTAGCGCACAAGCGCCCTGGCGAAGCCATACCCAAACCCCGTGAGCCACACGTAAGACAGCAAGGGGGTGGTGCTCGTGTGGTATGTAATCCAGGTCATTAACGGTCGCGAAGACGTAATGCGCGAGCGCATCGAACGTTTGATGCCGTCTGGCGCCATGCAGGAGCTCTTTTATCCCCAATATCAGACCGAAATCAAGGTACACGGCGAATGGGTTAACACAACCAAGCCGTTGTTCCCCGGTTATCTCATCTGCGATACGGCAGACCCCCGCACTGTGCAACAGTATTTACTGCGCATGGATGACTTTGCCCGGGTGCTTTCCCAGGACGGTCAGTTTGTGCCGCTGGCAAAAGAAGAGGTCCAGCTTATTGGCGGCTTTACGCATAGGGGAGACCGCGTAGTGCCCATGAGCGAGGCCCTAAAAGACGGTGACCAGGTCGTAGTAACGGCTGGTCCGCTGCTGGGCCACGAAGGCCTTATCAAAACCATTAACAGACGCAAGAGCACTGCTTATTTGGAGCTCAACCTGTGCGGCCGGCGCGTAACCACCCGCGTTGGCCTCGCGGTGCTTTCAAACGAGCAGCGCGTCATGCGCAACATCAAAAAGGCAATCGCCTAGCTGCTGGCGGTCGCCACACAGAACAGGGAGAATCCCCGACCCGGGGACGAAGTGTTGGAAGAGAACGTGTCGGATAAAACTCAATATACAACTGATGCGCCCGTGGGGGCGGCACTGATTGCTCAGGCCATGGACCGGCGCGAAGGCGCTGGCCGCTACAAGGCCATGCAATCCATCATGGACTGGGACCGCTCGCGCCTGGCCTACCGCGCCGTTAAGCGCGCCTTTGACGTCGTGTTCAGTGGCTGCGTGCTTGCCGTCATCGCTGTACCCAGCCTTGTGCTTGCCGCGGCCATCCGCCTAGAGAGCGAGGGCAACCCCTTCTACAGCCAGATCCGAGTGGGACAGACCCGCCCCGACGGAAGCCTGACCACGTTCCGCATGTGGAAGTTCCGTTCCATGTACAAGGACGCCGACGAACGCCTAGCCGAGCTCAAGGAGCAGAACGAGATCGTCGGCGCCATGTTCAAGATGAAGGAGGACCCCCGCGTCACCAAGATCGGGAAGTTCATCCGCAAACATTCCATCGACGAGTTCCCGCAGTTCCTGAACGTGTTCCTGGGTCAGATGTCCGTGGTTGGCCCCAGGCCGCCGCTGCCGAATGAGGTTGCGGAGTATACGGAATATGACCTGCAACGTTTGGCAGTGAAGCCTGGGATCACCGGACTCTGGCAGGTTACGGAGCGCAACTCCACCGGTTTCGACGGCATGGTCCGCCGGGACCTCGAGTACATAGCAAAACGCGGAATCGTCATGGACCTCAAAATCGTCCTCCTCACGGTTCTGGAGGTCTTCAACGGGAGCGATGCGTACTAATGCAGCATGTTTTCATCATCGGATCCAAGGGGATTCCGGCAAACTACGGCGGCTACGAGACGTTCGTGGAAAAACTGACCGAGAATCAGGTATCGCACGACATCAAGTACCACGTGGCATGCGCCGTGGACTCCGCCGAGCAAGTCGGCGAGTTCGAGCACAACGGGGCGCACTGCTTCAACGTGCTGCGCAGGCCCGTCGGTGCCGCGAGGGCTATCTTCTACGACATCGACGCCCTCAAGTGGTGCATCGCCTACATCGAGGAGAACCGAGTCCAGCATCCCATCGTCTACGTGCTGGCCTGTCGCATCGGGCCGTTCTTCGGCAGGTACGTTAACAGGATCCACGCCCTTGGCGGCAAGGTCCTCGTGAACCCCGACGGCCACGAGTGGAAGCGCGCCAAGTGGAGCGCACCCGTCCGCAAGTACTGGAAGCTCTCGGAGCGCGGGATGGTCAAGCACGCCGACCTGATGGTGTGCGACTCCAAGAACATCGAGAAGTACATTCGAGGGGAGTATGCCGACCTGGATCCCGAGACGACCTTCATCGCCTACGGGGCCGACATCAAGCGCTCCGCGCTCGTTGACGACGATCCTAAGTTCACGGGATGGCTCTCCGAGAAGGGCCTCGAGCCCTTCGGCTACTACCTGGTTGTGGGACGTTTCGTGCCTGAGAACAACTACGAGACCATGATTCGGGAGTTCATGGCTTCCGAATCCAAGCGCGACTTTGCGCTCGTGACGGGAGTGGACGACTCCTTCCTCGCAGAGCTCGAGCGGAAGACGCACTTCAAGTCCGACCCGCGCATCAAGTTTGTCGGGACCGTCTACGACCAGGAGCTCCTGAAGAAGATTCGTGAGCAGGCTTACGGCTACTTCCACGGCCATGAGGTCGGTGGCACCAACCCGAGCCTCCTGGAGGCCTTGGCTTCCACCCGCCTGAATCTTCTTTTAGACGTGGGTTTCAACCGAGAAGTCGCTGAAGATTCCGCCCTGTATTGGGACAAGAAGTCCGGAGACTTGGCTGAACTTATCAACCGTGCTGACGCGATGGACTTGAAGTCGATCGAGGAGTTCGATGCGGCCTCGACTTCCGTTATTCGCGACCGGTATTCTTGGCAGTCCATCACCGACAGCTATGAAGACCTTTTCCTCGGAAGGCAATAGCACCATGAAAGGCATCATCCTCGCCGGCGGGTCCGGCACCCGCCTGTACCCGCTCACGCTCGTGACCTCCAAGCAGCTGCTTCCGGTCTACGACAAGCCCATGATCTACTACCCGCTCAGCACCCTCATGCTGGCGGGCATCCGGGACATCCTGGTCATCTCCACGCCGACCGACCTACCCAACTTCGAGCGCCTGCTTGGGGACGGCTCGCGCTACGGTGTGAACCTGTCCTACGCCGAGCAGCCCTCGCCGGACGGCCTTGCGCAGGCCTTCACCATCGGCGAGGACTTCATCGCCGGCGAGCCGTGCGCGCTGGTGCTCGGCGACAACATCTTCTACGGCAACGGCCTGTCCCGCCACCTGACGCGCGCCGTCCAGAACGCCGAGTCGGGCCGCGCCACGGTCTTCGGCTACCACGTGGACGACCCCGAGCGCTTCGGCGTCGTGGAGTTCGACGGGGAGGGCAGGGCCGTCTCCATCGAGGAGAAGCCCGCCGAGCCCAAGAGCTCCTACGCCGTCACCGGCCTGTACTTCTACCCGGGCGACGTGGCAGCCAAGGCGCACGAAGTGAGGCCCTCGGCCCGCGGCGAGCTCGAGATCACCACGCTCAACCAGATGTACCTGGAGGAGGGGACGCTGTCCGTGGTGACGCTGGGCCGCGGATACGCGTGGCTGGACACCGGCACCATGGAGAGCCTGCACGAGGCGGCGGAGTTCGTCCGCGCCGTGGAGCACTCCCAGGACCTGCCGGTCTCGGTACCCGAGGAGATCGCCTGGGAGAACGGCTGGATCACCACCGCCGAGCTCGAGGAGGCCGCCAAGGCCTACGGCAAGTCGGTCTACGGGCAGCACCTGAAGAAGGTCGCCGCCGGCGAGATCGTCAACAGCCCGCGCGAGTATTAATCCGATCCAATGGGAGATAGAAACATGACTGAAGAGCTCTTCGAGCCCAGGAACATCATCGTCACGGGAGGCTGCGGCTTCATCGGCAGCAACTTCGTGCACTACGTCGTGAACAACCACCCGGGCGTCCACGTCACCGTCCTGGACAAGCTGACCTACGCCGGCAACCCCGAGAACATCGCCGGGCTGCCCTCGGACCGCGTGGAGCTCGTCGTGGGCGACATCTGCGACGCCGCGCTGCTCGATAGGATCGTGCCGGGCCACGACGCCATCGTGCACTACGCCGCCGAGAGCCACAACGACAACTCCATCGCCGACCCCGAGCCGTTCCTGCGCACCAACGTGGAGGGCACCTTCCGCCTGCTGGAGGCCGTGCGCAAATACGGAATCCGCTACCACCACGTCTCGACCGACGAGGTCTACGGCGACCTGGCGCTCGACGACCCGGCCAAGTTCACCGAGGAGACGCCGTATAAGCCGTCCTCGCCGTACTCGAGCACCAAGGCCAGCTCCGACATGCTGGTCCGCGCCTGGACCCGCACCTACGGCCTGCGCACCACGATCTCCAACTGCTCCAACAACTACGGCCCCTACCAGCACGTGGAGAAGTTCATCCCCAGGCAGATCACGAACATCATCGACGGCGTCCGCCCCAAGCTCTACGGCCGCGGCGAGAACGTCCGCGACTGGATCCACACCGAGGACCACTCCAGCGCCGTGTGGGACATCCTCACCAAGGGCCGCATGGGGGAGACCTACCTCATCGGCGCCGACGGCGAGAAGAACAACATCACGGTCCTGCGCATGATCCTGGAGGCGATGGGCCGCGACCCCGAGGACTTCGACTGGGTCGCCGACCGCCCCGGCCACGACCGCCGCTACGCCATCGACAGCACCAAGCTCCAGCGCGAGCTCGGCTGGAGGCCGGCGCACACCGACTTCGCCGAGGGGCTCAAGCAGACGATCGACTGGTACGTGGAGAACGAGGCCTGGTGGCGCCCGGCCAAGGAGGCCACCGAGGCCAGGTACAGGGCCCAGGGCCAGTAGGAGGGGATAGATCTATGGCAGACATCGCATTCGAGAAGGACCTCTCCGTCGCCGAGACCGGCATCGGGGGCCTCAAGGTCGTCGACCTCGCCGTCCACGGCGACTCGCGCGGCTGGTTCAAGGAGAACTGGCAGCGCGCCAAGATGACCGCCCTGGGCATCCCGGACCTCCGCGTCGTCCAGAACAACGTCTCCTACAACGACAGCCGCGGCGTCACCCGCGGCATCCACGCCGAGCCCTGGGACAAGTTCATCTCCGTGGCCCGCGGCTCGGTCTTCGGCGCCTGGGTGGACCTGCGCGAGGGCAGCGAGACCTACGGGAAGGTGTTCACCTGCACGCTCGACCCGTCCAGGGCCATCTACGTCCCGCGCGGCGTGGGCAACTCCTTCCAGGCCCTGGAGGACGGCACCGCCTACACCTACCTGGTGGACGCCCACTGGTCCCTCGAGCTCAAGAGGACCTACACCTTCGTGAACCTCGCCGACCCCGGGCTCGCCATCGAGTGGCCGATCCCGCTCGACCAAGCCGTCGTCTCCGAGGCCGACCTCAACCACCCGTACCTCAGGGACGTCGTCCCGATGGCGCCGAAGCGCACCCTCGTCACAGGCTGCAACGGCCAGCTGGGCCATGCGGTCCGCAGACTCGCCGAGGAGCGCGGCGTCGCCAAGGACTTCGACTTCTGCGACATCGACACCTTCGACATGTCCGACCCGGACGCCTACTCCAGATACGACTGGTCGCTCTACGGCACCGTGATCAACTGCGGCGCCTACACCGCGGTGGATAAAGCCGAGACCCCCGAGGGCCGCGTGACCGCCTGGAAGGCCAACGCGACCGGCCCGGCCCTTCTCGCCCGCACATGCTCTGATCACGGGATCACCCTCGTCCACGTGTCCAGCGACTACGTCTTCGACGGCACCGCCGAGGT
>NZ_QRUF01000002.1:157730-189025 GCF_003458415.1 Collinsella sp. AF25-2LB
GCGTCGCCAAGGACTTCGACTTCTGCGACATCGACACCTTCGACATGTCCGACCCGGACGCCTACTCCAGATACGACTGGTCGCTCTACGGCACCGTGATCAACTGCGGCGCCTACACCGCGGTGGATAAAGCCGAGACCCCCGAGGGCCGCGTGACCGCCTGGAAGGCCAACGCGACCGGCCCGGCCCTTCTCGCCCGCACATGCTCTGATCACGGGATCACCCTCGTCCACGTGTCCAGCGACTACGTCTTCGACGGCACGGCCGAGGTCCACACAGAGGACGAGCCGTTCTCCCCGCTGTCCGTCTACGGCCAGACCAAGGCCGCCGGCGACATCGCCGTGGGGGGGTCCCCCCGCCACTACATCATGCGCAGCTCCTGGGTCATCGGCGAGGGCCACAACTTCGTGAAGACCATGAAGGGGCTGTCCGACCGCGTCGCCGACCCCGAGGACGGGCTCACGCAGGTCACCGTGGTCGACGACCAGCTGGGACGCCTGACCTTCACGCGCGACATGGCGGAGGCCATCTTCCACGTGCTGGACGCGAAGGCCCCCTACGGCACCTACGATTGCACCGGCTCCGGCGCGGTCAAGTCCTGGGCCGACATCGCCCGCGCCGTCTTCGAGGCCGCCAACGGCAACGGGGACAGGGTCGTGCCGGTATCGACCGCCGACTACTACGCGAACGCCGAGGGCCCCATCGCCCCGCGCCCGGTCCACTCCGCGCTCGACCTGTCCAGGCTCGAGTCGGTCGGGTTCCACATGCCCGACTGGGAGGAAGAGCTGGGGGAGTATGTTGGCTCGGATGGCGACAGCGTCGCTCAATCATCTATGGGGATAGAAGCCGTATGAGTGTCGAACTTTCCTCATTGTTTACGAATTCTGAAGGCCATGGGATTGGCAAGAGCAATTTCGTACCTACAAAAACCTATAGCCTCTTCGCCAATTTGCTGCTTTTCTTCATTTGCGGAAATGTGGCGTTTGATTTCTTTTCAGGATTATTCGGCATAAGCTCGTTTTCCCAAATTGTACGAATGACATTCTTTGCCTTGTTGTTATATATCGAACTTCGTCTTGACCCTAAAGGATTTTGTATACTGTTTCTTGCTTTAACGTCGATTGTAATTCAATCTGTGCTTACACAGGCGTTTAGCACAGAAGGCATGACAGCGCCTTCATTGCTTTATGACATAAGCATCGGTATTAAACTAATAATTTGTTTTGCAGTTTTTTTTGCTTCAAAAAGTTTGATTCGCTGCAATGCGTTGTCTATTAATCAAGTCAAAAAAGCAATATCTATCGCTGCAATTTATGTTCCGATTCTATATTTGGGATCGATTGCTTTGGGACTTGGGGTATCAAGCTATTGGGATGGCTCAGGCTATAAAAGCGTCTTCTCTTCTCTTAACAGCATCAATGTTTCTATGATTGTGCTTTTTGCTTATTCGGCTGATGCTGTATTTATACAGAAAAAGTCTCTTTGGATTATCCCAATGGGGTTAAATCTAATTTCACTATTATTGCTTGGCACAAAGGCGGGATATCTATTCGCCTTTTTCATAGTGATGTATTACTTATTAATTCCCCCTGAAACTAGGTTGAGAAATGCCGTGATCGGAATTCTCGTTTTTGCTGGCCTGCTACTCGCCTTCAATAACGTAACCTTTCTAAATGAAATGCTTGAAAAGGTATCTGTTCGTCAAACTTACCTTTTCGAGAATCGTTCATTAATTGACTATCTCACAAGTGGACGAACCTGGATGCTGGCTGAAGCAACCAATCTATTTATTGCAAGCAATAATCCTCTGGGTTTCTTAATCGGCAATGGCTACTATCGTTTTCACCATGATTTGGCTGTATCAAGTGGCTATTTATTAACTGCAAACGTTAGACCGATCGAATTTGATTGGGCTGATTTATTTTTTTCCTATGGGGCCTTTGCCTTTATCTGTGTATATGCCTTTTTGTTTAAACAGCTGCGTCTGTCTTGGCGAACAAGAAACGAAGGACATTTTCAATTTATAGCTTTACTTGGAATGCTTGCGTTTAGCTGTGTTGGTGGTCATGTCTTTTTTGAAGCAATTTCTTCAGTAACGTTGGGTTCCGTTTTGGCCTGCATCTATGGGGATAGTAATGGACGATAAACTAAAGATGATTCTTTCGGCTTGCACCGAAGATCGAAGGAATGTCATTGCCAAAGGTCAAACTGCTTGGTCAAGACGCTGCGGTATCGACTTGCTCTTGAAAATGCTGCTTGTCTATATCAACTCGATTGGCTTGCGTCATGCACCAGAATCGACAATTTACGTTGATGAAATTAAGAATAACAACATGGTTTCCAATTTGCGAGATACTGCGGAGATCTGCGATGCAGAGAAAGCTACGTTCATTTGTCTCAATAGTTACTCGCCAAATAGTCACATCAAAATGGGCGTGTTTTGGCCGATATTTAAAGCTGTGACCCTTGTTGTCCTTTCCCTGCCTCCTGTTCTTTCTTTTATCGGCAGCGAATGCACCGTAAATGATAGTTTAGCTAGGTTTTTAATTAAACGTATGGATAACTACGTTGCGCGTATAGGCTACCAACATCCTTTTATTTTGATGACTGACCATCATTTTTATTCAACAGTCATAGCCATGAACGACCATGCGACATCCGCAGTTCTTCAGCATGGCCTAATTGGAGACGCTCGATTCTTTTCGCCTGTGCGTGCTACATATTTCTTTGCCTGGAGCAAAAAGAGCGCTTTTCTTGTCAATTCAGAAAAAGCTGTCGACGCAGGTACTTATAAATTTTCAAAATTGATGAGACTGGAACCTAAGCATTATGTTGAGAGTTTTGCTGACGCAAAACGTGTCTTGCTCATTCTCTCCAGCTCGAAAACCTCTGAACAGATTTCTCATCGCATCGAACCTCTCCTTAACCTTCAGAATCTCTTCGGTTTCAAGCTTCTCATCAAAATGCATCCTGGCTCCCTGTTTGCCATTAATGAACTGCGCGACGCCGTTTCGACGAGTGATGTTGAACTATATAAGGAAGAGAAAATTGAAGCAATTGATTTTGATTTCGCCTTTATTGAGCAGTCTACTGCTGCGCTAGACGTCGCATGTCTTGGAACCCCCTACATTGTTATTGACGAGTCTCTTGACAGCTATTTTTCCGAATACAAAGAAATGTTGCCTACCGCAAGTAATCCTGACGAGCTGCTGAGGTTGACGGTTGAATATAGTTTGACGAAATATATGCCAGCCTATACGTCCTTCTTGGAACAAGAAATCGACAACGGCCAATGCTGCATCGATTCGCTTATTCATCGTTTACAAAACGAATGTGGGTCAACATATGGAGGGCGGTATGGCAAGTAGTTCTTCAAATAAGTCTGGAAAAGCAACTACATTCCTTTGGAGCTTCCTCGAACAAGGTGGCTCTAAGGCTATTCAACTTTTCGTTCAAATTATTCTTGCTCGATTGCTATCCCCTGAGGCCTTCGGCATTTTGGCAATATTGTTGGTGGTTACTCAAATCACCGATTCTATTGCCCAAAGCGGTCTAGGGATGGCACTTATTCAAAAGAGCGATGCGGACGATCGTTCTTATTCCACCGCTTGGTGGCTGAGTCTCGGATTGGCAGCCGCTCTATATATCGTAGTGTACTTTACGTCGCCGACAATCTCTGTCTTCTATAATATGCCAGATCTCGTGGTTTATCTTCGAGTGCTCGGTTTAATAGTCTTTTTCAACTCGGCAAACTCTATTCAGCGTTCCTACCTCCAACGAAACATGAATTTTAGGGGCATCTTCGCCGCCACGACAATAGCCGCGCTCATTTCGGGCTTCGGAGGCGTGGTGCTCGCTTTCTTTGGGTTTGGCGTTTGGTCTCTAGTCTTACAGTCTTTGCTTCAAAGCATTTTCATTTGTATTGTCATGTGGCTGCAAATCAGCTGGAAACCCGCATTTACGTTCGATGTCTCTCAGGCGTGGTCGTTATTTAGTTATGGCTGGAAGATCTGCATTACGGGAATTCTGAATGTTATCTACTCCGGCATCTCGGAGTTGATAATCGGTCGTGCCTGCTCAGCCAGCGAACTTGGGCTGTACAGCCAAGGCCGTAAGTATCCCACTGCAGCAATTGGGGTGATGAGCAATTCCATCGCCAACGTATTATTTCCGATGTTTTCAGCAATTAAAGGAGATTCTGAGGCACTTCGTGGCGCCATACGTCGCGGGCTCACGCTCGGTACGTTTCTCGTCGCCCCCATATCTTTGCTGGCTGCCGTGGTTGCCAAGCCGCTAGTTGCCATTCTCTTAACAGAAAAATGGCTCGCTTGTGTTCCAATCTTTCAGCTGACGTGCATCTCTAATGCCATTTTGATGATTCAGCTTGTAAACCTCCGAGCGTACATGGCTCTGGGAGATAGCTCTCTTTATATGCGTCTCCAAATTATTAAAGTTTTGGGCGGAGGAGCCATCATATGGATCACCGCCGCCATCACCCACGATATTTACCATACGGCTTGGGCAAATTTCATCGTTGGAGTTATCTCGATCGTCTTCGTCGACGCTACACCTGCAAAGCGCCTTCATGGCTATTCGTCTTTGAACCAGGTTAAGGACGTTCTGCCAATCTTATTCCTCTCTCTCGTTGCCGCTGCGGCATCGCTCGCTGTTCAGCTTCTGGGGTTGGGCTACGTTCCCGAATTGTTTCTGCAGGTCATCCTCTTCGCTTCTGTCTACCTGGGAGGAGCAAAGCTCTTCAAGTTCAGTGAATTATCCGAGGCAGCATCGCTCTTGTGCGGGTTTGTTTCAAGGAGAAGCTGAAGCTCAACTCTTTATTAGGTTACTTATCAATTCGAATACGATAGAAAGGTATCAATCCAATGTCGACATTCAACGGGTCAACTTTAATGATTACGGGAGGAACGGGATCCTTCGGCAATACCGTCCTCAAGCATTTCCTGACCTCCGATGTGGGGGAGATTCGTATTTTCTCTCGCGACGAGAAGAAGCAGGATGATATGCGGCATGAGCTTCAAGCTCGATATCCTGACCATTTCGCTAAGGTAAAATTCCATATTGGCGATGTACGTAACATTCAATCCGTGCGCGATGCCATGCATGGCGTGGACTATATCTTCCATGCGGCAGCCCTTAAGCAAGTTCCTTCTTGCGAGTTTTTCCCGATGGAGGCTGTCCGCACCAACATCATGGGCACGGATAACGTCCTTCACGCTGCATCGGATGAAGGCGTTAAGCGAGTCGTTTGTCTCTCCACTGATAAAGCCGCGTATCCCATTAACGCTATGGGAAAGTCAAAAGCCCTTATGGAAAGCGTGATCTTCGCCAATGCTCGTAGAGCTGCAGAAAAAGGCGATACGGTGGTGTGCTGTACTCGTTACGGTAACGTTATGTGCTCTCGCGGTTCTGTTATCCCACTCTTTATTGAGCAGATTCACGCTGGTAATCCCATCACCATTACGGATCCAAGCATGACACGATTCCTGATGAACCTTGATGAGGCAGTTGACCTTGTTAAGTTCGCATTCGAGCACGCCAACCCGGGTGACCTTTTCATTCAGAAGGCAGACGCAAGCACCATTGGCGATCTTGCTAAGGCCGTTCAGCAGCTGTTTGGCGATACGGGTACAAGTATCATCGGCCCGCGCCACGGAGAAAAACTGTTTGAGACGCTCATGACTCGCGAGGAGCGCCTGCGTGCCGAAGATATGGGCGGTTATTATCGCGTGGCAGCCGATATCCGTGGTCTGAACTATGACAACAAGCAGGCCACCGGAGAGGTGAGAACCATGACCGACGAGGCCTATACGTCCCACAATACCAACCGACTGGATGTTGAGGGCACTGTGAAAAAAATCATGACCGCCGAGTATGTACGTGAAGAGCTCGACGGCATCCGCCACATCTAAAGGAGGGCTAGATGATTTATAGATTCCCGTTGCGTGACGTCAAAGACATGCTGCTCAATCAAATTGGCACTAATTTCTTTAAGTCAATTGATGACGAACGTCTAATCACTAAGTATATGGAGCGAACGCTCGAGAGGCTGGAGCGCAATATCTCCGCTAATGACAATAAGTATTACTGGAGGCTCAATGCAGCAGGGGAACGTGAAGCTTACTTCGATCCGTTGCACACTTGCCATTGGATGCTGTTTCTGTACCTGACGGCTAACACTATTTTCCGAGAGGAAAAAGACAATCCCACTGCAGCACGTATTGTTTGCGACAAGATCTACGGTCAAATGAAGACGGTTTCGGGTTGCGACTTGTATTACGAAGTTGAAATGCCTGAGACTTTCACCTTCGATCATCCGACCGGCTCTTTCATGGGTCGCGCAACCTACGGAGAGGGCTTCTCGTTTACTCAGGGGTGTACAGTCGGCAACATTAACGAAGTCTACCCGGTGATCGGCCGTGACGTGCAAATGTGTACCGGTAGCAAGGTGCTGGGCAATTCTCACATCGGTGACAGCTGCCTGATTGGAGAAGGTGCCGTTGTAAGGGATGAGGATGTGCCTGCAGGGTCCGTCGTCTACGGCAAAACTCCGAATTTGAAGATTAAACCCAGAAACTAATAGTACCGTCAACAGGAGGTTTGACATGAAAGAACTCGCGATTAACGGCGGAGAACCTACTAGCCCCAGGGTTTTGGGCTATGGCCACCAGGATATCAACGAGGACGACATCAAGGCAGTAGAAGATTGTCTGCGTGGTGACTACCTTACCTGTGGTCCTGCGACTGAAGCCTTTGAGGAGTCCATTAAGTCTGCCACTGGGGCAAAATATGTGACTGCCGTGGCAAACGGCACCGCGGCTCTGCACGTGGCATGCCTTGCCGCGGGAATTAAACCCGGCGACGAGGTGATTGTGTCGCCCATCACCTTTGCGGCATCTGCTAACTGTGTGCGTTACTGCGGTGCTACGCCCGTATTTGCGGATATTGACCCTAAGACTTGGAATATCGATCCAGCCTCAATCCGCGAGAAGTTGACCGTTAAAACGAAAGCAATTGTAGCTGTGGATTTTGGCGGCGTTCACGTCGACTCCGACGAGATTCGCAAGATCTGCGACGAGAACGGCCTGACTTTCATTGAGGACGCCGCCCATGCAATGGGCACGTTCCACAATGGTCGCGCAGTGGGCACCATCGCAGACATTACGACTTTTAGCTTCCATCCGGTAAAGACCATCACCACTGGTGAAGGCGGTGCCGTAGCAACGAATGATCCTGAGCTGGGCAAGATGATTGAGCTTTACGCCAAGCACGGCATTACGCGAAACCATGATTTGATGCGAGAGACAGACCAGGGCGGTTGGTACTATGAGCAGCTGGTCCTGGGCTACAACTATCGCATAAGCGATATCGAGGCATCTCTTGGCGTTAGCCAGATGAAGCGACTCGACCAGTTCGGCTCTCGCCGCAAGGAGCTCGTTGCCTTCTATAACGAGCAGTTCTCCAAGATTCCGGAGGTACAGTTCCAAATTGACGCCTCGCCCGATGATACCGTTCGTCATCTGTATTGCCTGAAGTTTGACACTGAGGCACTTGGTGTTACTCGTCGTTGGATCTTCGATGCCTTGCGCGCTGAGAACTTAGGTGTCAATGTTCACTACCTGCCCGTCTACTTGTTGCCTTATTACAAGGACCTGGGCCACGGCCGCGGCGACTGTCCCAATGCCGAGGATTACTATGATCGCTGCGTAACGCTTCCGCTGCACTGTGGGCTCTCAAACGAGGATGCGCAGCTCGTTGTCGATGCAGTTACAAAGGTTGTTGAGTGGTGCCGCGCCAATAGGGGTGCGAAATAATGCCCTCTAGTGTTTGCATCATTACCGCTCGTGGCGGCTCGAAGCGGATCCCTCGCAAGAACGTGCGTGAGTTCTGCGGCAAGCCCATGCTGGCATACTCGGTCGAGACTGCGGTTGCGAGCGGCATCTTCGACGTCGTAATGGTCTCGACCGACGACGATGAGATTGCCGACGTGGCTAGGAAATACGGAGCCGAGGTTCCCTTCATGCGCAGCGAGGCCACGAGCAACGACTACGCCACGACGGCTGATGTGTTGCGCGAAGTGCTCTCCGATTACGGCAAGTGCGGCGATGAGTTCGACACCATGTGCTGCCTGTACCCGACGGCACCCTTCGTTCAGGTCTCTGAGCTCAAGGAGGCTTCCGCCATGATCGAGGCGGGGGCCTCATCCGTAATCCCTGTTACCTCGTTCGATTTCCCGCCTCTGCGCGGCTTCAGGGTGGGTGAGGACGGCTCACTCGAGTATGCCTTCCCCGAGTTCGCCCAGACCCGAAGCCAGGACCTCCCTGAGATGGTTCACGACTGCGGGAGGTTTTACTTCGCGAAGGTCGCGTCTTTCCACGAGACCGGCGGCTTCATCACCAATAATACGAGATTTCTTCGCATACCCAGCAGGCTCGTACAGGACATCGACACTCCCGAGGATTGGGAGCTTGCCGAGCAGAAATATCGGGCCATGACCCAGGAGGACTAGACAATGAGACTATTCGAGACCATAGAGCGCGGCGACGTCTACTTCATTGCTGAGATGAGCGGCAACCACGGCGGGAGCGTTGACAAGGCAATGGAAATCGTCCGCTCCGCCGCTGAGGCAGGCGCGGATTGTCTGAAGCTTCAAACCTACACCGCCGACACCATCACCATCAACTGCGACTCGCCCGACTTCCAGACGACGCCTAGCGGTCTGTGGGAGGGTAGGACGCTCTACGACCTCTATGAAGAGGCGCACACCCCCTGGGAATGGCAGGCCGAGATTAAGGAGGAGTGCGAACGCTTGGGCATGGACTTCCTGTCCTCCGTCTTTGATCCGACCTCCGTTGACTTCCTCGAGTCCATCGGCTGCGAGATGTACAAGATTGCTTCGCCCGAACTTGTCGACGTGCCACTTATCCGTTACACCGCCTCAAAGGGCAAGCCCATGGTCATTTCCTGCGGGATGGGCACCGCGGACGAAATCGCCGACGCCGTTAACGCCTGCCGCTCTGTAGGCAACGACCGCATCGTGCTGCTGAAGTGCACGAGTGAGTACCCCGCCGTCTACGAGGACATGAACATTGCCACCATGGCAGACATGCGCGACCGGTTCGGGTGCGCCGTTGGCCTTTCTGACCACTCCATGGGCTGGGGTGTCGACGTGGCTGCGGCCACGCTGGGAGCGAGCGTCATAGAGAAGCACTACTGCATCTCCCGCGAACAGAAAACTGTGGACTCGGAGTTCTCAATGGAGCCTGCCGAGTTCAAGGCGATGATCCGTGACGTTCGACGCGCGAAGGCATCCATCGGCCACGTCACCTACGAGCGCACCGAGAAGGAGGAGAAGGGCCTTCCCGGCCGTCGCTCCCTCTATGCGGTGAAGGACATCGCGCGCGGCGAGGCTTTCACCAACGAGAACGTGCGGAGCATCAGGCCTGCCTACGGAGTGGCACCCAAGCACTTGGATGCGCTGCTCGGTCACGCGGCACAGCGCGACATTAAGTTCGGAGAGCCCATCATCCAGGCCGATCTGGAGAGCTTGTAGCGGGCGAGCTGAGGGAAAGGAGAACGGTTTGACCAAGAAATGTCTTGTAATAGGCGCCTCGAGCTTCATTGGTGTCTATGTCGTGGATGCACTGCTCGACGCTGGTTACGAAGTAGTCGGCACGGGCAGGAACCGGCGATTCGCGGGCCACTACCGAAAGCTTGGCGTCGAGTACATTCCCCTCGACCTCAATGACCCATCTGGCATAGGTGCCCTCCCCACCGACTTCGACTTCGTAGCCCATCTGGCGGGGAGGCTGCCTGCAAACTCGGACTTCGACCTGTCCACTGAGGACGACGCCGCTGAATATATCAGGACGAACGCCCTGGGAACCGCATTGCTTCTCGAGTGGGCGCGCAAGAACGGCGTGCGCCGCATAGTTTCCACCACTTCCTACGCAGACGTCCAGAACAGGTGGAGCGCTTCGGAGCCCGTGCGCGAGGACTGGCCGCGGAACTTCAGGCTGGACGGCGACCACGCCGCCTACGTTATCTCGAAGAATGCCTCCGCGGACCTGCTTTTCTACTACAACGAGCAGTACGGCATGAGAAACTGTGTCTTCAGGCTTCCCCCAGTATACGGCTGTGGTCCTCACGGCTCGCTCAGGGTCAACGGCGCTGTCAAGAAGTCGGGCATTGGTCTTTTCGTCGACAAGGCGAAGATGGGCGAGGGCATAACCGTATTCGGCGATGCCGACGCGGCGGTCAGAGATATCGTCTACGTCAAGGATGTCGCGCAAGCATTTGTAAAAGCGGGAAAGAGCGAGTCAGCCTCTGGCCTATACAACATCGGCTCAGGGCGCGCGGTTTCCCTCCGCGAGCAGGCGGAGGCGATAGCCGAAGTCTTTTCGGGAGCCGCTGGCACTTCCGAGGTCTGCGTCGACGAAACCAGGCCGAACGGTATCCAGCCCTACTCGTTCGACATCTCCCGCGCGGTGTGCGATTTCGGCTATGCTCCTGCTTTTTCCGATTTCCGTGATTTGATGGCAGACTGGAAGGTTGAGGAGGAGAGAGGCGTGATGCCCGCGCTGTTTGATGCTACCCTAAAACCGAGCGGGGGTCTCCTAGACTAGGGGGCGTACCGGGCACCCTCTCTTTTAACCCTCGTGCCTGGAAAAAGCGGCGGGATGCACATGGAATGCTGCATCCCGCTCCCCTTCGGCCGAGTTTCGCTCCGGCGATTTATCTCCTATAACGTCGCGAGGACCTGTGATTGGGTTTCGAACCCTTGGTATATGGGCAAATTTGCTGGGTCTGCAGTGCCGACCCCTCGGACGCACCGCGGGTATTTCGAGAACGTCTTAGTGGATCACGAACAGGTTTTCTTCGCGGTTTGCGTTAGCGAGTTCTTTATCGGCAACGCCGGCCATAAGTACTTCGAAGGCGCTTGCTGTGAGTGTTGGTATTACATTGTGAATGAGTTACAGCGTGGCAAGGGCTACGCCAAGGAGATTGTTAACCTTCTCTGCCGCGTAGCGTTCTCTATCGAGGGCGTGGTTCGCGTTAAAGCCAGCGTGCTTAAAACGAACCCCAAGAGCTCGAAGGCTCTTCTTTCGAACGGATTCACCGAACGCGGGAGGTACATCGACGAGAAGAAAAGGGTATTCATAATGTATGAGAAACGAAATTGGCAAGATGAAAATGGTGAACACTTCACGAAGGAAAGTCTTAATACGCACTGACGCCAACCCGGTGATTGCGGGAGGTCACGTCATGCGTTGCCTTTCCGTGGCCGACGCACTCGCGGGCCTTGGCGCTGATGTCTCATTTGTCCTCTCGGACGGCAACTCCGTCCAGCTCATCGAGTCCCGGGGCTTCGCAACGTCCGTTCTCGGGTCCGACTGGAGAGATATCAGAGATGGGGCCGATGAGCTTTGTCGTCTCTGCAACGACGCCAAACTTCCAATCGTCCTTGTTGACACCTACTCGGTGTCTAGGGAATTCGTCGACTGCCTCGCTCAGCACGCCAAGGTATGCTATCTCGGCAGCAAAGACGGAGATCTCGGCAAACTTTCCCTTATCATTAATTACTCGACTTGTATCGATGAGGCATTCTACGAGGAAACATATGGTGATCGTGGGACGAAGCTCCTTTTCGGTCCCAAATACGCACCGCTTAGACCATGCTTCGCCAGCGCATATCGTGAATGCAGCGCCGAGATTGAACACGTTCTCGTGACTACGGGAAACACGGATCCTCAGGGTTTTCTCCCCACTTTCTTAGATGTGGCTCTTTCCGACAAACGTCTTTCCAACATCACCTTCACAGTGGTAGTAGGCAGAATGGTCTCTGACGATGTCGCTGCAAAGGTTGAGCTTATTGAATCGAGAAGCTCTAGGGTTAAGATGCTTCGCGCTGTCACTGATATGGCTGGGCTGATGGGTCAATGTGATGCCGCCGTCTCTGCAAATGGCACGACGGTGTACGAGCTTTTCGCTGCAGGTCTTCCCTCTGTAACTTTTGCGATGGTTGAGGAACAGGTGCAGAGCGCTGAGTCTCTCGCGAAACTAGGGGCTGTGGAATACTGCGGACTCATGGGCAACGAGCCGCACGTCACCGCAGTTGAAAGCGTTAATCGGCTCGAGGATCTCGTCGCGTCTCATGACAGGGCCGTAGCCCTTGCGACTCGTGCACACGCTCTCGTAGACGGCTACGGCGCAAATAAGATAGCTAAGGAGATACTCTCGCTATGACAAACGTAGATCAACGCAGGACAGTAGTAATGCTCGGCGGAAGCAGACTGCAGGTTCCTGCCATCGAGGCGGCGCAGAGACTCGGATTCCGCGTTGTATGCGCCGACTATGATCCCGATGCGGTGGGCTTTAAAGTCGCCGACGTCTCATCGCTTACGAGCACGCTCGACGTCGAAGCTGTGGAAGCGCTCGCCCGCGAGGAACAGGCAGACTTCGTGATTACATCCACGAGTGACGCTCCCGTAAGGGTAGCGGCCCTCGTCTCCGAGAGGCTCGGGATCCCCACCGGCATTTCGTCAGTCGACGCAGTATGCGCCACGCAAAAGGATGCCATGCGGAGAAGGCTCGCCGATCACGGAGTGCCCATGCCCGAGTTCGAAGTGTGCAACAACGCTGATGAGTTCGGACACGCCTTGGAGCGCTTCGGTTACGACTGCATCGCGAAACCCGCGGATTCCGCCGCTAGCCGCGGCGTGAAGCTCATTACTCCCGAGGACCGTGCGACGTCAGCGACTGAGCTCTTCGGCCTCTTCCGCAGCTTCTCCCGTAAGGGAACTGTAATGGTCGAGCAGCGCGTCACCGGTCGTGAGGTGAGTGTGGAAGGCATGACAGTTGATGGCAAGACGACCATTCTGACCATCACCGATAAGTTAACAACTGAGCCGCCTTTCTTTGTCGAGCTTGGCCATTCTGAGCCCTCAAGACTTCCAATTGAGGCCCAAGAAGCCATTCGCGAAGTTGCGAAAAAGACCATCGATGCTATCGGCATCGTGACTGGACCTTCGCATACGGAGATCATGCTCACCGACGAGGGTCCGAAGGTTATCGAGATGGCTGCACGACTTGGAGGCGATTTTATTACTTCCAAACTCGTACCGCTGTCGACCGATCTCGATTTTGTTGAGGGAACCGTGGCCGCAGCTCTTGGGCTGCCGTTTGACTTTGAGGTAAAGGCGCATCGTGGGTCGGCAATTCGCTTTATCACTGCGGATCATGCTGGAACGATATCCTCCATTGATGTGCCGGATAATCTCTGCCACACTGAAGGCGTTGAGGAAATCGAGCTATACCTTAAGCCCGGAGACTCTATTGAGACGCCGCACTCAAGTAACGACCGAATCGGACATGTTGTATGCAGCGGCGATAACGCCGATGAAGCTGCGGCACGAGCTGAATGGGCACTTGGGCAGATTAGAGTAAACTTGAGCTAGCGAATTGTGGGATTGGTGTTAGGAAAGCATTATGGATTTATCAATTATTGCGCCGTATATCGTTTCGATAATTGCCGCGATAATTTCCGGCATCAGCTCTTATTTGGTAGCCCACAATAAATCCGCTTCGGAAATTCAAACGCTCAAGGAAGCAAATGAGCATGAAATCGAAAAGCTAATGAAACAGCACGAAGTTGATTTGGACAACTTAAAGGAGACCCATAAGCTTGAGATGGAGAAACTCGAAGCGGAGCATAGATATTCCCTCGAGCTGGCGAACTCCAACGCGCAGAATGAAATGACCAAGCAGCTAATGGGTTCAATGGTCGGTAATATGATGGCTGCGCCACAAATGCAAGATTTCCTTATGAAGGCTATTTCTGATTCATATATGAAGGGCCAACAAGAGTAGCGACTGAACCTAAAGTATTACTTACATTCAGTAAATTACTTGTATTCAGCTTTTAAACGCCGGGGTGCATGTTTTTGAGAAACGATGCACCCCGGCTTTCTTTGTTTGGATTACTCGTAAAGGGGACTTTCAATTCAGATTTTGATAGCTAATGCGCATATATGTTTGTGGGTAAATGTGACTTAACATCAAGGCGTTTAATTAGCAATCTTTCTTCTAGAAGCAGCTTATGCATTAAATTTTTGCCGTGATCTTTATTGTCGAGAGTGTTTCCATATTCAATCAGTAGGTGTGAAATGCGTGAGTACAATTCTTCACGAATCGCTTGTTCATCAACTGATTTGTCTGGTGTATTTGGATAGTTCTTATACAAAAATACGAGCTTTGTATCACCGCCGTAAAGATTGACAGTATCAAAAATAGATTGGAAGTAAGAATAATCTGCTCGAGAAAGCGAATGCCCAAAGATCTTAATGTAACAAGTGTCGCTGTCGCAGAGTTTTACAGCTTCGCTTTCGTATGGCTCTAGCGACATCAGCCTATATGTTTTTGTAAATGGCAACGCTGGGTCATCTTCAGCTACGTCTTTTCCGTCAATGCCGAAAATGGTCTCTGTTCGGCCTAGTAAGCCATGGACATTCCGGGCATGAACGATTCCCAAACAAGGATCCTCCGGTTTAAAGGGGTCGTATAGTTAAAGTTCAGGATGGAAGAGCATAAGTTCTTTTGCTCAGATTTCTTAATGCAGTCATCGCGAATGGCTGCGAAATATTCATGAGCCTTCTCCCTGTATGATTTATGATTATCGACTTGTTCTTTGAGATAGCTCGCAAAGATGCGCTCGTATTCTTTTAGAGAGGTCAGAAGGAAGCCGGTTAGTTCCTTTTGGGTAACATATTCATTATTCAGACAAGTTGAAACGAAATTACATACAGCGTTGTCTGGATGTTCAGATTGATTTGGATTTGACGGGTCAATTGTCCACATCGGTTGCTCATAAATGTGGTCCAATTTTGAACCTGAGCTATCTTCTTGGAATACATATGCCGAAATAAGGCTCTCTATATTGCACCACAATGGATCGCTTTGTCCTATTTCATAAAGAATCACATCCCAAACATTTCTTTCGTCCTTAGGAATTGATTCGATCGAGCCTGTTCCGTGCGTCCTGTCGCTGTAAAAGTCTGAGAACTTGGACTTCAGTCCGCAGGTCAAGTCGAATCCATTTCCAAGAATAATTAGTTGGTGCATAATCCAACCTCCCAATTAGCTGTTTAGCCTAATTTCTAACACCTTCAGTTTTACCCAATACAAAATGCCATCAGGCCAATATTTATAATGCGGTAGAAGGCTGCGTACAGACTGACGTCATGACTGTATGTTCCTTGAGCCGCGCATCGGGTCCCACTCCGACAACTTCCGCGCGAGCTCCATCCAGGGCGTCATGAAGCGCGTGAAGGCCAAGGGCGTGCCCGTGGTGGTCTACGAGCCCACGCTGGACGCGCCGGAGTTCTTCGGCTCCGAGGCCACCCACGACCTGGAAGCCATCAAGGCCGGCTGCGACGTGATCGTCGCCAACCGCTGGAGCGACGAGCTCTCAGACGTGGCGGACAAGGTGTACACGAGGGATCTGTTTAAGAGGGACTAGGGAAGAGGGCGGAACCAGGCTGATCCGCTTCAATCATTCGCTATTTTAACCGCGTCGAGGGCGGGGGTGTTCGGCATTAGCCGATACACCCCCGCCCTTCATTGTTCTTCGCAGGTAAAATTCGCCTAATTCGAGCGATCGCTCAACGTGATTCGTGCCTTGAAACCGGCTCCATATTCTCCCGCCCGTGCCTGGTCATCCAACTTGAAGCCGATGTTATACAGCTTCCCCGACTTCGTCTTCCGAACCAGGCCATGCTCCAACATGAATGCGACAACGCGGCGATGTGCTTCGACGTCGTCCAAGTTCAGGTAGAAGCAGGCGACGCCTCTGCCGTTCTCGATAACGGACTCGAATGAGCTGTGCTTGCATTCCGCGACGACCATTCCGAGGGCCGCCTTGCGGCAGACTTCCTCCGCGAACTCGATATCGTTGAAGTAGAACATCCATTTCCCGCACCTGCTCTCGTCTAGCGCAGGTGCCAGCTCGGTGTCGATGTAGAACGAACACCATGGGTTGTCCACCCTGACGATTCGGCCGTCTTCGCTCAGCATCGTCTTCTCTTCCATCCATGCCTCATATGGTTTGAGGGTGCTTTCGTAGTACGCGATTGTTCTCGGAGAGCACCCCTCGACTTCCTTGTCGGTAAGGAAGAGACCGAGTAGACTCGAGTTGCTGGGCACGCTGCTTTCGGCATGGCTACACATAGTGCTTTCGAGCACTGCTTTTAAGATTGCTTTATCTGCAGATAGTCTAGAACCGGCTACATCTGTGTTAGAACCATATTGATCATCGCTTCCACCGGGGGCTCCTTTCCCCTTGGTTCGATGGAAACAATTCTGAAGTGCAGGCCTATGTTCCGGTAAATGATTATTTAGCTGAACTCGGAGAAGCCCTTTTTGCTCAAACAATTGAAGAGAACAAGCGAGAAAATCATTACCGTTCAGTCGAGTCATTCTGCGAAGTCAAGGGCGGTTAGAGGCTCCCTAAAGGTTCAGAGCTAATTGCAGAGGCAAACTCTCATCCATATATTCGAGTCCGCGACTTAAACAACGCTTCTGTTCTCTTACTCACTTCGGAAATGCTATATATCGACGATGAAACACGATCTAATATTTCGCGCTACGTTGTCAACACTGGCGATCTAATTGTTTCCGTTGTCGGAACGATTGGCCTTACGGCGTATATCGGAAAAACGCTCGATGAGGCAAACCTCACAGAGAATTGCAACAAACTTACTTCGTTTAAAGGCGACTTTGCGGCGTGGTCGTATTTCTTTCTTCGTAGCTCAATGGGCATGGAAGCTATTAGGCTTGGAACTGTTGGTGCCGTTCAGACCAAGCTTGCATTAAAAAACATTAAGTCGATGAACGTCCCGTTTGCTCCAGCTTGTGCAATAGAAAGAACGACTTCGACGCTCAATGGTATTCTTGAGCTCATATAGGCTAATATACTCAAGTCGTAGGCTCTTGGCGAACTGCGTGACGCATTGCTTCCCAAACTCATGTAGGGCGAAATCGACGTCTCTCAGTTTGGCGCTGTTCGGATGGATTAGGTATAGAGCGCTATGGCAGGGGGGCGAAGATGATGATTGTTGTAAATGAATCGGCTGCTGCTTCATATCTATACCTAATGGGATTAACCATAGACGAAGAGCTGCCGCTTACGCAACACCTCTCTCTATTGCCGGCCACGTGCAAGGCCTCGCCGGACGACATGATAAATTCTGTGATGAAATATGGCAGCGGAGATGAGACCGATTTAGGTGTCTTGATTGCCGTCCTTAGGAAAACTACAGCTCAGTTGCGCGTTGTTGGAGAGGGCAAAGAGCTTGCAGTTCGAGTTTGGAATGCCCAATCTGCAATAGTTCTATTGTCCGCGCTTTTGAATTGCGAATTGTATTGGCATGTTCAGAGCGATTCGCGGACAGAAGATTTTTCGCCATGCTCGGCAATCAATGTTGTTCTTTCTACAAGGTTGTTCATTCCAAGAAAATTGAAAGTGATCAACGATTCAGAGAAGCAGTGGATAAGACAGCATTATCGGGACGCATGGGAACTGTTTGATAAAAACACGCGATTTGAGACCGCGGTGAATTCCTTGTGGAGCTACAAGCAATCGCTTCGACCTTCAGTTCAAATGGCGATTATATGGGCTGGGATTGAGTCATTGTTTGGAGTCCGGAGCGAACTTGTTTTTCGTGTCAGTACTCTCGCAGCTTTGTTTCTTGGAGGAGGCAAGCAAAAACAGCAAGAAATAAAGAAACTATATAGAGCAAGGTCAGAAGCCGTTCATGAGGGAAAACAACCTTCTGAGTCTTGTGTTTCCGATTCTGCAAAATTATTGCAAGCGCTAATCTTGGAATGCGTCGAACGGGGCTGTTTACCAAATGAGGACGGTTTGCTTTTCGGATTCGAAGAAGGATCGGCTAAATAATCATTTATCGCCCTACGAGTATTTGCAGATGAGACACCGATGCGTTTCAGTTGCATTGCATAGACAAGATAACGAAAAAGCAGCAAATCAAGAATGGCGATTCGCAAACATGGTTTATCCGGAGTTTTCACCAACCGCATCTTTGCGCGCCGCCTCAAATGAAACCCATAATGGAGTTTGGGCCATTCCAGAGTCACTTGCGCAAAGGTATTGCGAGTTTTTGGATCCAGTGATTTTGAGACGTAGCGTCGCCACTCAGACCGCGAACGCTTCATCGATCTGCAACTTCGGCAAAGCAAAAGGCCGAACATATGACCATGTTTTGATTTATCCAGTTGCCGATATGGCCTCTTGGTTGCAAGATGCCTCGACGGATCTGAAGCCGCAAACACGCTCCAAGCTCTATGTTGCAATTACTAGGGCGAGGTTCAGCGCTGGCTTCGTGGTTGCTGACAATAAAATAAATGAGCTTCCAGACACGCTAAGCGTCTGGAAGCCATAAATCAATCACGTGTTTGTTTGTCAGCAAAAGCGGATCCCTACGTGAACCTAAAGACGGCCTTGATCAGTCATCCGTTGAACCTGGAGATGCACTTACCAGTCAACTTCATCCATATCACCCCAATCCTCTGAAACAACTCTCATGTCACCCTTCTCTGGCTGCGTCTCGGTTGCGCCCAGCGCCTATTTGGCTACTTCCGCTTGTATCCTGAGTAATAACCTCCGCTGCTGCAACCAAGGTGGCGAATTGCTGCCTTTGCCATATGGATCTGTATGTAAGTGCTTCGAGGTGATGATGCCGATCTCACTTCAATTCATGGACGCATCGAAATAATAGGGCGGAGTCGCTCTCTCGATCCCGTCTCGCAAACCCGAATAGTTCTGACTTTCCCGTTATCCGGAACATCTGGGGAAGTTCGCGTCCCAGTCCGGAAAACCCAATGCCTGAAACGACGATGCCAAGGGGTTACTCGGTCAGCTTCTTGCATCCGTGCCAGGTCAAGGGAAGGGGCAGCCTGTAGAACGAGGTTGGCTCCATAGGGATCTCCTCGAGCCTTCCGTTGCCCCGCCGAACCCATGAAGTTCCGCTTGCGTCGGTGAAAGCCGTTTCGGGTGCCGTGCGTACTCCCATTCCGTGCCCTTCCGTCGGGAGCCATATGCACCATGCTCCAGGAGGAAGCGTGCCGACGCAGACGCGGTTGGGATAAGCGGGGCGGTTATCCTCACCTTTGAAAGAGGGGCCGGCCCCGCTAATCCCGACGCAGGTGACGATTACGTCGTAGACGGGGGACTCGCTTTCGTTTCGAAGCACGACGAATTGCCAGACGAACCGATTGTCCTCGGGCTGATCAGTTCGGTTTCGATCCCCTTCGTACCATGCCGATATGCGGGATGGCTGATGCCGCTTGATGTCGTCCTCCCTGTTCTTTTTGCTCTGGTTACTTTGCCAGAGTGCGGCAATCAAGGCCCCCAAGGTAACGAGTCCGATGAATGCTTGGACAATCAGATTGGCGATGTCTATATCGATATCAAAAGGCACTGGATGGTCACCAGCTTAGCGTCGTGGGGCGATAAATCTAACTCCGAATAATACGGCTTGATCGATGGTCGACGTTACGTAAACGTCAAAATGGGTTTGTCTTAACAGCCTTATTTTCTTAAGACAAACTTGCCGCAACGCCAATTCAAAGAGTTTGCCGTGACGCAGACAGATGCAGTTGGTTGCTGAAAAGCGTGGTTATTTGGGCAGGATTCGCTTCAAAACGCCCGTCGATTATTACGAACTAATGCAGCCTGTAGGGTGGATGTACTTCGATAAGCAGTAGTCGACATGCTCTGGTTTTGAACGAAAAGTCCCAGAGACAATCGATAACGATTCTTCTTTGATGATGCGAGCGGCGCTACCATTAGCAGCGCCGCTTGTTTTCCGCTCGCAGATAGATCCCGCCATGTTGACCACCGAATGCATCTTGACCGACGTGCTCGTACTCCTATTCGGGCACAGAAATTGGAGGCGCGGCCCCCAGCGTCTACTCAGCGAAATTCGTTAAGAAAGCTGACATCGAACACTGTGAACTCCGTCATCGAATCGAATCTCATTGACTGGGATGCGTTCATTAATGATGACTTTGATGCCTATTTCAAAGCTCGCGTCATGGCTTTGCTGGACGCTATTGAGTTCGCACTGGGCAAGTCCATCTCCGATAGGGGCACCGAGGAAACAGTAAAGAGATTTGGCCGCTCATTGGAATAAGATGCTTCTTAGCTCCGTTATTGGTTATAGAAAGAAGGCTTAATGTCTGATTTTGAAATTTTGCAGCAGTTGTGCGAAACAGCAGACGAACTTTCAAAGAAATACATCAGCTCTAGTTCGCCTGACTTTAAAGCATGGAAGACAAGGGCGGACAGGCTTTTAATTAGGCGATTTGGAAAAGACAGCTACGAATTTAAAAGCTTTAACAAAATCAGCTACTCGTTGTCTTTCTTCACCTCCGGTACGCCCGACTCGGCTTTCGTTGAAGCCTGTGCGGACGGCCTGCGCAGTGCAAAAGCTGTGCTGGAGACATACCTTGATGAGTTTTCAGACGAAGGGGAAACCGGATCGACTGCAAATGTTGGAGATTATTCGAAGGTATTTATCGTTCATGGTCACAACGGAGAGCTTAGAGAAAGGGTCGCGAGAATCATCGAAAGGCAGGGCCTGACGGCGGTTGTCCTAAACGAGCAGTCAAATCAGGGCAAGACAATCATCGAAAAGCTGGAAATTGAAGGCGATGCAGCAGGAGCGGTATGCCTTTTTACGGCGGACGACGAAGGAAGAGCCCAGGCAGAACAGTCGGAAAAGCCCAGGGCTAGACAAAATGTTGTATTTGAAGCCGGATACTTTATTGGTCGGCTTGGCAGGGAAAACGTTGCAATTCTTGTTGACAAAGGTATCGAGATTCCCTCCGATCTACAGGGCGTCGTTTATACCGGAACAGACAGTTGGGAGTTCGGCCTCTTGAAAGAACTCAAGTCCATGGGATATTCCATCGACTTTAATAAGATGGATATCTAATCTGTTGATCCCTCCTTTCACCGACTGGCAAAACGATTTACACCTAATTGTTGGCACAGCTCAGAGGCATTTTCTTTGTTTACGGCCTGATCTCGCTAAACTAATAGCTGCTGCTACCAGGGCATTTTCTGGTGCACATTCTATTGGCTCTGCGAAGATCGGAGCGGGTATGTTTGCTGCCGAGTCCCACACCAGCCGTCATCACATTGCGATCGCTGCCATGGCCTGCCTATGCGTCTTGCTGGGCGAGCCAACTTGCGCCGCGGGCGCGGAGAGCCTGTTCATCGCGGGCGCGACGCACTACGAGCCGGGCGTGTCGGGCCCCGGCTGGGCCTGGACCGATGCCGGCCATCTGGAGCTTGACGGCTACGCGGGCGAGGCCATCGGCGCAGACGGCGACCTGGTCGTGACGCTTGTGGGGCGCAACTCGGTGACGGAGACGCATGCGCCCGATGCGGACATCACGCTGTGCGGCATGGAGGTGTGGGGCAACCTGACGCTTCGCGGTACCGGGACCCTGACGGCGACGGGCTCGCAGTGCGGGATCCACGTCTCTCAGGCGCTCGCGGTGGACGGCTGCACCGTCGATGCCCGGGCAGACGGGGCCGATATCACGGACGAGGCGGTCGCCGGCGTGATCGCAGGCGACATGGCCGTGCGCGGCGGCGGACGCGTCGTTGCCGCGGGCGCCGGGTCCGGAGCGGGCGTGCGCGCCTACGGCGTGTATCTGCAGGATGCGGGCCTTGGCGATGGTGCGGCCGGCTGTCGGCTTTCCGTCGACGCCTCGTGGCTTGAAGCGGCCGGTGCCGACGGCGGCGTTGCGCGCACGGGCGGGTCGCTTGTGTCCGCACGGTTTGTGACGCCTACTGACGGAGTCTTTGGTGCTGGTGGCGTGGTGGATGCTGCAGGGGTCGTGGCAGCGCACGTGGTGGTTGAGCCCGATGTGGCCACGCCGCCGGCGGAGGAGACCGATGGGGTCGTTGTGCCTGGCGATAGCGTGGATAAGTCTCCCATCGATGCTAACCCCGCTGCCGGAGAGCCCACCACGGGGTCCACGGAAAATCCCGCGCTGAAACCCGCGGCTACGACAACCAAGACCACGGTCGCCAAGACGGTCAAGCCCAAGCCTGCCACCGCAACAACTGTGGCACTCCCCAAGACCGGCGACAACAACTGGATAGCCGCTTCTGCGACGCTTTTCCTGCTGGGGACAGTGCTTCTAGCTGCCGCATGTCGTTGTTGAGATAGCTGCCATTTGGAAGAAAGAGACATCCACAAGGTATAACTATTTGCGTGTTTGTCTATAGGCACCCAATTATCGAAGGCAGAGGCCATACGGACGTGATCATGGGCTGAATCGTGACATGCGACCCAGGTCCACATGAATGAGAAAAGCATTCAATAATGTCGCAGGTTAGACTGAAGGCAACGAAAGGGCACCGGGATCTTTGTCGACCCTGGTGCCCAAGCGAAAGACCATCAGAGTTGCCTCGCAATATTCGACGGTGCTAAAGCGGGCAAATATTAAACCGGACTCATTGGTGAGCTGTATGAGCTGGTTTCTTAGTGACATCCCGGATTGTCTATAAGCAAAAGTCTGGTGTTTCGGAAATGTTGTACCGTACGCCAAAACTGTCAATCTCTTGTTTTAATACAGCCCACTCAATTTCTAAAAGCAGCCGCATAACATCGTAAATTGTCACAATGCCTCGAATCCCCTTGCTCCTCATCCGCACGAGTTCGTAAATCAATTGAACAGAAATCGTTGCTGTATACGGTTCACCGCTTCTATCAAGATTTAATGCTCTTGCAGCATCAATGATCGCGGTGCCAAATAGAAGCTCAGGGCAAATCCCTTCAGCGGGGTTTTCGATTGTGATATTTACCTTATCTGCGCAAAGCTCAATTTCTGTTTCTCCGGCTCTGCTTTGTTTGAGAAAGGGTTCCGTTTTACCTAGACCTAAATATTCCGTTCTTTTAAGACGCTGCCTGCGGCAGCTCTCCTTAAACATATTGTTACGACAATCTATGATGGCGGCATTCGCAATCTGGTCAGTCAGGCATGGGTAAAAACCTATTAGGATCCAATCGACCTCGCAAGATGCCTTGCAAAGGAGATCGTAAATTTCCGCATAAAGTGGGCATTGTCCACTGTCGAGGCGGGCCACTCTTGTTCCATCGTGAATGAATAATCCCTGAAAATCTGAATGAATTTCAATTAAATAGCCCAATTCAATGCGTCCATCATCACCGCTAAGTTCAGTAAGGTGATTGCGGTATTTAGGTAATTTGCGAGCATGACCTGTTTTTCCACCAAACAATCGGGCATCTAGAGAGCGCGTCAGATCGTCACGGCATGCACAGCTTTGATGATATTTTGCCAACGAGACATAGTTTGCGACGATGCTCGCCAATTCCTCCGGCAAAACATCGTCGGCTTCAAGCCTTGGCATTAGCTTTTCGCGCTCAGCTTTCAACGCAGATGTGAGCTCAGCAGATTTTGATTGAGCGTTTCGACCATGTTTGATGTTATGGTCGATTCTAAAATGCTCCAAACCAACAATGGATCCATTTTCGCGGGTAATAACAATATCAGGGCACTCGCTGCCTGCGTTAATAGATCCACACACCTTCAAGGCAGCTTTCTTCTTGTATCCACCCGAGGCCATTGATAGCCTAAGAACATCATTGAACACTTGCTCTTCGTGCGCGTTCTGGTCGCTTTTATTCTTGCTCATGCCGGATCCTCCGCCCTTATAAGTAAAACATAATTCAGCTCGCGCTTTTATAGAAGGTGCGAGGCCCTCGTCACAAGTGAATGAATGACGAGGGCAAACAGGGTTAAGGTATGACCTCCGTGTTACCTTTCAGCCCTACCCAAATTCAAATTTATTATGCTGCTTTATCAATTTGAATAGCGGGGATCCTCGATTTCTTTCTTCCTAAGCTTGTGCTGGTTCCAAAGTCGGTCTGGCCCCTTTTAGATGCAACTTTGTATTTCTCAATCTGAGTTCTATAGCCTTCAATTAGCTCCAATAAAGACTCATCGAGAAACAGCAACATTTCGCTTCCGTCATATCCCTCAGCGGTATCATCCACGAACTTGCATTCTGTTCTCGGCATATCGAAGGTGCACTTTCGGAGAAGGTTCTCAAGTATTTCTAGGCGGCGAACCAGAACGCCTGCATCATCTATAACATCCAGCCAACTGGACCCGTCCTTGCAAAACAACATTTCGTCCCTTTCGTTTTACAGCTCTGATGGACAAAAGAAATCTAAAGCCGCGTGCGGACATCATTAAAAATTGTTCTTAAAAGCAGTGTAGAAAATCAGTTTCAGACATTATGTTGTATGGACTTGCTGAGACCTTTAGTTTGAATCTCAATTTAAAGTAGATATTTGTTCGAAACTAACAAATAATGGTTTTAAAACAATATAATTTTCCTTGTTATTAAAGAATGTCTGCGGTGAATCAACTTTTTTGAAAAGGATTCTGAAGATGATCCTCAATTTTTCATTTAAGAACTTTCAGAGCTTTCGAGATGCTCAACAGTTCTCGTTTGAACCGATTTCGAGCAAAAAGGAACTTGGGCCTGTGCGAGTGGCTGCGGTTTACGGCGCAAACGCGTCAGGCAAATCAAATTTCCTAAATGCTCTTTACTTTGTCTCTTACTTTATTCGTACAGGTTATGCGGCAGGCGATGCGAATTCTCAAATACCCATCGTCCCCTTTTTACTTGACTCGGAATCGCGATCAAGTGACACAGAATTCTCGATAGATTTTATCGCTAGCAACTTAAAGTATGAGTTTTCATTTGGTGTGAACAAAAATGAGGTTACATATGAGAACCTCACTGTGTATCGATCAAAACAGCCGTCCCTTCTCTATGACCGCTCTTCGATAAACGGGGAACAGTCAATTAAATTTGGTAGTACCTTTACAGGTGCAAAAAAACAACTTTGGGATATCACGCGCAATAATTCTTTGTTCTTATCTGCCGCCGCGGCGGCTGGAAGTGATGTAATTCAACCCGCATTCGCAGCCCTTGCCAATGACATCAATCTCTATGATGCAACGCATTATCTTGCAGAGCTCGCCACCATTAAAAAGCTGTTTATCAACGATGACGCACGAGCTCAGATGCTATCTCAGCTCATTAAATATGCTGACATTGGAATTGACGGCATGGATGTCCGTCAATCGGAAGGTGTCATGGGTTTAAAAGACTCACTCATTGGACTAGATGAGATTCCGGAAGAGGCACGTAATAAAATTGCAGAAGACTTTAAATGGTCGTTTGCCTATGATCTGTTCTTCCACCACAAAGGCTCGGGAGATGGCTTTTGGCTGGACTCCGCCCATGAATCGGAGGGCACAAAAGCTGCGCTGGCGTTTTTCTCGGTTGCCTTACGCTCTTTAAGCAGTGGAGCCACAACAGTAATTGACGAGCTTGATTCGAGCCTTCATCCTACGCTCCTGCGCGACTTCGTCTCACTGTTCGCCGATCCCGACACAAATCCAAAGGGCGCGCAGCTAATCTTCTCGACCCATGATGTCACCTTGATGACGCGAACCAGCCCTATGGAAGCGGTGCTTGAACGTGACCAGGTCTGGTTTGTGGAAAAGGACTCTGAAGGTGATTCGCAATTAATTGCTGCGATGGAGTATTCGCCTCGTGCAAATGAGAATCTGGGGCGCAATTACTTAAACGGTGTCTATGTGCCGCTGCCCAACCCAAGTTTTCATCAACTTGTGGCCCAACTCATGAAGGAAGGCGCTGACATAAATGGCTAAGGCAGAAAGGAGAGGGCTTGCTCGCGGCCGCAAAAAGCAAACAAGAGCCAAAAGAAAGCGCCACCTAATTGTGTCTAATGGAAAGGTGACCGAAACCGAATACTTCAACTTCCTTATTAGTGAAATGGACGTTCGCGGAAGCGTGCGTTATCGGCATATTGACGGAGACCCCTTGAAGGTCGCCAAGCAGCTCTCGCGAGAGCTCGATTCAGATAAAAAGGCCGTTAAAGCAGGCGAAATCGAAGCATTGAGTTCCGCATGGATCGTAGTCGATTCAGATGAGTTCAGAAACCTAACCGCAGCAGAACGAGAAGCAAAGACAAAAGGAGTTAGGCTCGCGATCTCCAATCCATGCTTTGAAGTATGGCTTATCGATCATGTCTCACCATGCCCGGAAACTTTTGCATCGACGCCACAATGTGAGAAAAGAGCGCGCGACCTTGGCGTTCTAAAATCTACTGACCCCAACAGGTCCTCCGCGTCAAAGTTCAAGTCGGTAAATCTTGAAATAATTGACGGCAACAAGGGCCAGGCTTTGACCAATGCCGCAAAGCACAATACGGATGATAAACGTCGTGCAAGAGAAATGAATCCGGACAACGTTGCCGCCTATCAAGTATGGACAGACTTGCCTGATCTTGTAGATGACGTATTTGGGTCGGGTAACTAGTGTGATTCAACCCGCGTTAGGGGCAGTCTTTTAACTCAAAAAGTTGTAAACGAGGTAGCAATGCTTTGGAGCTATGTTCAGCTAGAAGACGGTACTGGTCGAGCTGCACAAGAAGATCATTCAATAGCGGACGAGGCAAATTCAACATTACCGATTTCGCTCGACGACTCTATGTCAATCGACCATGCAGTTGAGTTAACCATTACGGGCATGCCCAACGCGCTCAGGCTCTTGGAGAACTCATGATGGCGGCTACGCGGCGGAGCGCTCGTCCGTTCGCGCCGCTCGTGCTCGATGATGCCGGTTCGCTCGAAGATATGGCCGCGGCCGCGATGCGCCTGCACAGCACGCTGATGACGGTCGGGCGCTGCTATACAACCGACGCCACAGGCGACCGGGCCGCGCTTGAGCTTGGACGCGTCGAGTCCGTGCTTGCGGGTGCATTCTGTACGATATTCGGTCAATCGCCGGCCGATCGCTTCGCAGACATCTTTGACCAGGTCACCTACGTGGCCGAGCACATGGTCAAGGACCACATCTTTGAAGACGGTAACAAACGAACCAGCCTTGTCTTTGCGTTGTCCGTCTTAAGGTTCGCCGGCACTCCGGTCGAGCTGTCCGACAGCCCCGAGCCCAAAGACAACCAGTACTACGCCTGGATCCAAGACCTCGTATCCGGAAACCGCACGACCAGTGGGCTCGCCGAAGAGCTACGCCGCGGTTGCATTGCGGATATGGCCGACCCGTCGCACGTACAGAATCAAAGCATCCGCACGCCAGCTATGAGATGGATTGGACGCCACATGGAGATCCCCAACACCCTGTGCAGCAATGTATACGACTTCGCGTTTTGCCCCGAGCCCTGCTACGACCGCTTGGCCGACCTCGCCGACCCCGAGGACTGGGGTCCCGGCAACCGCATCCTCAAAAACTACCTGTCGTTTTCGTTTAGCCGCGCAGTATTTTTGACCGAGCGCGACGTGGACCAGACCGCGCCGTCCAACCTGCCGCTGGTGTTCGACGACGACCGATGCCTGTTTAACACCGGCCTGTACACGCGCCGCTACGAGACCATCTACGGCCTGTTTGAGCCCAACACCAAGCCCGACGCGCGCCAGCGCTGGTTTTTGAAGGGCTTCTTTAAGGAGAGCGACCCCATGCTGGTCTCGTTTGAGTACCTGCCGTGCCGCGTGCGCTTTGCCGAGGACCCCTCCGAGCTTGTCTTTGACTACCGCCTGCCCATCCGCTCCAACATCGACCACATTCTGGGCGACGAGGAGAACCTGACGCGCATTCCTGCTAGCCTGATGGGGGAGGACAACTCGCTGCTGCTGCGTCGCGCCTTTGAGGGGGCTGTCGTCGAGGCCGCCCGCCGCGCCGCAGCCAAATATACGCTCGCGGTGCCGCAGTTCTACGGCGGCCGGATCCAGCTACTCCTACCGCTGTGCCTGACCGGCGACAAGCCCGAGCTGGCGCTGACCATCCAACGCGAGGACGGTTTCTACGCCGCGCGCACCTGTCTCACGCTCGACATGGCCTACAACAACGCGCGACTTATCTGCCGCCCCGAAACCTCGTGGATTAAACGATAAAGGGTGATTTAGCTGCGGTTTTGCCGATTGTTTTGGTTGTTTTGACTTGGCTAGCACCCACGAATTTAAAATCGAGGGCAAAAAGTTCTTGGAAAACCTCGCGCGGCTATGTTAGTATCTCTTTTGCCGAAAGGCGACGGGCGATTGGCTCAGGGGTAGAGCATATCCTTCACACGGATGGGGTCACAAGTTCGAATCTTGTATCGCCCACCATCAAAAGCGCAGGTCAGAGGTGTTAAGCTTCTGACCTTTTTCTTTTTGACACCAAGGCTGACACCAAAAGTGACACCAAATTTTTGATTTTTATTAAAATGGGGTCCCGTTTTATATTGAGCATGTCCCCTTCACAATTCCTACACATGTATAAAAGCACCCGTACCGGCTCACGCTAGGTGACGTCATCGCACGTTTTGTGAAAAGCGTCTGCGCTCATTCCTTGAATTCTCTGCGCAATCTACGAGCAATTGTGAAGACTGAGACTAGACGCACGGCTTCACTACCTGCGCATTCCATCAATCGCGCCTGCTTTCATCACAACCCATCCCTCTTTTGGTCAGTGTTTGGTCAGCTTCCGGTACTTACCCGCATGATGCTCACCTAGATAATCAGACCCGTAAGTCACACGGCTCATGCCGGAAGCTAGGGGGAGGTCCACATGGACGAGATTGTCTGCGCAAACACCGCATTCCGTTACTGGCGCTGCCCACCGCAGGTGCGCGATCTCTACCCGCGTCTGCCCAACTCTGAAGACGGCTGGCGCGCCCTATCCCAAGCCCCTTTCGTAACCGACGTCCTCAAGACGCCAGTCATCACAGCAGCATCAACACGAAGCAACCTGCATTCCGAGACAAGACGGACCATCCGATGGAACAGCGCCTATATAGAGAAGGTTTCCATCGACACGGGTATGGGCTTTAGCGTCACAGACCCTCTTAATACGCTATACACCATGACTCGAAGCGTTTCTTCATGCGACTTGGTTCTGGCTATGTACGAGTTCTGCGGATGGTTCTCAGTTTTTAAACCATCGCCCGCGGTCGACATGGCACTTGAGCAGGCAAAATCAGAAGAAGAGCAGTACACCACAGAAAGTCTGTTTGAACTAGACGAAACACAAGACGAGGCCCCATGGAAGCGAGTCTATGCTCGGGCGCACCAGAAGGATAGTGAGAATAATCAAAGTGGGCAGCAGAATAACGGATCCGGAAATAAAGCTAACGGAAAGGGAACATCGCTCTGGATGAGAAAGCCTCTTATTGAAATAGAAGAACTGCACAGATTTGCAGCGAAGGTTAAGGGCGAGATGTGGGGAAAGCAATTCTACGAAGCCGCACAGCAGGTAATGGGTATTGCGGCATCCCCGCTAGAAGTTGCTGGAATCATGTTGCTAAGTCATCCGAGACGTGCCGGCGGAGCGGAGTTTAAAAACATATACGTCAACGACTTAACACCGCTGTCGAATTCAGCTCGGAAAATCGCAGGTCAGAAAGTCTGTTACGGCGATATCGTCATCGTAAACCCAATAACAATGAAGGCTGTGATTATCGAACTTCAAGGAGAGGTTATCCATGGATCGGGCGCTGTGCTTGACCACGATGCCTCTCGAATGACAGCATTGCAAAGCATGGGATACGACGTATTTCTTGTAACTCATGACATGCTCAATGATCACGAACAGCTTGATGCCATCATTCACAGTGTGTGTAAGCGATTGGAGTTGCGCTACAAGCCAAAAACCGAGGCGATGAGATGTGCTGAAACCAGATTACGGGCCAACGTTCTGTGCAATTGGCTTGGTATTGGTAAGTAATAATGGCCTAGTGAGCATTTTTAATACTTTATATGCTGCCAGTAATTAAGTGCCATTTTAAAACAATGCCGGTTTACTACGTTGGATTGAGGGTGGCTGAACACACCGAATTCGCCGCTCATAAAACCGCAGGTAGATAACCTGCCCGTTTTGCGAAAGCAGGCGTGAGGTCGGAAATCCGGGAATCGTCGTAGTAAACCGGTCCGTTTATGAAGCGACCAGCTGGCGCGAGCTACGCACGGTTCAGTAAATTGGCCCGAAGGCGCGGATAGAGGCTCAGACGAAACCCTCCCGCGGAAGCACCGCGGATTGCTTTGTTCTGACCGGTGGCACCTGGGTCGACATGCCGAACCCCGGGAAGGAGGGCGAGCTTGCCGCTGCCCGCGGGGCGCGCCCCGCGGGCTATTTCGGGCATCGTGTGTCTCTTCGGCCCCGCGCCGTTCCACGCACCGTAAAATCTTTTCCAAAATTGTCCTTGCATCGGCGGGGGAGTTCCCGTATAGTACTTCTTCGCACGGGGGCGTAGCTCAGCTGGGAGAGCGCTTGACTGGCAGTCAAGAGGTCAGGGGTTCGATCCCCCTCGTCTCCACCCGAGCATTGAATGAGGCTCTAACGCAAGTTGGGGCCTTTTTTCATATCTATCGATTTACGCCATGTGTTGACTGGGCAGCATCTTGGCGACATACCCATTGTTAATTACGAATATGAATGTTAATAACTTTACGTTTCTGGATGGCAAACCTAGTCTGCAGCGCCAATAACAAAGAGGCCGGGCGTAATGCCCGGCTTCGAAATACTCTGGTGGGCCCTCCGGGATTCGAACCCAGAACCCAGGGATTATGAGTCCCCTGCGCTAACCGTTGCGCCAAGAGCCCTTATGAACGGTGAATGCAATTCTAGCAAAGGCAACTCAGGCCTAATTTCTTCGCTTCACGTCGTGAAATACTACCATGCACGAGCAAGTCGCACAACGCAAGATCAAGTTCGATGCTAAACAACAGCTAATCTAGGCCCGCCGCAGATAAAAAGTGTTTTATAAAAAGTTAAGGCCTTAAATTCAGGGCTCCAAAACATTTCTGCGTGAATTCAACCTGATGCCATTTCAAAACCATGCTGGTTTACTACGACGGATCGGCGACCCCCGAGCACCGCGTGTTCTCCGTTTGCAAAACCGCAGGTAGAAAGCCCGACGGTTACACGAAAAGGCGTGCGTGGTCGAACATTCCTGATTCATCGTAGTAAACCGGCATAGTTCTGAGGCGCAGATGAGGGACGGTTCGCAATCGGACCCGATAATGGGACTGGCGACGCATAGGAAATCCGGTTGCGCGGGGAGGGTCACGTTCCGCGCGCCAATTCGGCCGGCGTACGGGCCGTGCGGGGGTCGGGCGCCCCCGCGGGC
>NZ_QRUF01000002.1:189035-206449 GCF_003458415.1 Collinsella sp. AF25-2LB
CAACGCAAGTTGGGGCCTTTTTTCATATAGGAACACAAGGTCAAAGGCGGCAGCATGATCCTCCTGGTCGACAAGATCGAAAAAAGCTTCGGCGCGCGCGTCCTCTTTAGCGGCGCGTCCTTCCAGATCAACCCCGGCGAGCGCGCCGCGCTCGTGGGCCCCAACGGAGCCGGCAAAACCACCATGCTCAAAATCATCATGGGCATCGACAGCCCCGACGCCGGCCAGGTCCAGTACGCCAAGGACTGCCAGGTAGGCTACCTAGAGCAGGAAACCAACCTCGAGCACAAGGACACCACCATCCTCGCCGAGGTCATGGCCGCTGCCAAGGAAATCCGCCGCATGGGCGAGCGCGCCAACGAGCTGCAGGCTCAGATCACCGAGCTCTCCGAACAGGGCAAAGACGTCGATGCGCTCCTTAACGAGTACGGCCAGGTCCAGGACCGCTTTGAGCACCTGGGTGGCTACGAGCTCGAGAGCAACGCGCGCAAAATCCTGTCCGGCCTGGGCTTTAAGGTCACCGACTTTGAGCGCCCGTGCTCCGAGTTCTCTGGCGGCTGGCAGATGCGCATCGCGCTTGCCAAGCTCTTCCTGCGCCACCCCGACCTGCTGCTTCTGGACGAGCCCACCAACCACCTGGACCTCGAGAGCGTCCAATGGCTGCGCGGCTTTATCGCCAACTACGACGGCGCCGTCCTCATCGTCAGCCACGACCGCGCCTTCATGGACGCCTGCGTCGACCATGTCGCCGCTCTCGAAAACCGCCGCGTGACCACCTACACCGGCAACTACAGTAGCTACCTCAAGCAGCGCGAGGACAACCTGGAGCAGATGCGTGCCAAGCGCGCCGCCCAGGAGCGCGACATCGCCCACATGCAGGTCTTCGTTGACAAGTTCCGCTACAAGCCCACCAAGGCCGCCCAGGCCCAAGAGCGCATCCGCAAGATCGAGCAGATCAAAAAGGAGCTTGTCATCCTGCCCGAGGGTCACAAGCACATCGACTTTAAGTTCCCCGACCCACCGCGCTCCGGCGACATGGTCGTGGGCTTGGAAGGCGTCTCCAAGTCCTACGGCGACAAGCACATCTACAGCGACATCGACCTCAAACTCTACCGCGGCGAGCATGTGGCACTCGTCGGCCCTAACGGCGCCGGCAAGTCCACCCTCATGAAGATCCTCGCCGGCCTGGAGCCGCCCACCACCGGCACCCGCGACCTGGGAACCAACGTCGGCGTCGCCTACTATGCCCAGCACGCGCTCGAAGGCATGACCGAGTCCAACACCGTCCTGCAAGAGATCGACACCGTCACACCCAAGTGGACCGTGCCGCAACAGCGTAGCCTGCTGGGCGCCTTCCTGTTTAGCGACAACGACTCCATCGAGAAGCAGGTCCGCGTCCTCTCCGGTGGCGAAAAGGCGCGGCTAGCGCTCGCCAAGATGCTCGTGGCCCCCGAGGCGCTCCTGTGCCTGGACGAGCCCACCAACCACCTGGACATCGACTCGGTGGACATGCTCGAGAACGCCCTGCAAAACTTCCCCGGTACCATTGTGCTGATCAGCCACGACGAGCACCTGGTACGCGCCGTGGCCAACCGCATCATCGACATCCGCGATGGTAAGGTCACGGTCTACGACGGCGACTACGACTACTACCTCTACAAGCGCGAGGACCTCGCAGCCCGCGCCGCCGTCGAAGCAGCAGGGGAGAGTACGCCGGCCGCGACCAAGTCCGCTAAGGTCACCGCAGCCCAGCCCGATACGCCCGCCGCTGCTTCCAAGCCTGCCGAGGGCAAAAAGACCAAGGAGCAAAAGCGCGCCGAGGCCCAGGCCCGCGCTGCGCTCAACAAAAAGCTCAAGGGCGTGCGCAACCAGCTCAAGAAGATCGAGGCTGAGCTCGACAAAAAACGCGCCCGCTATGACGAGCTTATGGAATTGATGGCCAGCGAAGAGCTTTATGCCGATCAGGACAAGTTCAACGCCGCGCTGGGGGAATATAACGGCCTTAAGCAAGAGCTGCCCAAGCTCGAGGACGAATGGCTGGAGCTTTCCACCCAGATCGAAGAGGAGACCGCGCGTGAACTCTCGTAAGGCCGCTGCCGTGGCGATGAGCATCATCGCCATCGCCTGTCGCATCTGCGGCATTTTTATGAGCGCGATGACCGTGCTGCTGTGCTTTAGCGGCCTGACCGCCAAGCTGCAGATCGTCGGCTTTGTCGTTGAGCTTTCGCGCGCACTGCCGAGTGCCATCGCCGGCTACGGCGTCATCACCTCGCCCTTTGGCGGCGTGTTCCGCTTAGATTACGCCATCGTGGCCGTCATCCTGTTTGTGGCCGACTACCTGCTCACGCGCGCCTCGCGCCGCGTCCGCTAGGGGATTGTTATGTCCAGCAGCTACTTCATGAACCTGCTCGCCAGCGCGGTCGCCGTCATCGTCGGCATCGTGATCCACGAGAGTGCGCACGCCGCCGCGGCCTGGGCACTCGGCGATAAGACGGCCCGTTCGCGCGGTCGTGTCTCGCTCAACCCGCTCAACCATATCGACCCGTTTGGCACCATCATCTTGCCGCTGCTCATGCTTGCCGCCGGCGGCCCGGTGTTCGCCTTCGCCAAGCCCGTGCCCGTCTACCTCAACAACCTCAAGCACCCCAAGCGCGATGAGGTCCTGGTTAGCGCAGCCGGCCCCGCATCGAACATCGCCCTCGCGTGCCTTGCGGCCGCCCTCATGCACACGGCATACGGCAACCTCTACACCCGCATGTCCTTTGCCCTGGCGTCACAGATCATGAACTTCGGCGCCACGTTTATCGTAGTCAACCTGTCACTCGCGTTCTTCAACCTCATCCCGATCCCACCGCTCGACGGCTCTTCGATCATTGTGCCGTTCCTTAAAGGCAAGGCTCTCAACAACTATTATCGTCTGCAGCAATACGCTATGCCCATCCTCATCCTAGTGCTGTACCTGCTGCCCATGTGGACCGGCATCGACGTGATCGGCCGCTATTTCGACGTTACCGTGTATCCGCTTGCTGAGCAGCTGCTCAACTTCGCAATCGCCGGCATCTAAGGTAAACTTACAGGTCGACCGTGCAAAACGGTCAGAACATGCGCCCAAACCGCGCCGCGAAGGCGCCGTCAAAGGAGGTCGAAGATGTCGTATCGCGTGTCGACGCAGGTCTACAGCGGACCGTTCGACCTGCTGCTGCAGCTGGTAACCCGCCAAAAAGTAGATATCGGCGCCATCTCCATCAGCGAGGTGGCCGAACAGTACCTTGCCGAGGCAGAGCGCATTGAGGCGCTGGACCTGGACGTGGCGAGCGACTTTTTGCTGGTGGCGGCAACCCTTTTGGACATCAAGGCTGCCTCTCTAGTGCCGCAGGAGGCCCCGCGCAAAGTCGATGACGACGATGACGAGTTCGACGAAGACCTCGAGGAGCTCAGCGCGCTCGACGGCGACGCCCTGCGCGAGGTCCTGATCCAGCGCCTAATTGCCTACAAGCAGTTTAAGGGCGCGGCCGCGGCCCTTGGCGCGCGCATGCAGGCCGAAAGCCGCATGCACCCGCGTGTGGCCGGTCCCGACCCGGAGTTCCTAGGCCTTATGCCCGACTACCTTGCCGGCATCACGCTGCGCGGTCTCGCCGTCATCTGTGCCGACCTGGACGGCAAGCGCCAGACTTTCCTGCTGGAGGCCGAGCACGTGGCGCCGCATCGCGTGCCGCTCGACCTGACCGTGGCCTCAGTCGACCGCTTTACCATGGCGCACCAAACCTGCACCTTCCGCGAGCTACTGGACGGCGATGCCACCACCGAGCAGCTCGTTGTCACCTTCCTAGCTATGCTTGAGCTCGCCAAGCGCGGCTCGCTCACGCTGAGCCAGGACGAGATCTTTGGAACCATCCGCATCAACCGCGTCGAGGGCGCCGAGGCCTATGTGCCCGGCGAGGGCCCCGAGCTCACCGAATAGGAGCCGCAACCATGTCAACCCTTTCCACGCTGGAGGCAAACAGCCTCAAAGGCGCCCTCGAGGCGCTGCTGCTGGTGTCGAGCGACCCGGTGAGTGCGCCCGCGCTGGCCGGCGCACTGGATATCGCCCCCGGCGAGTGCGCGTCGCTGCTCGCCGAGCTCAAGGTTGAGTACGAGGAGGCCAACCGCGGCTTTCAGCTGCGCGAGGTCGCCGGCGGCTGGCGCCTGTTTACGCACCCCGCCTACCACGACGTGGTCGAGGCCTATGTGTTGAGCTGGGACACGCAAAAGTTATCGCAAGCGGCACTCGAGACCCTGGCCGTGATCGCATACCACCAGCCCGTGACGCGCGAGGTGGTGAAGGGCATCCGCGGCGTCAATTCCGACGGCGTCATCGCGTCGCTTGTGGACAAGGGTCTGGTGCGTGAGCTCGGCCGCGATCCCCAGCGCGGTCAAGCCATCATCTACGGCACGACCAACGCCTTCTTGGAAAAGTTCGGCCTGCGCTCCACCCGCGACCTGCCCGACCTGGAGCAGTTTGCCCCAGACGAGCAGTCGCGCCAGTTTATCCGCGAGCGTCTGAGCGGCCGCAGTATTCAGTCCACGCTCGAGGAGCAAGCCGAGGACTTAGACGAAGAGCGCGAACTGCTCGATACCGATGTTGTAGATGTTGAGGCAGTCGAGAACTTGGAGACCCTGGTCGTCGACGAGACCTCGGAGGATTTGCATGACGAGGACTAACGAAGTAGGGGAGACGCGCGCCATGGGCAACGCAGTACCCGCCACCGACGCCCAGCCCGTCTATCCGCACACCATGCGCCTGCAGCGCTTTTTAGCGCGCGCGGGCGTGGCGAGCCGCCGTGGCTCGGAGGACCTGATGACCGCCGGCCGCGTGACCGTCAACGGCGAGGTCGCGACCGAACTGGGCACCAAGGTCGACGTCGACCGCGACCATATCGAGGTCGACGGCATGCCCGTCAAGCTCAACCAGGGCGCCGTGTACCTGATGCTCTACAAGCCGACCGGCTACCTCACCACCATGAGCGACCCGCAGGAGCGCCCTTGCGTGGCCGACCTGGTCCCCCGCGACCGCTTTCCGGGACTCTTCCCGGTGGGTCGTCTGGACCGCGACACCACAGGCCTTTTGCTCTTTACCACCGACGGCGACCTGTCGCAGGACCTGCTGCACCCGAGCAAGCACGTCTACAAGACCTACCAGGCGCTCGTGGACGGAGACTTGTCCGACCGCGATCTTACCCCGCTACGTCGCGGCATCGAGCTCGACGACGGCCTGTGCCAGCCGGCAATCTGCCGCGTCATCAACGCGCGCGAGGCAGAGGCCGTGGCTCCGCAAGGCGTCAAGCCCGGCACCACCGCCGTGGAGGTCATCATCCGCGAGGGACGCAAGAACCAGGTCAAGCGCATGCTGGGCAAGATTCACCATCCGGTAATCCGTCTGCATCGCTGCAACTTTGCCGGCCTGGAGCTCGAGGGCGTGGCCAAGGGCTCGTGGCGCGAGCTCACCGACCGCGAGGTGCAGATCCTAAAAAGCGGCGGCATCCCGCCCAAGCAGGCCAGCTCCAAGCGCGTCGCCGCGCCGGCGACCAACACCGCCAGCCGCACGCGTCACCACGGCAGCCACGGCTCCGCGCCCAAGCGCAACACCTACCGCGAGCGCTACACGGGCTAGGCAATCCGCCGCGCCCCAACGCCCGCGAACCATACCAGCACGTCAATCATCGAAAGGAAGCATTGCATGATCGTCGCCATCGACGGCCCCGCCGGTTCCGGCAAGTCCACCATCGCCAAGGAGATCGCCCGCCAGCTGGGCTTTAACAAGCTCGACACGGGCGCCATGTATCGCGCCGTCACCTTCGCCGCGCTCGACCGCGGCATCGATCTGGACGACGAGGCGGCAATCGACGCCCTCGCCGAGCAGATCGAGATCCGCTTTACCAACGGCACCGGTGAGGACACGCGCCTGACCATTGACGGTCAGGACGCTTCAGCCGCCATCCGCACCCCGCAGGTCGACGCCAACGTATCCAAGGTCTCGGCCTACCCGGGCGTCCGCGCCGCCATGCTCATCCATCAGCGCCGCGCCGCCGAGGACCGCGACATCGTCGCCGAGGGTCGCGACATCGGCACCGTCGTGTTCCCCAACGCACAGGTCAAGGTGTTCCTGACTGCCGACCCGCGTGAGCGCGCCCGCCGCCGCGTGCTTCAGCGTCACCAAAACGATGCCCAGCCGCTCACGTCCGAGCAGCTCGAAGCCGAGGTCGACGAGACCCTCGACGCCCTCAAGCAGCGCGACAAGCTTGACAGCAGCCGCGAGGTCGCCCCGCTCGTGCCCGCCGAGGACGCCGTGCACGTCGACTCCACCGCTCACACTATCGACGAGGTCGTCTCGATCATCGAAGACCTCATCAACCAAAGGAGGTAGCCCATGCGCCTGTTTAAACAGACGCCCGAGGATTACTACAACGCCCCCTACGCCGAGTTCCCGGCGCTCATCCGCGGCACCGTTGTCGTGGTCATGGCAATCCTGTGGACCTTCTCCAAGCTCATGTGGCGCTGGAAGGTCGAGGACGCCGACCTGCTGTTTGAGCGCCAGGAAGGCCGCGGTAGCGTAGTCATCTGCAACCACACCTCGATGGCCGAACTCTTGGCCGTGGAGACGGCGCTGTTCTTTGGCGGCCGCCGCATCCGCCCCATCTTTAAGTCCGAATTTGCCAAGTCCAAGATTGTGCGCTGGGCCTTTAGCCGCGTGGGCGGCATCCCCGTGGAGCGCGGTACTGCCGATATGAAGTGCCTGCGCGCCGCCCAGCATGCGCTGCAGCGCGGCGAGGACGTCCTGATCTTCCCCGAGGGCACGCGCATCCGATCGCGCGAAATCAAGCCCGAGGTCCACGGCGGTTTTGCGCTCATCGCTCAGATGGGCAAGGCACCCGTGAACCCGCTCGCCATCTGCGGCTGGTCCGACATCACGCCCGCGGGCAAAAAGATCATGCGCCCTAAGAAGTGCTGGATCCGCGCCGGCAAGGCCGTCTCGCTTTCCGACGCACCGGCCGGGCTTAAGCGCACGGAGCGCCTGGAATGGTTTGAGTCCGAGGCCATGAGCCGCGTCTACGCCATGCGAGACGAGCTGTGCGACGAGCATCCGGGCAGGTTCTAGCCATGAGCGAGAACGTGACGAACACCTCCGCGACTGCGTCCGACCAGGCAATCGCGCCTTCCATCGAGATCGCCGCCCACGCCGGCACTTGCTATGGCGTACAGCGTGCGCTCGATATGGCGCTGGCCGCCGCGCCGCAGGCAGGGGAGTGCACTCAGGTTCATACCTTGGGTCCGCTTATCCATAACCCCATCGTGGTACGCGAGCTCGCTCAGGCGGGCGTTGGCTTGGCCGAAACCCTGGATGACGCCGCAACCGGCACCGTGATTATCCGCGCCCACGGCGTGGTGCCGCAGGTGATCGATGCTGCCCGCAAGCGCGACCTTACCGTGGTTGACGCCACCTGCCCCTACGTGAAGAAGGTCCATGTGGCGGCCGAGCGCCTGGTGCGCGAAGGCTACCGCGTGATCGTCGTGGGCGAGCCGGGCCACCCAGAGGTCGAGGGTATTCTGGGCCACGCCGGCAATGACGCGCAGGTCGTGAGTTGCGCTGCCGATGCGGACGCGCTGCCGCTCAAGGGCAAGGTAGGCCTCGTCGTGCAGACCACCCAGACCGCGCAGAACCTCGCCGAGGTCGTGGCCGCCATAACCCCGCGCGTGCAGGAGCTGCGTGTGATCAACACCATCTGCGCCGCCACGAGTGAGCGTCAACAGGCAGCAGCCACACTTGCCAACCGCTGCGACTGCATGGTCGTGGTGGGCGGCAAGAACTCGGGCAACACCCGCCGCCTGGCGCAGATTTGCGCAGACGCCTGCGAGCGCACGTATCATATCGAGGAAGCTTCCGAGCTCCAGGCCGCGTGGTTTACCGACGCTCACCACATCGGCATCACCGCCGGAGCTTCCACCCCGCAAGAACACATCGAGCGCGCGGTCACGCGCATCAAGGAGCTTTGCCGCTAATCATGGACCAGACCGTACCCGCATACGCCGCCGAGGTGGCCGATTACGGGCGCAGCCGCGATCCCGAGCCGGGTGAGGGCGCGCTCGTTAAGAACGTGCGTCCCGAATCGCCCGCGTGGGATGTGGGTATCGAGCCGGGCATGCGCGTGCTCACGGTCAACGGTGAGCAGCTTACCGACATGATTGTGTGGCTCTGGGAGGCCGACGATGATACCGTCGACCTCGAGGTTTTCGACCCGCGCGACAACACCGTCACCTCCGTCGAGCTCGACCGCTTCCCAGGAGAGGACTGGGGCCTTGAGTTCGATGGCCCTATCTTCGATGGCATGCGCACCTGTGTGAACGCCTGCGTGTTCTGCTTTATGACGATGCTCCCCAAGGGCGGCCGCTCCACGCTCTATATTCGCGATGACGACTATCGCCTAAGCTTTTTGCAGGGCAACTTTGTTACGCTCACGAACCTCACCGACGAGGACGTGCAAAACGTCATCCAACGCAACATGAGCCCCATGAACGTGTCGGTCCACGCCGTAAGCCCCGACGTCCGCCGCCGCATGATGGGCCGTAACGCCCAGCGCGGCATGGATGTGCTCGAGGCCATCATGGCCGCCGGCATAGAGATTCATGCGCAGATCGTGTTGTGCCCCGGCATGAACGACGGCGAGGAGCTGGAAAAGACCCTGCGCTTTTGCGAGGAGCACGAGCAAATCACCAGCCTGGGCATTGTGCCGCTCGGTTTTACCAAGCATCAGAACCGTTTTAGCTGGTCCTACAGCGACAAACCCGAGCTAGCGCGCGAGACCATCGCCATGATCAGGCCCTTCCAGGATCGTGCCTATGAGCGCTTTGGCCGCCACACCTTCCAGATGAGCGACGAATTCTATCTGGACGCCGGCATCGATCCTCCCGAGGCGGACTTTTACGACGGTTACCCGCAGTACTACGACGGCATCGGCATGATCCGCTCGTATCTGGACGAGACCGACGACGTGCTTGCCGCCGACGCCGAGCGTCTGGCCCGCGTCCGCGCTGGCATCGCCGAGCGCAACCAGCGCCTGCTGTGCCTCTCCGGCGACAGCGCGCGCGACACCGTGGCGCGCTTTGTGGAGTCGCCGTATGGTCTCGCCGGCACTGTCACGGCCATCAAGAACCGCTACTTTGGCGGCAACGTGGACGTGACCGGCCTCATCGTCGCGTGTGACATTCTGGAGCAGCTGCCCCAAGATCTGTCGGGGGTTATGCTCTTTGTGCCTAAGCTCATGTTCAACGCTGACGGCATGACGCTTGACGAGTATCATCGTGACGATTTACTCGCAAGCCTTACCAGTCGCGGCGCCGAGGTTCATGTGGTGTCGACCATGCCGCATGAGCTGCTCGATACCCTGGAGCGCATCCTTGGCATTGTGCCTGCCGACTCTACTAATTCCACTGACCCTACCCATTAAAGGAGAGCAGATGAAACCTATCGTCGCCGTCGTCGGACGCCCCAACGTGGGCAAGTCCACGCTCGTTAACCGCCTGGCCCAGACCTCGGACGCCATCGTCCACGAGTCCCGCGGCGTCACGCGCGACCGCTCGTATCACACGGCCGATTGGAACGGCCGCGAGTTCACCATCGTCGACACGGGCGGTATCGAGCCGCTCAAGAGCGACGATGTCTTTGCCACGTCCATCCGCGACCAGGCCCTCGCCGCCGCCGAGGAAGCCGCCGTCATCCTGTTTGTGGTCGACGGCCGCACCGGCGTCACCGAGGAGGACGAGTCGGTCGCTCGCATGCTCAAGCGCTGCGACAAGCCGGTCTTTCTGCTGGTGAACAAGCTCGATAACCCCGACCGCGAAAATGACAGCATCTGGGAGTTCTATTCGCTCGGCATCGGTGAGCCCACGCCGCTTTCGGCCCTGCACGGCCACGGCACGGGCGACCTGCTCGACGACATCGTGGCCCTGTTGCCCGAGGAGGAGGACGAGGTCGCCGACGAGTTCCCCGATGCGCTGAACGTGGCCATCATCGGCCGCCCCAACGCCGGTAAGTCCTCGCTGTTCAACCGCATCCTGGGCGCCGACCGTTCCATCGTGTCCAACATCGCCGGCACCACGCGCGATGCCATCGACACCGTCGTGGAGCGCAACGGCAAGCACTACCGCATGGTCGACACCGCGGGTATTCGCAAGAAGAGCACCGTGTACGAGAACATCGAGTACTACTCCATGGTCCGCGGCCTGCGCGCCATCGACCGCGCCGACGTGGCGCTGCTCGTCGTCGACGCCTCCGTGGGCGTTACCGAGCAGGACCAGAAGGTCATGGGTCTTGCCATCGAGCGCGGCTGCGCCATCGTGGTGCTGCTCAACAAGTGGGACCTGCTCGACGATGACCGCAAGCGCGAGGCCTGCATGGAGACCGTCGACCGCCGTCTGGGCGTCATGGCTCCCTGGGCCCAGTACCTGCGCATCTCAGCCCTGACCGGCCGTAGCGTCGAGAAGATCTGGTCGATGGTCGACGCGGCCGAAAAGACGCGCTCGCAAAAGATCAGTACCTCACGCCTCAACACGTTCCTCACCGACCTGCGCGAGTTCGGTCATACCGTGGTGGACGGCAAGCGCCGCCTGCGTATGCATTACGTGACCCAGACGGGCGTCAACCCGCCGACGTTCACGTTCTTCGTCAACCACAGTGACCTGGTCAACGACACCTACCAGCGCTACGTGGAGAACCGCATGCGCTCGACCTTCGACTTTGCCGGCACACCCATTCGACTCTTCTTTAGGAAGAAGGAGCAAAAGGATGCATAATCCGATTCTTCTGACCGCCATCTGTGCCGTGGTCTCGTTCTTTATCGGGGCGATTCCGTTTGGCCTGATCCTGGGCCGCGTGTTCAACCACACCGACATTCGCAAGGCGGGCTCCGGCAACATCGGCACCACCAACGCCCTGCGCGTGGCCGGCCCCAAGGTGGCCGCGCTCACGCTGCTGCTCGACTGCCTTAAGGGCGCCATCTGTGTCCTTATCGCGCGTCCGCTCATTGCCGACTTGGGCTATGGCTTCCCCGTGAGCATTATGGCCCCCGGTGCCGCCGGCGACTGGATGCTCGGCGTCATCTGCCTGGCAGCCGTGTGGGGCCATATCTTCTCGCCCTACCTCAACTTCCATGGCGGCAAGGGCATCGCAGTTGGTCTGGGCGTCATCCTCGCTTGGTACTGGCCCATCGGACTTTCGCTGCTGGGCATGTTTATCGTGGCCGTCGCCATCACCAAGTTTGTGTCGGTGGGCTCGCTTGCCGCGGCCATCGGTCTTCCCATCGCTGTCTGCGCGGTCTTTCCGTACAGCAGCCTGGGACTTAAGTTTTGCATGGCGCTGATCGGCATTACTGTGGTGTGGGCGCATCGTGCGAACATCAAAAAGCTCATGACGGGTAAGGAGTCCAAGCTCTCGTTTACCAAGCGCGTCACCGAGCCCGACGATAAGTAGGAGAGAGTCATGAATGTTGCGCTGATTGGCTCCGGCTCCTGGGGAACCGCCGTCGCGGGCCTTGCCGCCGCGCGGGCCGAGCGCGTGACCATGTGGGCCCACAGCGAGCAGACGGCCTCCGGCATTAACGGCGAGCACCGCAACCCCCGCTACCTTGTGGGCTACAAGCTGCCCGGCAACGTCGTCGCCACGACGGACCTGGCGCAGGCGCTCGACGGTGCCGAGGCCATCATCTTTGCCGTTCCTTCGACGCACCTTCGCAGCGTATGTCATCAGGCAGCACCCTTCATCGCCGCCGATACCCCGGTGCTCTGCCTCACGAAGGGCATTGAGCCCGAGTCCGGCCTGCTCATGAGCGAGGTCATTGCCAGCGAGATCGGCAACGAGGCGCGCGTGGCGGCGCTCTCCGGCCCCAACCATGCCGAGGAGATCTGCCGCGGCGGGCTTTCTGCCGCCGTCATCGCCAGCAAAGACCCGCAGATAGGGGAGACCTTTAAGGACCTGCTCCTATCCACGGCCTTCCGCATCTACCTGTCGCAGGACATGACCGGCGTCGAGGTTTGCGGTGCCATGAAAAACGTTATCGCCATCGTGTGCGGCATCTCCGCCGGCACCGGTGCCGGCGACAATACGCTTGCCCTTATCATGACGCGCGGCCTGGCCGAGATCAGCCGTCTGGTGCACGCCCGCGGCGGTCAAGCTATGACCTGCATGGGACTCGCCGGCATGGGCGACCTCATTGCCACCTGCACCTCGGAGCATTCGCGCAACCGCACCTTTGGCTACGAGTTTGCCCACGGCGTGTCACTCAACGAGTATCAGACGCGCACGCATATGGTGGTCGAAGGCGCCGTCGCGGCCCGCAGCGTCAGCGAACTCGCCCGTTCACTGGGCGTAGACATTCCGCTCACCTTTGCCGTGGAGCAAACGCTCTACAACGGTGTTACTTTGGATAGGGCGCTCGAGATTCTTACCGACCGTGTCCCTTCTCAAGAGTTCTACGGACTCACCGACTAGCGCAGAAAGGCTACTACCATGGGTTCCATCAAAATCGCTCCGTCCGTCCTTTCGGCCGATATGGCCAACCTCAAGGGCGAGCTCGACAAGATCGCCGGTGCCGACTACGTGCACTTCGACGTTATGGACGGTCACTTTACCGGCAACCTCACCTTTGGCGTCGACATCCTCAAGGCTGTCAAGCGCTCCACCGATGTACCGGTCGACGCGCACCTGATGGTGTCGAACCCCGACGAGACGGTCGATTGGTACGCCGACGCCGGTGCCGACATGATCACCGTGCACTACGAGGCCTCCACGCACCTGCACCGCACGCTCACGCATCTGCAGCAGCGCGGCGTCAAGGCCGGTGTGGTACTCAACCCCGCCACCCCCGTCTGCGTGCTCGAGAGCATCATCGAAGTTGTCGACATGGTGCTGCTCATGAGCGTGAACCCCGGCTTTGGCGGCCAGAGCTTTATCCCGGGGACTATCGCCAAGCTCCACGAGCTCAAGGCCATGTGCGAGCGCCACGGCGTGTCGCCCATGATTGAGGTCGACGGCGGCATTTCTTCCAAGAACATTGCCGAAGTCGTCAAGGCCGGCGCCAACGTGCTCGTGGCCGGTTCCGCTGTATTTAAGTCCGAAGATCCCGCCGCTGAGGTTGCGCTGCTGCAGAAGCTGGGCAACGAGGCTGCACAGGAGGCATAAACCCTTATGACCGCAGGTCAAAACCGCATACCCGTGAATCTTGACTATGCCGCCTCGACGCCCATGCGCGCCGAGGCGCTCCTTGCGCAGCGCGAGTACGACGACAGCGAGCTTGCCGGCGTCAACCCCAACTCGCTGCATTCGCTCGGCCGCAAGGCCGCTGCGCGCCTGGAAGTGGCGCGTCGCGAGATCGCCCATAGCTTTGGCGCGCGCGTTCGCCCGTCCGAGATCATCCTTACCAACGGCGGCACCGAGGCCAACCAGCTGGCGCTGCTCGGTCTTGCCGAGGGTGCTCGTCAGCGCGATCGCAAGCGCGATCGTGTAATCGTTTCGGCCATCGAGCACGATTCGATTCTGGACAACCTGCCGCTGCTGCGTGCCGCCGGCTTTACCGTCGACTTGGTGCAGCCCTGCCGCATGGGCTACATTGAGCCTGCCACGCTTGTCGAACTGCTCGGCAACGACGTGGCGCTCGTGAGCATCATGGTTGCCAACAACGAGACCGGCGTGGCGCAGCCCATCCGCGAGCTTGCCGCGGCCGCACATGCTGCCGGCGCCCTGTTTCATACCGATGCCATCCAAGGGTACTTGCATATTCCGCTCGATGTCACCGAGCTGGGCGTCGATGCTATGACCGTTGCCGCGCACAAGATCGGCGGCCCCGTGGCATCCGGCGCGCTCTACCTTAAGAGCCGCACGCCGCTGCGCCCGCGCATCTTTGGCGGCGGACAGGAGGCCGGTCTTCGTGCCGGCACGCAGGACCTGCGTACACAGCTTGCTTTTGCCGCTGCCGCTTCCGCGCTGTTGCCGAACGTGGCCCAGGAGCGCGCGACGCTGCAGGTCTTATCCGATAAGCTCTACGCCACGCTTACGGCTCATCCGCGTATTCATGCCACCATGGGCGACTACGCACAGGCCGATCGTCTGCCGGGCATGGTTTCCATCTACGTCGACGGCATGGACTCCGAGGAGCTCATCATCAAGCTAGACGCCGCCGGCTTTGAGGTATCGGCCGGTTCTGCCTGCTCGAGCGGCAGCATGGACCCGAGCCATGTTCTCAGCGCCATGGGTATTGGCCGCGAGCAGGCCCTGGGTGCACTGCGCATCTCCTTCGATGACCGTGTGAATCCGGGCGATCTGGACGAGTTTGCCCAGACGCTGCTCTCGATCGTGGGTGCCGCATGATCGTCGCCGAGCTTGAACGTGCGCTGCTGGCGCGCTACCCCAAGATGGACGCCGAGGGCTGGGATCATGTTGGGCTATCTGTGGGAGATCCCGCTGCTGAGATCACCGGTGTTGCCTGCGCGCTCGATGCGACCGAAGCTAATGTTCTCCGCGCCCAAGAAGCCGGTGCAAACGTGCTGCTGACGCATCATCCTGTCTATATCAAGGCGCCCGAGGCGTTTTGTCCAGCGGATACCACTCGCCCCCAGTGCAGCGCGGCACTCTATGAGGCGGCCCGTTGCGGCGTGAGCATCATATCGCTCCACACCAACCTGGACCGCTCGCACGAAGCCCGTGTCTGCCTGAGCGAGCTGCTGGGTGCCGCACCCGTGAGCTCACTGGAGCACGTGGACGACCCCGAGGCAACCGGCCTGGGCGCGCTTGCAACGCTCAACGACCCGTACACGCTGCGCGATCTTGCCACCCGTGCTGCCACGGCCTTCGGCAGCGACCCGCGTGTGTGGGGCGAAGCCGATCGCCCGTGCCGCACCGTCGCCATTTTGGGCGGCTCCCTGGGCGACTTTGGAGAGCTCGCCATCGCCGCGAGCGCGGACGTTGTCGTGACGGGCGAGGCGGGATACCACGTGGCGCAAGACCTTGCCTTGCGCGGGCTGTCGGTGATCTTGCTCGGCCACGACCGCTCCGAGGAACCGTTCGTTGATATATTGATGAACTCTGCAGTTGACGCCGGGGTCGACCCCCGTCATGCGATTAAAATACTAAACCCTTGCCAATGGTGGACTGTGACAAAAGGAGAGAACTTATGAGCGCCGGCGCTACGCTACTCAAGCTGCAACAGATCGATTTGGAGCTCGCCCGTAACAAGAGCGAACTTGCCAATATGCCGGAGCTCAAGGAGCTCGCTTCCAAGCGCAAGACCTATGTGAAGCTCAAGTCCGAGATGACCAAGCTCTACGCCCAGCGCAAGGATCTGGACATTGAGCTCGACGATCTCAACACCACCGAGATTCAGACTAACAACGCCATCGAGGCTGCCAAGAAGCGCCACGTCGACGGCTCCGACTACCGCGAGGTTCAGGACCTGGAGAACGAGCTCGCCACCCTGGCCAAGCGTCTGGACAAGATCGAGCACACCCGCAAGGACGTCGTTGTCGCCCATAAGGAGGCGCTCGACCGCGAGGCTCGCGCGCAGGCTATCATCGCCAAGTTCGAGGAGGGCGTGAAGGCAGATACCAAGGCTGCCCGCGCCAAGGCCGCCGACCTCCAGGCACAGATTGATGCCGCCATCAAGGAGCGCACCGCGCTTGCCGCCACACTGCCGACCGACGTGCTCACCGACTACGAGCGCCTGCTCAAGCAGTTCCGCGGCCTGGCCGTCGAGACCATCAAGGGCAACATCCCCACGGTCTGCCACACTGCGCTGCAGGCGTCGTCCATGAGCGACCTCAACCACGACGGCAGTGAGATTACGCACTGCCCGTACTGCCACCGCCTGCTCGTGCTCCCCAGCAAGGAAGCCTAACGATGACGGCGGCACCCAACAATTCAATGCAACTTGAGGGAAAAACGATCCTGCTGGGCATTACCGGCGGGATCGCCGCCTATAAGTCGTGCAATATCGTGCGCCTGCTGCAAAAGCGAGGCGCCCGCGTTAAGGTCGTCATGAGCGAACATGCCACGGAGTTCGTGGGGCCGCTCACCTTCCGTGCGCTCACGGGCGAGCCGGTCGCTGTGGGCCTGTTCGACGACCCCTCCGACCCCATCCACCATATCTCGCTGGCGCAGGAGCCCGATCTGGTGGTCGTGGCGCCCGCGACGGCCAATATCATCGCCAAGATGGCCAACGGCGTCGCCGATGACCTCATCTCCACCACGCTGCTTGCGACGCCGCGACCCATCGTGATCGCACCCGCTATGAACAACGGCATGTGGAAGGCGCCGGCGACGCAGGCCAACATGGCCACGCTGCTCGAGCGCGGTGTCCATGTGGTGGGTCCGGGCAGCGGCTACCTTGCCTGCGGCGACGTGGACACGGGACGCATGAGCGAGCCCGAGGACATCGTAGAGGCTGTCTGTGAGGTGCTCAACCCCGCGCCACAGGACCTGGCAGGTAAGCGCATCGTAATTACCGCCGGTCCCACGCACGAGCCGATCGACCCCGTGCGCTTCATTGGTAACCGTTCATCGGGCAAGATGGGTATCGCTCTGGCGGGGGAGGCCGCACGCCGCGGCGCTGCGGTCACGCTCGTGTTGGGACCGACATCACTCGATGTGCTCCGCGGCGTGGAGTGCGTGCGCGTGCAGACCGCCGCAGAGATGCTCCAGGCGGCCCTGAGCGCCTTCCAGACGGCCGATGCGGCAATTTGTGCGGCCGCCGTCGCCGACTACACCCCCGCGGCCCCTGCGGACCATAAGCTCAAAAAGGCCAACGAGCGCCTGGATCGCATCGAACTGGTCGAGACGGTCGATATTTTGGCCGAGCTCTCGCGCCAGAAGGGCGAGCGATGCGTGATCGGATTTGCGGCCGAGACCGATAACGTCGTGGAGTACGCGCAGCGCAAGCTCGCCCGCAAGGGCTGCGATGCCATTATCGCCAACGATGTCTCGCGCGCCGATTCGGGCTTTGGAACCGATACCAACAAGGCCTGGATTGTGAGCACAACGGGTACGCAAGAGCTTCCCGTGCTAACAAAACCCCAGCTCGCAGATACAATTTTGGACTTGCTTCAAAATTTATAAAAAAGTTCTTGCACAAGTCTAAAGTTTCGGGTTAATATACTCCCTGTTGCGAGCGAGAGCAGAGCAACAAACAAAAGCTTCGGGACGTGGCGCAGCTTGGTAGCGCACTTGACTGGGGGTCAAGGGGTCGCTGGTTCGAATCCAGTCGTCCCGACCAGAAGTTTGCAGGTCAGGCACCTAGTGCCTGACCTTTTTTGTTTTAAGCAATTGCTTAATTTTGATTTTCAAGACTTTAGTCCGCTGGCCGCGCAGCGGCCAGCTTTAAACCACCCGCTACGCG
>NZ_QRUF01000020.1 GCF_003458415.1 Collinsella sp. AF25-2LB
GAGGCCAGGGCGCCGCTGACCGGTGGACGGCACCGAGCCGTCGGATGACTTGAAGAAGGGGGAGGCCTCGCGGCCTCCCCCTTTTTTGTATCTCGGGCAATTTGTCTCACATAGTAGCTGTGTTTTATAACCCTCGTTTGTCGCATCTTCTGTGAACGGGCTACAATAACTTAGTCTGTGCGATATGGAGGTGAACATGGCTGAAGCTGGTATCGGCGTTGATATCGTCGAGATTTCCCGCATGAAATCAATTCTTGAAAAGACGCCGTCGTTTGCTCGGCGTGTGTTTACCGAAGAAGAGCGTGCGTATTGCGATGCATCATCGCGTCCCGCTGCTCACTATGCGAGCCGCTTTGCTTCGCGCGAGGCGGTGCTTAAAGCTCTCGGCACGGGTTTTAGTCAAGGCGTGGGTCGCAAGGATGTTTCGGTAACGCGTGATAAACTCGGCAAACCGAAGGCGCTGCTTTCGGGCCGTGCTCTCGAGATCGCTCAAGAACTGGGCGTTGTTGAGGTCGCTCTTTCCATTACGCTTACGGGAGACTTGGCCGTTGCGAATGCCATCGCGATTACCGAAGATGCTCGGCCTAAGCCAAAAGATGAAAAGGTGAGCACCAAGAAACGCGTTGCGCAGACATTTAAAGAGGCTCGCTCTGTATTAGATGAGCTCGAGCAGCTGCAGAATTCAGCATTGACGGAGCACCTGGGCGATGCTTCGCAAGATACGCTAGGAGCATAGATGAAACCGGTTTTGAGTACCGAAGAAGTCGTTCGTCTCGAGGATATCATCGAACGCGAAGGGACTTCGAAGGCCGAGCTTATGGAGCTAGCGGGTGAGTTTGCCGCTAACGAGGTCTTGAAGCTCAATCCCGATCGGGTTCTCGTTTTGGTCGGTTTTGGTAATAATGGCGGCGACGGTTGGGTTGCCGCCGATATCCTGAGCCATAAGGGTGTGGACGTGGATATCGTTTCTCCGGTTGAACCGGATGAGATTCCTGCTGCTCTGGCACGTCATGTTGCTCGTCGTACTGCCGGCCGCGATGTGCACGTTTGCGTCGGCCCCTCGCGTGACGAACTCGAGGTTTTGATCGATAAGGCGGATGTTGTTGTCGATGCCATTTTTGGTACCGGTTTCCACGGGAATCTGCGTGCGCCGTTCTCCATTTGGATTCCTACGGTCAATGGATGCGCCGATTGTGTCGTATCCATTGATGTCCCCTCGGGCCTGAATGCCGAGACGGGCGTTGTTGATGACGACTGCATTCGTGCCGAGCGCACGGTGACGATGATCGCGCCCAAGATTGGTCTGTATAGCGCTGATGGCCCTGAGTATGCTGGCGATTTGATCTGCGGCAATCTTTACGACCGTCTTGACGAAGTCATCGATGATGTTGACCACGCCGCCGAGATTGTCGAGCCCGGTGACTTAGTTGATTACTTTGCTCCGCTACCATCGAATATCGATAAGTATTCCCGTGGCTCTGTGCTTATTGTCGCCGGATCTGCGCAATATCCTGGTGCTGCCATTATGGCGGCCAAGTCTGCAGCTCGCGCGGGTGCTGGTTACGTGGCGGTCGCGGCTCCTGACGCCTGCGCCAATCTTATTCGCATGGCACTTCCTTCGATTCCCGTCTTTGCTATTCCGTCTGATTCCCGCGGCTCCTTTGGCGCCGCTGCGCGCATGACTGTGTGCGAGATTGCAAAGAAGTACAGCTGTGTACTGTGCGGTCCCGGTATGACGACGTCTGCCGGCGCTATGCAGGTGGTTTCGGGCTTGCTCGAGCTTGATGTACCGCTAATTTTGGACGCCGATGCACTCAACTGCCTTGCTAAGATTGCCATTGACGGTATTGATAGTAACCCCGAGATGTATCGCCGCGAGCAGCCGTTGGTTATGACGCCGCACTATCGTGAGCTTTCGCGCCTGGTTGCCGGTGACGAGGTGAACGACCTTGGTACCGCGATTGCGGCCGCGCAGAAGGTTGTCTGGGCTGCAGGCTCCGACAATCTGGTGGTCATTGCCAAGGGGCCGACGACGGCTATCTGTGGCGTTGAGCGTGTGCTGCTGCCGCTCTCGGGTCCGGCTTCTCTGGCAACTGCCGGTTCGGGTGATGTTCTCGCGGGTATTTTGGCCGGCACGCTTGCCACCATGCGCGACGAGATGAATCGTTGGGAGTTGCTGTATTCGTACGCCGTCGCACTTCACAGCTACGCCGGTTTTGCCGCGGCGACGGAGTATGGTGAGAAGAGCGTCATCGCGACCGATCTTATCGACTTGATCGGTCCTGCCATGGAACTGGCGGCAAAGGATGCGCTCGAAGATCTGGGAATCATGGACGAAGGGTCGGATGACTAATCATGAATAAAGCCGATTTGACGCGCTGGTCCTGGGTCGAGATCGACCGCGGGGCGCTCCGTCGCAACACGAGGGCCTATAAGAATTTGCTGAATCCACGTCAGCGCCTGTGCTGCGTGGTTAAGGCCGATGCTTATGGTCATGGAGCTGTTGAGTGCGCCAAGATCATGTATTCGGCCGGTGCCGACATGTTTGCCGTGGCGACGGTTAACGAGGGCGTTGAGCTCCGACAGGGCGGGATTACGAAACCCATCCTCATCCTAAGCGAGCCGCCTATCGAGGCCATTCCGACGTTGCTCGAGTTTGATATCATGCCCTCGGTCTATACGTCTGACTTTGCTCTTGCGTATGGCGAATGTGCCGTCGCGGCGGGCAAAGTGGGCAAGTATCATCTCGCCATCGAGACGGGCATGAATCGTATCGGTGTTCACTACACACAGGTGCTCGACTTTGTACGCGGCATCAGTTTCCATCGCGGCATCCAGTGCGACGGCGTATTTACGCACTTTGCCACGGCCGATGAACCTTCGGGTTGGGACTACAAGCTGCAGTGCCAGCGTTTTACCGAGGCCGTTCAGGCCATTAAGGACGCAGGTTTTGAATGCGGTATCGTGCATTGTGCCAATACGCCGTCCTCGATGCTCGATTCTTCAATGCACTTTGACATGATTCGTGCCGGCATCGGTTTGTATGGTCTGCAGCCATGTGAGCTGAGTGGTCGCGTGATGCAGCTTGATCCCGTCATGAGCGTCCACGCGCGTGTGACGCGCGTGGCGCATCCTGCGATGGGCGAGGGCGTGGGCTACGGCTTTACCTACCGCGTACCGCGCACGCGCGTTCAGATCTGCACCCTTCCGATCGGTTATGCCGATGGCCTTTCGCGTACGCTTTCCAATCGTATGGACGTGCTGTATCGCGGCGAGCGTGTGCGTCAGGTGGGCAATATCTGCATGGACCAGTTTATGGTCGCCATTCAGTCCAACCCAGCACATGAGATTCCCGAGGCCGAGTATGGTGACGAGATGATCATTGTCGGCCGCGATGGAGATGCCGAGATTACCATGGACGAGATGGCGCGCCTACGCGGCACGATTAACTACGAGGTCGCTTGCGGCTTTGGTATGCGTCTCGACAAGGTCTACGTGTAGGAGTCGCTATGGGCGTCATGCACATCCCCGGCCATAGCCATCAGGCGCCGCGTGAGGTCGCACTCGAGGAGATCGAGGCCGTTCTGGGCGATTGTCACCTTTGCCAGCTTTACCAGTCGCGCCATAACATCGTGTTTGGCGTGGGAAACCCCCACGCTCGCGTGATGTTTATTGGCGAGGCGCCGGGCCGCAATGAGGATTTGCAGGGCGAGCCCTTTGTGGGGGCGGCAGGCGAGGACCTCAACGGCATTTTGTCGCTGGCGGGGCTCAAACGCGAAGACGTCTACATTGCCAACGTGCTTAAGTGCCGCCCGCCGGGAAACCGCAATCCGCGTCCCGAGGAAGTGCTGGCTTGCTCGCCATTTTTGCGTGAGCAGATTCGAAGCATCTGGCCCGATATTATTGTGACGCTCGGCAACCCCGCGACGCACTTTGTGCTAAAGACCGAGATTGGCATTACTAAGCTGCGCGGCAGGTTCCACCAGATGGGGCATTTTGTGGTAATGCCCACGTTCCATCCGGCAGCAGCGCTGCGCAATCCGGCGTGGCAGGAGCTGCTGGAGGAAGACTTTAAGATGCTGGGCGACTATCTGGAGCGACATCCCGCGCCAGAGGACGCCTCGGAATAATAAGGAGCATATATGTCCCTGGAGCGCCTGGGGGTAGGTACTTACAAAACGACTTGCGCTGCCGATACGGAGTACTTTGGCGAGCTAATTGCACCGTGCCTTGAGGATGGCGATGTGCTCATCCTGACCGGTGGCCTGGGAGTGGGCAAAACTCACTTTACCAAGGGCGTCTCGCGCGGGCTGGGCGATGGGCATATGGTTACGAGCCCTACGTTCGCCCTCATGGCCGTTCACGATCAAGGTCGTATTCCGCTGTTTCACTTTGATCTATACCGCCTGGAGCATGCCTACGAGCTCGAGGATACGGGCATTTTCGATGTGCTGGGCTATGAGGGTGCTTGCCTGCTGGAATGGGGCGAACAATTCCAGGACGAGCTGACGGATGAGTATCTTTCGGTGACGCTCAGGCGTGATGAGGGCGACAGCGATGTGCGAACGATAACGCTTGAGGCGCACGGTGACCGCGCAATGGAGCTTTCCCATTTGATTGATAAGGCTGTACAAGATGAGCTTGCATAACGACAACGCGCTGGTGGTGGCGCTCGATACCTCGACCGACATGCTTGCCTGCGCGGCAAGCTGGATTGATGGGCAGACGGGTGAGACGAAGCTCGTGAGTGGCGACCACATGTGTCGCCGTCACGCCAACGTTGAGCTCGTGAATACCGTTGATGGCGTGCTGGCTCAAGCCGGTCTGGATCGCAGCGATGTTGGTTGCTATGTGGTCGGCCGCGGCCCGGGGTCCTTTACGGGTGTGCGCATCGGCATCTCCACTGCCAAGGGCCTCGCGCGTGGTGCCAATGTTCCGCTGCTGGGCGTGTCGACGCTCGACGCTTGCGCTTGGACGGCGTGGAAGGCTGGCGTGCGCGGCAAGCTTGGTATCTTGGCCGATGCTATGCGCGGTGAGGTATATCCGGCGCTGTATATGCTGGTCGATGAGGGTCCCGAGCGTCAATTTGAGCGCGAACACGTGGTCAAGGCCGCCGTGGCGCTCGATGAGTGGCGCCAAGCAGCGGACTGGGGCCAGGTTCAGCTGACCGGTGACGGTCTCGTGCGCTATGGCAAGCTGCTGGGTGAGGACGAGGCCGCCCGCTGCGTGGAGCGCGACCTGTGGTGGCCTTCGGGCGAGGGCTTGCTGCTCGCGCACGCTGCGGGTGACGGCGATCCGGCCCGCGTCCTGCCGATTTACACGCGCCTTTCGGATGCCGAGGAAAACGAGCGCAAGCGTCTTGGTCTTGCCGAGAGTGCGCAGAGCGAAATTACGGGTGTTGCCGATGAGCTCGCCGGTCGTCATCTGCAGTTCCGTCCCATGGGCGCGGCGGATGCCGAGGGCGCGAGCGCGCTGGAGGCTGCCTGCTTTGAAGGTGCCGGACACGAGGCATGGACGCCGGGCATGTTCCTGTCCGAACTGGGCGAGGACGTCGCTGCGCCGCGTAGTTGGTGGGTGGCACACGACGACGGCAAGCTGCTGGGCCTTGCCGGCGGTATGGTCGTGGACGGTGATGTGCAGATTCTGGATGTCGCCGTCGACCCGGCACATCGCCGTGAGGGCATTGCCCGCAAGCTGCTGTCGCATGTGAGCTATGATGCCCAGATGCTCGGCTGCACCACGGCTTCGCTCGAGGTCGAGGACGGTAACGAGGGAGCGATCGCGCTTTATAACGCTCTGGGCTTTACCGAGGCTGGCCGTCGCCGCGGCTACTATGGTGCCGGCAAGGACGCCATCGTCATGACGGCTCCGCTGCCCCTGGTGCTTCCGGTCGATAATGCTTCGCCCGAGCCGACGGCGGCAGAGCAGCGCGTATGGCCGCTGCCTGCGCCTGGGCGCTCCGAGGGGGAGCGTGCCGAAATTGAGCGTCGCCGCCTCGTACTCGCTATCGAGAGCTCCTGCGACGAGACGGCGGTGGCGATTATCGATGCGGATGGCAATATGCTGGCCAACCAGGTGTCGACGCAGATTGATTTTCATGCACGCTTTGGCGGCGTGGTGCCCGAGATCGCCTCGCGCAAGCACGTCGAGGTGATTGTGAGTGTCGTGGATGCGGCACTCGAGGATGCCGCAGCATCGCTTGGTCTTGAGGGTGGAGCCATCGCGCCGAGCGAACTCGCCGCTGTTGGCGTGACGCAGGGTCCGGGCCTGGTGGGTGCTCTGGTAGTGGGCGTCGCCTTCGCCAAGGGCTTTGCCTATGCCGCCGGCAAGCCGCTCGTGTGCGTCAACCATCTGGAGGGCCATCTGTTCGCCAACCTGCTGGCGCAGCCCGATCTCAGGCCGCCGTTTATCTTCACGCTCGTCTCGGGCGGTCATACCATGCTCGTGCACGTGAAGGCATGGGGCGACTACGAGGTACTTGGTGAGACACTCGACGATGCTGTGGGCGAGGCCTTCGACAAGGTAGCCAAGGCGTTGGGTCTGGGCTATCCCGGTGGCCCCATCATCTCCAAGCTGGCCGAGACGGGCAATCCCCGCGCGATCGATTTTCCTCGCGCGCTTAACAGCAGGGGGGACTATCGCTTCTCGCTTTCGGGCCTCAAGACGGCGGTGACGCTCTACATCGAGCAGGAGACCAAGGCTGGGCGCACGATTCACCTGCCCGATCTGGCGGCTTCGTTTGAGGCAGCCGTCTTTGACGTTCAGTACAAGAAGGCCAAAAACGCCCTGCATGCCACCGGATGCAAGGAATACTGCATCGGCGGCGGCGTCTCGGCTAATCCGCATCTGCGCGAGATGATGATCAAGAAGCTTGGGCGTCAGGGGATCCGCGTAACGGTGCCGCCCTTGTCTGCCTGCACCGATAACGCAGCCATGATCGCGGAGGTCGCTCGCCGTAAATTCGACCGAGGTGAAATCTCGCCGTTCGACGTCGACGCCGATCCAAACATGACGCTGTAGTCGTACGGGTGCGGTCCCCGACGCTGCCCGGGCGCCAGCGGCCGCATATGAACTTTCCTGCTCTACAGTCCTGCTCACGACGGAGGCCACATTAAGTGGCCTCCTGTTCGTGCGGAACTCGCGATAAAGTTCATATGCGGCCGCTGGCGCCCGGGCAGCGCCGGGGACCTTTCTGTATCGATATAGCTTCTGAGCTGGTTTGGCGTCGACAACGTCCGGCAAGGTTAGCCAGCTGCGTCGAATTTTCGGCGTGCTTTAGCTGAAAGAAAAAGATGGTGTGCGGAGCTTTGCTCCGCATTTGGGATGGGAGCCCCTCGGGAGCGGGCGGGCGTATACAAGGTTTATCGCGAGTTCCGCACGAGCCGGAGAGCACTTAATGTGCTCTCCGTGCGAGCAGGACTGTAGAGCAGGAAACCTTGTATACGCCCGCCCGCTCCCGAGGGGCATCTCTCATGCAAAAACTGTCGTGGGGTAAAGTCCGAGGTCAGTGGCGTTTTATACCGAGAAATTCAAAAAAAGCTGAAAATTCATTACAAATTTGCGTTGACTTTAGGTAACTAAAGTTTCATACTCCTTTTCAACCACTGGGGGATGTGAACACGCACGGATCGTTCACATCATGATTGAAGAGGATTTCTTAGACATGTTCACGCATCAGCTAAACATTATCAGCGTAGTAATTATCTGATGCGGGTTAGCACATACAGCTAGCCCGTACGATAACGGGCGGCTGATGAAGATGAGGGCCGTCGAGCGCAACCGACGGCCCTCATTTTTTATGTCTAGGAAGTTCTTTTTAGAGGAGGAAATGTAATGAACGGAGTTTTGCTCATGGTTGTGGCCGCGGCGGTGCTCGCCTGTGGCTATCTGGGCTACGGCCGCTGGCTGGCCAACAAGTGGGGCGTTGACAAAGAGGCCCTCACGCCGGCCAAGCGCATGAAGGACGGCAAGAGCTTCTCGCCCGTCTCCGCCTTTACCGCGTTCTCGCACCAGTTCAGCTCGATCTGCGGTGCTGGCCCTGTCACGGGTACGATCGTCGCCATGGCCTTTGGCTGGCTGCCCGTCGTGCTCTGGGTCCTCGTCGGCGGCATCTTCTTTGGCGCCGTCCACGACTTTGGTGCTCTGTACGCTTCGATGAAGAACAACGGCAAGTCCCTGGCCCAGCTCATCGAGAAATACATCGGCAAGACCGGCCGTCGCCTGTTCCTGCTGTTCTGCTGGCTGTTCTGCATCATCGTCATCGCCGCTTTCACCGACATGGTCTGCAAGACGTTCATGTTCACCTCGGTCGTTGACGCTTCTGGCGCTGCCACCGGTGCTATCGACTTCACCAAGTCCTATGCCGCCGGCTGCGCTGGTACCATCTCCATCCTGTTCACCTTCGTCGCTATCGCCTTTGGTTGGGCCCAGAAGAAGTTCAACCTCACCGGCGCTGCCGAGTTTGTCACTGGCGTGGTGCTCATGGTTCTCATGTTTGCCGTCGGCATGCAGTTCCCGGTCTACCTGGACAAGTTCCAGTGGTTCGCCGTTGTCATGGTCTACCTGGTCTTTGCTGGCGCCATGCCCATCCAGATGCTCAAGACCCCTCGCGACTACCTCACTTCCATCATGATGATCGTCATGATCGCCTGCGCTGTCCTCGGTATCGTCGTCCTGGGTGTTAACGGCCAGGCCACCATCACCGCTCCGGCCTTTACCGGCTTCTCCAGCGCTTCTGGCATGATGTTCCCGGTCCTGTTTGTTTCCGTTGCCTGCGGTGCCCTCTCCGGCTTCCACAGCCTCGTTTCTTCTGGTACCTCCTCCAAGCAGGTCGAGAAGGAGCAGGACGCCGTCAAGGTCGGTTATGGCGCCATGATCGTCGAGTCCTTCGTCGGCATCCTTGCCATCATCGTCGCCGGCATCATGTTCTCCGATATGAACACCGCCGGCACTGGTGCCCTCAACGCCGGCGTCGCTTCCACCCCGTTCCAGATCTTCGCCGCTGGTATCTCCCGCGGTATGCAGGCCTTCGGTGTTGACGGCACGCTCGCTACCGTCTTCATGACCATGAACGTCTCCGCTCTGGCCCTGACCTCGCTCGATGCCGTCGCCCGCATCGCCCGCACCTCGTTCTCCGAGTTCTTTGCCCAGACCAACGACGCCCTGGCCATCGAGTCCAAGGCCGGCTACATGAAGGTTCTCGGCAACCCCTGGTTCGCCACGGTCGTCACCCTGCTTCCCGGTCTCGCCCTCGCCTTTGGCGGCTATGCCAACATCTGGCCGCTCTTTGGTGCTTCCAACCAGCTGCTCGGCGGCATGACCATGATCACCCTCGCCGTGTTCTGCAAGTGCACCGGCCGCAAGGGCTGGATGCTCTACGTGCCCGTCGCCTTCCTGCTCTGCTGCACCTTCACCTCGCTGGTCCAGAGCGCCATGGGCTGCATGACCGCTGTCCAGGCTTACGGCTTCTTCGGCACCATCCCGGCTACCGCCACCACGGCCGCCGTCTCCGTCGCCGCCACCAAGGGCCTGCAGCTCGTTTTCGCCGTCCTGCTGATGGTCCTGGGCCTCATCGTTGCCGTCAACTGTCTCAAGGAGTTCTTCGGCAAGGAGGCCGGCTCCATGCCCGACGAGGAGCCCGAGTGGTCCGAGATGGGCAAGGCCGAGTACGGTCGCGCCGCTGCCGCTGAGGCTCCTGCCGACGCCGAGGCCGCTAAGGCCTAGTCGGTCGGACGGGTTGAATCTCCCATCTATTTGACTCGGAAAGACCGGGTCCGCAATCAAGCGGACCCGGTCTTTTTTCTTGTGATAACAGGTGGTGCAAGGGCGTTCTCGCAGATGTTTTGCGTGGATAGGCTCGTGCGTTGTACCATATGGACGTATATGTGTGCATATGAAAGGGGCCCCGTGGCCAAGACGGTATATTCCGATAATCAAAACAATGTCGATGCTCTGGCTGAGCGTCTGAGCAGCCAGACGTCGCTTTCTGCCGAGCGCGCCAAGCTGGTTGCCTACGACCTGCTCTGCCGCAAGGCGCTCAAGATTAAGTCGAGCGCGCTGGCGCAGATTTTCCGCTCCGTCGATAAGGAATGCGATACCAAGGCGATGCGCGATGAGCTTATCGCGGCAAATATCGTGACCAAGATCGAGGGCAGCGGCATTAACGGGCGCCCGGCGTTCTATACCATCAATGTCGAGATCCGCGATGCCCAGGAGCAGCCTGCCGAGTCCGTCGAAGATTTTGTCGTCGAGGATTCCGCTGACGTGCCTGCTGTGGAAGAAGTTGCTCCGCGTGAGCATGTTGATACCGATGAGTTGCTCGATGAGAACGTCGTGCGTGCCTTTACGGCCAAGGCAGGGCGCGGCGGTTTTGGCGGGGGTGGCAAGCGCGATGCGCAGCGTCGCGCCCAGCAGGAGCGCTTCCGTCGCGCCGTTGCTCGAAAGGGTGAGACGGATGCCGAGGCTGTTGAGAACGAGGTTGCTGCCGAGTCGCAGAGGCCCGCGAAGGAGCAAAAGCCCGTGGAGGCCCAGGAGCCCCAGCGTCGCCGTGGTGCCCACTTTAAGGCTGCGCAGCAGGATGTCGCGCATGAGGTTGAAGAGCTTTCCGAGGCCGCAGACGATGTTGAGGAGTCTGCCAAGAAGGCCCCGGGCTCATGTCGTCCCGGACGTGGTTTTGCGAGGCGCGCGTATCCCGTAAGGCGTCAGGAGAAGGGCGAGCCGGCTCCGACCGCTCAGGCCGAGAAGGCCGAACAAACCGAGAAAACCGTTGAGCCGGCGGCTCGCGAGCAGCAACCTTCCGAGTCGCAGCCTGCGGCTGACACTGAGGTCAAAGCTCAACAGACCGCTGATAAGCAGGCGGGGGAGAGCGCCTCAGGCAAGCCCCGCCGTCGTCGTCACCGCGGCGGTCGTGGCTCAAATGCCGAGGCCGCGGCCGAGAAGACAGCGACACAAAACGGAGATGAGAAGGCCGAGACTCCGGTGGATCAGGTCAAGCGCCAGCCGGCGAAGGAGGCCAAGTCCGATCGTCCGCAAAAGCGCTCGTCTGCGCCCAAGCAGGAACGTAATACCCAGGCAGATTCCAAGCGTAAGCCTCATGCACAGGCTGAGCCTGCCGCGGCTGATAGTGCTACCCAGCAGCCCGAGTCGGCCGTCCACGGCGAGGTATCGGCGTTTGCCCTTGCCCGCGTTTTGGGCAGGCAGCTGCTCAAAGTTGTCCCTACGCCTACGGCGCTCTCTAAGATCAAGGAACAGCAGACTCAAATTGTTAAGGTCGAGGGCAAGGACGGCAAAAAGGCGCCGCAGCGCACTCAGCACAACGAGATGTCCAACCGCAAGATTGCCGAGGAAATCGCAATCATCCAGGCTTGGATCGAGCAAAACCGAGGTGCCGATACGCCGGTTGCCTCGCGCCGCCAGCGTGCCTACCAGATTTTTAACGACGAGAAGGCTTTTGACGGCAAGCACGGTGAGCGCCTGATAAGGCGCATGACCGAAAAGGGCATCAGCATGCAGGCGATCAAGGTCGCCCCCAACCGCCCCGTGCACTTTACGGGTTTCTTTACGCTGGGCGCCGATAAGCCGTTCATTATGGTCGAGAACCTGGACACCTACGACGAGATCGTCAGGCTGCTGCGTGGCCGCAAGCACGCCAAGCTCTTTGGCATCAAGGTGGGCGGCGTGATTTTTGGCGGCGGATGCAAGGCGAGCGTCTCGCATGCCCTGGACGATTATCTGGCCGAGATCGGCTATCGCTTTAACTACGTCTACTACGTGGGCGATATCGACCGCGAGGGCGCGCGCATCGTCGAGCAGGCTCGCAATGCCAATGTGGTTGAGATTCGCCTGCATGCCGGTATGTACCGCGCCATGCTCGCCGAGCATAAGCGTCGCGTGAAGGCCGGCGGCGAGTGCGAGCGCGCGGCTGCCAACCAGGGCGTGCCGCAGAACTTGGCGGCGACGATCAAGGATCTGCCCATGGTCACGCGCGTGCAGTTCCGCAATGTGCTACGTGAAGGCGGGCGCATTCCGCAGGAGATTCTGATGACCGCCGACTATCGGGATGGCGACTCGGGAAGCTTCGACCGCATGCTGAACAACTAAATTCCGCCGGCCCCGGGAGAGCGGGGACACCGGCTTAGGTTTCCTGCTCTACAGTCCTGCTCACGACGGAGGCCACATTAAGTGGCCTCCTGTTCGTGCGGAACTCGCGATAAACCTAAGCCGGTGTCCCCGCTCTCCCGGGGCCTGTCGTGGCTTGGCCGTTGCATGCGGCTCGCTTTTCGGAACGGGGCTGACGGACACGTTCCGAAATCTACCACCGTCGCTGTACAGGGTGTCTATAAAGAGCCGTGGCCAAAAAACGGCAAATATGAGTACTGATACTCTTTTAGTAGCAGTAATTTTGACCACATTTAAGGTGATTTGACGTGTCGATCGAGCAGATAAGCTGCCGTATCTCCTCAAGTGTTCATTAAAGGAAGACCTTGATGCGAATAAATCTCATTAAGATCTTCTTTAATTAACGAAAATAATGTAGCTACAACGGTAACAGTACTCATATTTGCCGTTTTTTGGCCACAGTCCTTCGGAGGGTCCTCGAAAATAGTCCCGAGCCGGCACTTGGGGACGTTCCTATAATGCCGGCACTTAGGAGCGTCCCCAAGTGCCGACACCGCGTCTGCCTGCGGCGGCCGCGCCCCGCTGCGTCGCTCCGCACCCTTGCGGGTTCGAATCCCTCCGCTTGGCGGCGTTGGCTCGATTTGCATGACGTGAGGGGCTCTTGGCTGGTGTGGGACGGAGGGATTCCGCGTCCGCCTGGTCGGCGGCCGCGCCCCGCTGCGTCGCTTCGCTCCTTGCGTGCTGCGCTGGAAAACGCTTCGCGTTTCCTCAGCTCCGCACCCTTGCGGGTTCGAATTCCTCCGCTTGCCCACAAGAAAGCGCCCTGGGCCGTTATGGGCTTAGGGCGCTCAGTTTTAATGGCTGGGACGGAGGGATTCGAACCCCCAACAGCCGGCACCAAAAACCGGAGTTCTACCGTTGAACTACGTCCCAATGTGTGGTGTTGCCCAAAAGCAACTCGTCTAGTTTACCTAATCTGCGAGGGCATCGCAAACGCCGTCGAGTAGGCGTACGGCGAGCGTCTGCGCGTCGCTGGCCGTGAAGGTGCCGTTGTAGCGCGTCATGCCCGTGAGCTCAATGCGAATGCGAGCCGGCTTCTGCTGCGCGGCGACATTGGCGGTGCGGATGCGCTGGGCCAGGTTGTGGCACTCGGCGAGGGCAATCGTGGCGCGTGGCGCGGCGTCGGCGGGCAGCTCGTCGCTTGCGATCTCGAGCACCAGGTCAACGTCGGTTGGGACCTCGGAGTCGCAGAGCATCATGCCGCTGTTGTCGGTCGTTGCCGTGGCGATGTTCCACATGCGCGAAGCAACGCTGCGTGCGATGGGGTCCTCACCGATAACGGCGATCTGGAAGCGCTCGAGCACGTTGGCGGCGCGAGCAAAACCGATGCGGGACTCGGCTTCGGTGACCGAGGGCTTGCCCTCCCACACATGGTGCAGGCGGTTGATGTAGGCGTAGGTGTCCTGGAAGGCCATGCCGTCGGCAAACAGGCCGACATTTTCCTGGAACTGCTGCAGGGCGGCCTCGGTATGCGGACCAAAGTAGCCGTCGTCTTCGCCACAGGCAAAGCCCAAAACGTTGAGAGCGCGCTGCAGGGCCTGCACATCGGCGCCATGGAAATTGGGCATGCGCAGATACAGGGTGCGGTCGCCCAGCTTATACGAGGCGTCGACCAGGGCGCTCCAACAGGGGATATCGACGGCATGACCGGCAGCAAGGCCACTGTCGAGCCTGAAGGTGCTGACGGCCTGCTCGGTGGTGGTGCCAAAGCGCTTGTCGGCGACCTCGTCGGCATCGATGGTGTAACCGAGCTGCAGAAGGCGGGACTGAACATCCTCGACGGCTGCTCCCTGCATGCCCGTGGTAATAGGTTCCATGAACGAACCCCTTTCGGCGTACGATTCGTACTATTTTGAGCGCGTGTCGGATAGACAACGCGAGACAATGCATAAACATGCACTCAACAGTGTAGCAACTTGTACCCAAACGCGCTGCCCACAGGTTTTGTGACCCCCGCTAGTTGAGGCGCTCCACAAAGAAATCTGCCATGGAGAGGAACAGTTCGCGTGCGTGCGGGTCAAGCTCAACGTTCTCGATGGCAGCCTTGGCTTTTGCGGTCAGGTCCAGCGCGTAGGCGTGAGCATATTCGATGGAGCCGGTCTGCTGGAAGATCTCCACGGCGCGCGCGAGCTGCGCGGGGTCCTCGGTGCCCGAGGAAAGGATTGCCTCGACCTCGTCGTGATGGCGCTCATCAGACAGGGCGTGCACGGCAACGAGCGTGCGTTTGCCCTCGGTGATGTCGGTGCGGAAGTCCTTGTTGGCGGCCTCTTTGGTGCCGACCAAGTTGAGCAGGTCGTCCTGAATCTGAAAGGCAAGGCCGGTGTGCAGGCCAAAGGCGCGTAGCGCCTCGACCTGCTCTTCGCTGCCGCCGCCGATAATGGCTCCGGCGGCAAGCGGCGTGGCTCCGCTGTAATACGCGGTCTTGTGCGTCGCCATGTCCAGGTAGTCATCAACCGAGATATCAAAGCGCTCGTCACGGACCCAACCCAGGTCAAGCGCTTGACCCTCGATGGTGCGGACGATCATCTCGGTAAGCTCGTGGAGCACACGCAGCTTCACGTCGGACTCGAGCGTGGGATCGTCGAGAACCGTCTTGGTGACCATGGTGAGCGCCAGGTCGCCACAATTGATGGCGAGCCCCGTGCCCTCGGTAAGGTGCATGCAGGGCTTGCCTCGACGAAGCTGTCCGTTGTCGGCGATGTCGTCGTGGATGAGCGCACCCGACTGGAAATGCTCGATAGCTGCCGCGGCGCTGCGGGCGCTCTCAAAGCTACCGCCCACTGCGGTTGCGGCGAGCATGCAGATAAGCGGGCGGTGGCGCTTGCCGGCGTTGGCCGTAAAAGCCGAGAGCGGCGCGTACAGGTAGCGTTCGATATCGGCAGAGGTCGCCTGTCCGTCAAAGAACGTGGCCAGATAGTCATTAATCTGGTCAAAGTGCTGGGCTAAAAAGCAGGTAAACGGACTGGACACGGGTTCTCGCATTCTTTCTTAGGTTGCATCGATGTAGTGTGCAGGCAACATATTGCCACATTGTGCCTGCCTGCGTGGCAGGTTTGGGGATTTAAGGCAACGGCGCATGTCGGACGAGTTTCGTAGTTAGACCAGTCCAAAGTGCTCGAGCGCCTTGACGACGCCATCTTTGTCGACCGAGTCGGTGATGTAGTCCGCGCGCTTTTTGAGATAGTCCGGTGCATTGCCCATGGCGATGCCGACGTCGACGGCGTTCATCAGCGAGATGTCATTGCTGGCATCACCGATGCCATACACCGTTCCATGGTTGGGGTCGAGAGCGTCGAGTACGGACTGGATACCCTCGCGCTTGGTACATTCGCGAGGCGAAATCTCGGTCACTTCGAGCTCGAGCTCGTTAAAGCAGAGCAGCGGCTCAAACGCTTGATCCTGAGCGATGCGGTTGGCAAGCGACGTGGACATTAAGATCTTGTAGGCGCTGTAATGTTGCAGCTGCGTAATTGCATCGCCCACGGTGCGGGCGTATCCCGGAGCGTCGGGCGCATCGGCACTCATGCGAACGACGCCATTGAGTCCCTCAAAACGAATCACTTCGTCCGATTGCTCAAGAATGGGAGCAAGGCGCTGCAGCATGCCGGGCGTCATCGCCAAATCGCGAATCACGTGTCCCTCAAGTTCGACATAGCCACCCGCGAGGCAGACGATGCCGGTCCAGGGCAGCTCGAGCAGCTTTGGATGGATGCAGCTCAGCGTGCGCCCTGTGCAGATAAACGCCATATTGCCCTTGGCGACAAAATCACGGATGGCTTGCGAGACCGCTTCATTGGGATAGGGGGAGAGGTCTCGCTCGCTCTCGGGAAGCTCTTGTGCCACTCGAGGGTCTTGCCAGGCGAGTGTTCCGTCGATATCGAAGAAGCAGATATCGCCGCGCTTATGGGCTGCGCTGGCGGCAGGGGAGGCCGAGGTGGTGGGCACAAATCCCGGCTCGAGGCCCATGATCTGGTCAAAATGCTCTTTAACGCGGGGAACGGAGATGCCAATAATCACCTGGGCGGTCTTGCCCGTAATGATGAGGCCCTTGGCGCCCACCGCGACAAACGACGCATTATCTGCAACGATGGAAGGGTCTGCGACCTCGACGCGCAGGCGCGTGGCGCAGTTGGTTGCGCCCACGATATTGCCAACGCCACCTAAAAGCTGAATTACCCGCTCAGCGAGGACGTGATCTTGATCGGATTGAATACTGACCTCGCCATTGGGAGATTGCTCTTTGGCAAAGCCGCTTCCCGTTAAACGATCGATTGCCGCGCGATTGGAGACATGATCCTCGCGGCCCGGCGTCTTAAGGTCATAGACCAAGATGAGTGCTCGAAAACTAACAAAAAAGATGAGGCTAAAGGCAAGACCGATACCGAGCGCCAAAAGGTAGGAGCCGGCATGCATTCGCATGAGTGGGATGAAGTTGAAGGCCGTCATTTCCATGAGACCGCCCGAGAAGATGCCGACGATACCGAAGAAGTTCATGGTCATGGCAAGGCAGGAGGATAGGACGGCGTAGAGCAAAAAGAGTCCAGGATAGGTGAACATAAAGAGAAACTCGAGCGGCTCGGTGACGCCGCAGACCACCGAGGCGACGATGGCGGGCAAAAGGATGACTTTAAGGCCGGCGCGGCGTTCGGGTTTGGCGGTGAAATAGAATGCTGCCGCGATGGCGGGAAGGCCAAAGAGCTTGCCCCAGCCGGTGGCGGTAAAACCTGCCCAGGGCGCAAGTTCATTTAAAGGGCGCGTGCTATGGGAGAGAATGGGGAGCAGGTTGGTCCACGTGGCGTAAATACCGTCGTGAATGACCAGATTGTCGTAATAGATGGGCATATAGAGCAGATGGTGCAGCCCCATGGGCTCGAGCGCTCGCTCCAAAAACACAAAGATGCCCACGCCGAAGGGGCCGACGCCCGCAAGTGCGTGGCGCAGCGTTTCGGTCACAGCGTATGCGAAAGGCACGATGGCGGCCGAGATGGCGGCAAGGGCAAACACGGCAAAAAAGCTGATGAGGTAGACCAGCGAGGAACCCGAGAAGGTGCCGAGCCAATCGGGAACCTTGGCATCGTAGAAGCGGTCATGGATCGCGACGACGGTTGCCGACACCGCCAGCGGGCCGATAATGCCGGTGTCGAGCGTCTTGATGCCGTCGATGACGGTGATGCCGCTAGCGGAGGTCAAAAACGACGGGTACTTAAGCCCAAGGTTGTCTCCGCTCAGCTTAATGATCTCGCTCAAAAAGAAACAGTAGGCAAAATAGGCTACGAGCGCCTCGAGGCAGCAGCGTGCCGGTTGCTTTTGGGCAAGGCCGATAGGCAGCGCTACGGCAAAAAGGAGTGGAAGGCGCTTAAAGACCGTCCACGAGCCGCGCTGAATGATAGTCCAGAAAACGTACCAGGGGGTTCCGTATACGGCGAGGTCGCCGACGATATCCACGGTCGTTGCGAGGGCGGAGATGCCGACCATGAGGCCTGATATAGAAAACAGCATGGCGGGCGCGAACATGGCTCCGCCAAAACGTTGGATTTTCTGCAGCATAATATGCCTTTCGGATGCAACATGCTGTGCGAGCAAGAACGTTTAAACAATGAACTCATTGTAGAGGACTGGCTGCTTGCCGCATTGACGGTTTTGATTCGGTCCGATTTGGGTTTCGGGGGAACCGTCGACGGTAAATAATCCGTGCTTTACCGATAATCGGTTTAAACAACTTTAAGAAATGCTATCGTGCCTAGCCATACATATTCATTAGAGGTGAAATCATGCCAAAAGCGATTTACGAAGGAATCTACCGCGAGATCCGTTCGCGCATCATCAACGGGACCTATGCGTTTCAGGAGATGCTGCCAACCGAAGCCGAACTGACCGCGGAGTTTGGCTGCACGCGCAATACCGTTCGACGCGCCTTGAGCATGCTGGCCGACGGGATGTTTGTGCAGCCTATACACGGTAAGGGCGTGCGCGTTATTTGGCTTAAGGGCGAAACCGACATGCTGGGCGCACTCGAAGAGGTTGAGTCGTTTGGCGAGTTCGCAAAACGCAACAATGCCGTCGCATCGACCGAGGTCAAGTCTTTTGAACATTTGATTTGCACTGAGCAACTCTCACGTCGCCTGGGCTTTAAGGTGGGCGAGGAGCTGATTCGCGTAGTGCGTGTCCGAAGCCTCAACGGCAGCGCGCGCCAAGTGGACCATGGCTACTTTTTGGCGTCGATCGCCAAGGGCCTGACCCCCGAGATCGCGGCGGATTCTATCTACGGCTATCTGGAGCACAAGCGCGGCGTCAAAGTGATGGCGAGCCGTCGTACGGTGAGTGTCGAGCTCGCCAACGATGAAGACTGCAGCTATCTGGACCTCGGCAAGTACAACTGCGTCGCCGTTATGGAGAGCCAGTCGTACACCTCGGACGGCATCTTGTTCGAGGTCACGCATGCCCGCACACACCCCGAGATCTTCCATTACCGCGTCAATTCCAAGCGATAGCCGGCTAGCTCGCAGCCTGACGAGACTCATGCCCTCAAAGCGAAAACGCCCGGTCAAACCGACGATGCATCGGCTTGATCGGGCGTTTTCTCTGCATTCGATAACAAATAATTGTTTATACAAAACTTGTCAAGTATCAAGTCGAAATTACCGTTCACCGAAGTTTTTCTACCGCTCTAGTAATACTTGTTCAAACAACTAGCCAAATAGCGTATTGTACAAGTCAGCAAAAGGGGCAAAGTCCCCGAGCCAATCTCCGAAGGCGGCGGCAAAGGGTGCCGCCACGGTGTGAAAGGGTGGATTGTAATGAAGAACGAAATGAGCAGAAGGCAGTTCCTGGGCTTTGCTGGTTCCGCGGCTGCGGTTCTTGGTCTGGGCCTCGTGGGCTGCGGTGGTTCTGCCGGCTCTGGCTCCTCTGCTTCTGGTGACGCTGCCGAGGTCTACTTCCTCCAGTTCAAGCCCGAGGTCGACAAGGAGTGGAAGGAGATCGCCAAGGCGTACAAGAAGGAGAAGGGCGTCGAGGTCAAGATCGTGACCGCCGCCTCCAACACCTACGAGGAGAAGCTCAAGTCCGAGATGTCCAAGAGCTCCGCTCCGACGCTGTTCCAGGTCAACGGCCCCACCGGCCTTAAGAACTGGAAGGACTACTGCGCCGATCTTTCCGACACCAAGCTCCGCGGCGAGCTCATCGACGACTCCCTGGCGCTGCAGTCCGACGGCAAGGATCTGGGTATCGACTGGGTTCAGGAGAGCTACGGCATCATTTACAACAAGGAGCTCCTCGAGAAGGCCGGCTACAAGGCCGAGGACATCAACTCCTTCGACAAGCTGAAGGCTTGCGCCGATGACATCCAGGCCCGCAAGGACGAGCTCGGCGTTGACGGTGCCTTCACTTCCGCCGGTATGGATGACTCCTCCAGCTGGCGCTACACCACGCACCTCGCCAACCTCCCGCTCTACTACGAGTTCGAGAAGGAGCACAATCAGGAGGACGACGAGATCAAGGGCGAGTATCTCGACAACTTTAAGCAGATCTTCGACCTGTACATCACCGACTCCACCTGCGATCCTTCGCAGCTCGCCTCCAAGACCGGTGACGACGCCACCAACGAGTTCGCAACCGGCAAGGCCGTCTTCTATCAGAACGGCTCTTGGGCCTACGCCGACCTCACCAAGGCCGGTATGACCGACGACCAGCTCGGCATGCTGCCGATCTACATCGGCGTCGACGGCGAGGAGAACCAGGGCCTGTGCTCCGGCGGCGAGAACTACTGGTGCGTCAGCTCCCAGGCTTCCGAGGATGCCCAGAAGGCCACCGAGGACTTCATGTATTGGTGCGTCACTTCTGACACCGCCACCAGCATCATCGCTGACAAGATGGGTCTGACCGCCCCGTTCAAGAGCGCTAAGGAGACCACCAACGTCTTCTCTCAGCAGGCCGTTGCTATGGCCAAGGACGGCAAGAAGACCGTCGCTTGGGACTTCGTTTACATCCCCTCCGAGGAGTGGAAGAAGAACCTCAAGCAGGCTCTCATCGCTTATGCTGCCGACAACACCAAGTGGGACGGCGTCAAGAACGCCTTCGTCGATGGCTGGAAGACCGAGAAGGCTGCTTCCGAGTAAGCAGTTGCTGCCCAAGCTATCTGATTAGCGACAGGGGGCGGGCAGACGTAGGTTTGCCCGCCCCCTGCATATTGAAAGGACCCTTCTATGGGCAAAGCACTCAAGCGCTGGTGGCCGCTCTTTATGCTGCCCACGTGCCTGGCGTTTATGATCGGGTTCGTGATTCCCTTTATCCAGGGTTTCTATCTCTCGTTCTGCCAGTTTATTACCATCAATAACGCGCACTTTGTCGGTATCGAGAACTACGTGCGCGCGCTGTCCGATCCGCAGTTCTCCACGTCGTTCTTCTTTACCGTGGCGTTTGCCTTCCTGTCGACGGTGCTCATCAACGTGATCGCGCTGGCCATTGCGCAGGCGCTCACTCGCAAGGCGCTCAAGGGCACCAACATCTTCCGTACGATTTTCTTTATGCCTAACCTGATTGGCGGCATTGTACTGGGTTACATTTGGCAGATTCTGATCAACTGCCTGCTCTCCAACGTGGGTGCCCAGCTTATCGCCCTCAACTCCGCCGCTGGCTTCTGGGGCCTTATCATCCTGACCCTGTGGCAACAGGTCGGCTACATGATGATCATCTACATCGCCGGTCTGCAGTCCATTCCGTCTGACTACATCGAGGCCGCCAAGGTCGATGGCGCTACGGCATGGCAGACGTTTTGGAAGGTTAAGATCCCCAACCTGATGCCGACCATCACCATCTGCCTGTTCCTGTCCATCACCAACGGCTTTAAGCTGTTCGACCAGAACCTCGCCCTTACCGGTGGCGCCCCGGCGCACTCCACCGAGATGCTCGCCCTGAACATCTACAACACGTTCTATTCGCGTGCTGGCATCGCATGGCAGGGCATCGGTCAGGCCAAGGCAGTTATCTTCTGCATCCTGGTTGTCGCTATTTCTATGATCCAGCTTAAGGCCACGAGGTCCAAGGAGGTGCAGCAGTAATGAAACGCGATAAGGCTATCAACCGCGCGCTCTCGATCTTCTTTACGATCCTGTCGCTCGCATGGATCTACCCCGTGTTCATGATTGCGCTCAATTCCTTTAAGAAAGCGACCGCAATCAGCACCACCACGGCGTTCGATCTGCTCACGCCCGAGACGTTCAACGGCCTCGCAAACTACGTGCACGCTCTGAACGAGCAGGGCTTTGCCTCGGCGTTTATGTACTCGCTTATCATCACGGTCACGTCGGTCGTGCTGATTCTGGTGTGCTGCTCCATGTGCGCTTGGTACGTGGTGCGCGTCAACAGCAAGATCTCGAACTTCTTCTATTACCTGTTCGTCTTCTCGATGGTCGTACCGTTCCAGATGCTCATGTTCACGCTGTCCAACCTCGCGGACCGCATCGGCTTTAACACGCCGTTTAACATCTGCTTCATCTACCTTGGTTTTGGCGCGGGCCTCGCGGTCTTTATGTTCGCCGGCTTCGTCAAGAACATCCCGCTCGAGATTGAGGAAGCGGCCATGATCGACGGCTGCAACCCGGTCCAAGTGTTCTTTAAGATCGTCCTTCCCATTATGAAGCCCACCTATCTTTCGGTCGGCATCCTTGAGACCATGTGGGTCTGGAACGACTATCTGCTGCCCTACCTTACGCTCGACTCCACCAAGTACAAGACCATTCCTATCTTGATCCAGTACTTCCGTGGCGGCTATGGCCACGTCGAGCTCGGCCCCATGATGGCGTGCATCATGATGGTCGTCATCCCCATCGTCATCATGTACATCTTCTGCCAGAAGTACATCATCGACGGTGTGGTGGCAGGTGCCGTCAAGGGCTGATGCCGTAACTGTTTTGCAAGTTTTGGCGGCGCCTCTCAGCGCGGCGCCGCGTATCGAAAGGTAAAGACATGGCCGAGATCGTTCTCAAACATGTTCAGAAGGTGTATCCCAACAACGAGTCAAAAAAGAAGGGCTTCTTTGGCAAAAAGAAGAAGACCGAGGAGAAGAAGCACAACCTCAAGGTTACCGAGGACGGTGTGCTCGCTGTAGAGGACTTCAACCTCACCGTTCACGACCAGGAGTTCATCGTCCTCGTTGGCCCTTCTGGCTGCGGTAAGTCCACGACGATGCGCATGGTCGCCGGCCTGGAGGACATCACCTCCGGCGATGTGTTCATCGATGGCAAGCGCGTCAACGACGTGGCGCCCAAGGACCGCGACATCGCCATGGTGTTCCAGAGTTATGCTCTGTACCCCAATATGACGGTGTACGAGAACATGGCGTTTACGCTTGAGCTCAAGAAGGTCCCCAAGGACGAGATCGACCGCAAGGTTCGCTCCGCTGCCGAGATCCTGGGTATTACCGAGTACCTCGACCGTAAGCCCAAGGCGCTCTCTGGCGGCCAGCGCCAGCGCGTCGCCATCGGCCGCGCCATCGTGCGTGACCCCAAGGTCTTCCTGATGGACGAGCCGCTGTCCAACCTGGATGCCAAGCTTCGTAACCAGATGCGCGCCGAGCTCATTAAGCTGCGTCACGAGATCAAGGGCACCTTCATCTACGTTACCCACGACCAGACCGAGGCTATGACCCTCGGTGACCGTATCGTGGTCATGAAGGATGGCGTCGTCCAGCAGATCGCCACCCCGCAGGAGGTCTTCAACCATCCCGCGAACATCTTCGTCGCCGGCTTTATCGGCGTGCCGCAGATGAACTTCTTCGATGCCCAGCTGGTGCGCTCGGGCAACGGCTTTACCGTCAAGACCGAGGATATGAACGTGGCGCTCGCCCCCGAGACCTGCGCTCAGCTTGCTCTCAACTGGGACGGCGGCGACGTGAAGGAGATCACGGCCGGCGTGCGTCCCGAGCAGATTCTGCTTGCCGACAAGGGCGAGGAGGGTGCGCTCCAGGGCACCGTCGAGGTGACCGAGCTCATGGGCTCGACCGAGCATGTCCACGTGACCGCTCCCGACGGCCAGTTTGTCCTGATTATCCCCGTCGTCGACCTCGAGGCCAAGGGCGCGCTCAAGGCTGGCGACCCCATCTGGTTCAAGTTCGAGAAGAACGCGACTCATCTCTTCGATAAGGTGTCTGGCAAGAACCTTATCTAGGCCCGGTGCATCCAGGCCCTCCCTTTGGGCGACTGCGGCTTTGCCATCCTTTTGCCGCGGTCACATATAAGGCTCCCCTCCCGTCCACTGGGCGAGAGGGGAGCCTTTCTTTGTGTTGGGACTGTCTGACCGGTCGTTTGTCTCGATCTGTAACAGGTAGGGCCGATTTCGGACGTTAGATGTTACAGATCGAGACGGTTCCGCTGAGCTAACCATTTCATCTAAATCTGTAACACCAAAGGCGAATTTCACCTGCTAGATGTTACAGATTGAGATAAACCCGAGGGGAGGGGCCGGTATGTCTCAATCTGTAACGGCTGGGACCGTTTTGGTTGAGTAATTGCTACGGATCGAGATTGTTTGGCCGAGTCGGATCACAGGGTAACGTGCGGGCACAAAAAACGGAGCCGTGTTGCCACGACTCCGTTTCTCAAGAGGATGGGTAAGGGAAGCGAAATTAGTTCAGGTGCCAGATCTCGTCGTTGTACTGGGAGATGGTGCGGTCGGACGAGAAGGTGCCGGCGTTGGCGATATTGATGAGCGCCTTGCGCATCCAGGCGTCCTGGTCCTCGTAGTCGGCCAGCACGCGCTCCTTGGTCTGGATGTACTCCTCAATGTCAAGCAGGGCCATAAACCAGTCCTTGCCCTTAATGTCGTCGTGCAGGCGCTGCAGGCGCTCGGCATTGCCGGTCGCCATAAAGGCCGGGTTGGTGATGAAGTCCACCAGCAGTTTAATGCCTGGCTTGCGGTAGAGTGCGCCGGCATCGTAGGTGCCGTCGGCGTAGAGCTGCTCGACCTGTTTGGACGAGGCGCCAAAGGTATAGATGTTCTCGTCGCCCACGAGCTCGGCAATCTCAACGTTGGCGCCGTCGAGCGTGCACAGGGTTAGGGCGCCGTTGAGCATGAACTTCATGTTGGAGGTGCCGCTCGCCTCCTTGGAGGCCAGGCTGATCTGCTCGGAGATGTCAGCGGCGGGGATCACGCGCTCGGCGGCGGTGACGTTGTAGTTCTCGATCATGACAACCTGCAGGTAGGGAGCCACGTCGGGGTCGTTTGCAATCCACTGAGACAGCGTCAAGATCAGATGGATGATGTCCTGCGCGATAGTGTAGGCAGGCGCCGCCTTGCCGCCAAAGATGATGGTGACGGGGTGCTTAGGTCTGTTGCCGTTCTTGATATCGAGGTACTTCCAGATGATGTAGAGCGCGAGCATCTGCTGGCGCTTGTACTCGTGGATGCGCTTGACCTGGACGTCGATGATGGCGTTGGAGGGAATGGTCACGCCCTGCTCGAGCGCCATGAACTGGCGCATGATGGCCTTGGCCTCGACCTTGGTGGCGGCCAGGCGCTCAAGAACGCCCTTGTCGTCAGCGAACTTGGCGAGTTTGCTCAGATCGCCGGTGCTGCGCCAATCGGTGCCGATCACATCGTCGAGCAGGCTGGCGAGCGCGGGGTTGGCCCCATGGATCCAGCGGCGGAAGGTGATGCCGTTGGTCTTGTTGGAGAACTTCTCGGGATAGATTTCGTAGAACGGATGAAGCTCGGTGTCCTCCAGGATCTTGGTGTGGAGGGCGGCTACGCCGTTGATGGAGAAGCCAAAGTGGATGTCCATGTGGGCCATGTGGACGGTGTCGTATTCGTCGATGATGGCGACGCGCGGGTCATCGTGCTCGGCCTTCGCGACCTCATCGAGCTTGACGATAATGTCGGCGATGGCAGGGGAGACCTTCTGCAGGCTGGCGAGCGGCCACTTCTCGAGCGCCTCGGCAAGGATCGTGTGGTTGGTGTAGGCGACCATGGAGCGCACGATGGTAACGGCCTCGTCAAACTCGATGTCGTGCTCGGTGGTGAGCAGGCGGATGAGCTCGGGAATGACCATGGTGGGGTGCGTGTCGTTAATTTGGACCACGGCGTAGTCGGCCAGATCGTGCAGGTTGCTGCCGCGCTCGACGGCCTCGTCGATCAGGAGCTGGGCGGCGTTGCTCACCATGAAGTACTCCTGATAGATGCGAAGTAGGCGGCCCTGCTCGTCGGAATCGTCGGGGTAGAGGAACAAGGTGAGGTTCTTGGCGATCTCGGTCTTGTCGAAGTCGATGGAGCTGCCGGGGACCAGGCCGTCGTCGACGCTCGCCAGGTCGAACAGGCGCAGGCGGTTCTTGGTGGGCTGGTCGTAACCGGGCACATCGATGTTGACGAGCTTGGAGGTAACGGCAAAATCGCCGAACTCGACGGTGTAGGAGCGGTCATCGTCGACTAGGATGTCCTGCTCACCGAGCCACTCGTCGGGGACGGCCTTCTGCTGGTTGTCGACAAAGCGCTGACGGAACAGACCGTAGTGATAGTTGAGGCCCACGCCATCGCCGGTCAAGCCCAGCGTGGCGATGGAATCCAGGAAGCATGCGGCCAGACGGCCCAGGCCGCCGTTGCCGAGCGACGGTTCGACCTCGAACTCCTCGATCTTGTTGAGGTCGTGGCCCGCGGCGGTGAGCTGGTCCTTAACCTCGTCATAGATGCCAAGGTCGATCATATTGTTGATGAGCAGCTTGCCGATCAAAAACTCGGCAGAGATGTAGTAGAGCTTTTTCTTGCCGTTGTTGAGAGGACAGGCGGCAGAGCGCTCCTGCACGAGCTTGGCCAGCAGCTTATAAATACGACGGTCATCGAGCTGCTCGAGCGAGGTGCCAAAGGACTGCTCGGCAAGATCCGCAAGATTGATACGGGGCATGTTTCCTCCTGTGATGGGTTGATTACATGTCAGAAATTCAAAAGAAGCCCGCGCGAGGGATTGGAGTGGCCTCGCGCGGGGAAAACGGACGCGTCCGCACGATGGGGTGGGGTCGGGCGCGGTGGCTCCTATTGGGGAAGCTCAATTTCGTCTTCCGACGGGATGCGGAAGTAGGTCTCGGTCCAGCCGGTGAGCTTGTGCTCGAGCTCGCGGGTGATGGCGCCATCGAGCATGCGCCAGGTCCAGTTGCCGCCCATGGTGGCGGGAGTGTTGATGCGCGCCTCGTTGCCCAGGTTGAGCAGGTCCTGCATGGTGTAGATGCAGGTATCGCTTACGCTGGCGGCGATGGCGCGGTTGAGTGCATCGGCCATGGGCTCGCCTGCCTGCTGGTGGGTGTACAGGGCCGCCTGCTCGCGCTGACGCGGGGTGGCCGTTCCCTCAAACCAACCGCGCGCCGTCTCGTTGTCGTGTGTGCCCACATAGGCGACGGTGTTGGCAATGTAGTTGTGCGGCAGGTAGTACGAGTTGGTGCCCTCAAAGGCGAACTGCAAGATCTTCATGCCGGGGAAGCCCGAGTTGTCGCGCATGTCGATGACGCCGGGGGTGAGGAAGCCCAGGTCTTCGGCGATGATGGGCAGCGTGCCGAGCTTTTCCTCGAGCGTCTTGAAGAACTTGAGGCCGGGGCCCTGCGTCCACGAACCGTAGGACGAATCGGGTGAGGAGAACGGCACCTCCCAATAGGCCTCGAAGCCGCGGAAGTGATCCAGGCGGATGACATCGTACATGTCGAGGGCGGCGCGGATACGGCCCTCCCACCAGGAGAAACCGTCGGCTTCCATGGCGTCCCAGTCGTAGATGGGATTGCCCCAGTACTGGCCGGTGGCCGAGAACTGGTCGGGCGGCGTGCCGGCGACACTCACAGGATTACCGGCGGCGTCGATCTTAAAGAGCTCGGGCGTGGCCCACATCTCGACGGAGTCGCGCGAGACATAGATGGGCAGGTCGCCGATGATGAGGATATCGCGCTCGTTGGCATAGGCCTTGAGGCGGCTCCACTGACGATTGAAGAAGTACTGCGTCATCTGGTGGTAGAGCATGCGCGCGGGATGGGCGGCGCAGACCTTGGCAGAAGCCTCGCCGCGGGTACGGAGCTCTGCGGGCCACTCCCAAAAGGCCTTGAGACCGCACTCCTCCTTGACGGTCATGAACTCGCAGTAGGGGATGAGCCAGTCTTCGTTTGCTTGGACAAAGTCGTCGAAGTCGGCCGGCTTGTCGGCGGCAAAGCGCTCGGCGGCGCGGTCGAGAATCTGACGACGGCCACCAAAGATGGCACCATAGTCGACATTGCTGGGGTCGGAGCCCAGGTACACGCCGTCGATATCGCACTGCTCCAGATAGCCGGCCTCGATAAGCTCGGCAAAGTCGATGAAATTGGGGTTGCCCGCACGGGCCGAGAACGACTGATAGGGCGAGTCGCCATAGCTCGTTGTCGTAAGGGGGAGAATCTGCCAGTAATGTTGTTTGCACGAGGCGAGGAAATCGACAAAGTCATAGGCGTTCCAGCCAAAGCCGCCGATACCGTAAGGTCCGGGCAATGACGAAACGGGCATCAGAACGCCGCTTGCACGCTCCATGAATGCGCTCACCAACCTTCTTGTTGTGGGGTCGGCCTGCCGATGGATGTGCAGTCCGCCTCCGATGTTCTGATCTGATACGCCTATTGTAAAACATGTTGTTTAAACATGTACAGGCAAGATAAAAAAGTTGGTCGATTTTCGGCGAATGGTTGCATGCCATGAAAAAGCCCCGACCTCACAACGTGAGATCGGGGCAAGAGCGGTATGTAGGTTTTTGCTACTCGGCGTCGGCGAAGCCGTTGGGGTTGTGGCTCTGCCAGTTCCAGCTATCGCGGCACATGTCCGCGATGTCGTACTGGGCCTTCCAGCCCATCATGCGCTCGGCCTTGGAGGCATCGCACCAGTTGGCAGCGATGTCGCCGGCGCGGCGCTCGCGGATCACGTAGGGCAGCTCCTTGCCACAAGCCTTGGAGAAGGCGGCGACGACCTCGAGTACCGAGGTGCCGGTGCCGGTGCCCAGGTTAAAGATCTCGACGCCGGTCTTGCCGTTCATCCAGTTAAGGGCGGCAACGTGACCAGAGGCCAGATCGCACACGTGGATGTAGTCGCGCACGCCGGTGCCGTCGGGGGTGGGGTAGTCGTTGCCAAAGACCTGAACGGCCTCGAGCTTGCCCACGGCGACCTGGGCGACATAGGGCACCAGGTTGTTGGGGATGCCCTTGGGGTCCTCGCCGATCAGGCCCGACGGATGAGCGCCGATGGGGTTGAAGTAACGGAGCAGCACGACGTCCCACTCGGGGTCGGCGGTGTGGACGTCCATAAGGATCTGCTCGATCATCCACTTGGTCCAACCATAGGGGTTGGTCGCGGGCTTCTTAGGATCCTCCTCGGTGACGGGCGGGTTGTCCGGGTCGCCGTAGACGGTCGAGGAGCTTGAGAAGATGATGGACTTGCAGCCATGGTTGCGCATGACGTCGACGAGCACCAGGGTGTTCTCGATGTTGTTGTGGTAGTACTCGACGGGCTTGCTCACCGACTCGCCGACGGCCTTAAAGCCGGCGAAGTGGATGACGCGGTCGATCTGATGGGTATCGAAGATCTTGTTCATCGCATCGCGGTCGAGCACGTTGGCCTCGTAGAAGGTGAGGTTCTTGGCGGCCTCGTCGCCCACGATGGTCTTGACGCGGTCGACGGCGACGGCGCTGGAGTTGGAGAGATCATCGACGATGACGACCTGGTAGCCACCCTCGAGCAGCTGAACGACGGTGTGCGAGCCGATAAAACCGGCGCCACCGGTAACGAGGACGCAGGTGTCTTTGGGGTCGAGTGCTTTGGACATGTAGTCTCCTATCGAATCAGGAACACTTCTTCAGGGGAGTATAGCGCAGGCAGGGACGCCCAAATCGTGCGCTGTAGGAAAAGCAGAGGATTGTGCTAACGTACTCATAGAAGAGCTTGCGTACGCATAACCTGATCTTTGGCATTTGCTTACGAGCCGCTGACCTTGCAGTTTCCTGCCGTTCGTGGAAATCGTTGGGACGCGCCATATGTACGCTAATATGTATGAGTTGAGCGACATATAAATAAGCATGTAACGGAGTACATATGTCACCAAACAGCGATTCCATCCTTTCCCAGGAGCTCTCGCGCCGCACTGCCCTCAAGGCCCTGTTCGGCGCCGCTTCTGCGGCAGTTCTTTTTGGCCTGCCCGCTCGCGCCCATGCGGCGGAGGCTTCCAAAGAAACCACCGATAAACTGAATGCCGCCCAGGCCCAGCTCGACGAGGTTCAGGCCCAGCTCGACAGCATCGCAAATGAGTATGCGGCGCTGGCCAACAAGAATGCCCAGACCCTCAACGACATCGAGAATGTCCAGGGCAAGATTGACGACACGCAAGCCCAGATCGATGAAAAGAAGGCCGAGCTCAAGAAGAAGCGCAATGACCTTTCCGATCGCGTGGCCGCCAGCTACAAGTCCGGCGGCACGAACATCCTGTCGCTGCTGCTGGCCTCTGGCTCGTTTGAGGAACTCGTCGCCAACGCGCATTACGTTGAGAAGATCAACAAGAGCGACCGCGATGCCATCGAGGATATCCAGACCATCCAGGAAGAGCTCGATGCGCAAAAGACCGAGCTTGAGTCGCAGAAAGCCGACTTAGAGAAGCTCAAGGACCAGCAGACGGCTCAGATGCAGGATATGCAGGCCAAGCAGCAAGAAGTCCAGACCGTGCTGAACGGTCTTTCCGACGACGTCAAGGAGCTCATGGCTCAGCGCGATTCCGAGATCCTCGCTGCCGCCCAGGCTGAGGAGGCTGCCAGGAAGGCCGCCGCTGCTGCCGCCGCCGCGAACAAGAACAATTCCTACTCGGGTGGTTCAAGCTCGGGTGGCGGATCGTATGCGCCCGGAACCCCGCAACAGAATGCCGGCTCGGGCAAACAGCAGGCCGTCATCAACGCGTGCTACTCTACGCCTTCGCCGGGTCAGAACTGGTGCGCGGCGTGGGTTACCAATGTCTTCCGTAACGCTGGCGTTGGCTACTTTGGCGGCAACGCGTGCGATATGTTTAACGCATGGTGCTATAGCTCCGACCGCTCGGCATTGCAGGTGGGCATGATCGTGGCCGATTCCTCGCACAGCGGCACGGGTGCTCCGGGCCTTATCTACGGTCATGTGGGTATCTACGTTGGCGGCGGCATCGTTATGAGCAACGAGGGTGCCATTACATCGAAGTCGCTCGATTCGTTTATTAGCTTCTATGGCACTGGCTCTGGCGTGCGTTGGGGCTGGCTCGGCGGTATTGCGCTGTCGTAACGGTGGTTTGAAGTAAGTTGGTCCGTGGCTGCCCGAAAGGCATTAGGTTGCCTGCTCGGACAGTCCTGCTCGCACGGAGAGCACATTAAGTGCTCTCCGGCTCGTGCGGAACTCGCGATCAACCTAATGCCTTTCGGGCAGCCACGGACCTCTCGGATCCAATACGCCACACGCCGGACTGGGTTATCTGAATAAATATGGTGAAGGCCCCTTTCGGGGCCTTCTTTGTTAAAGGAATTCGCCTACTCGGTGGACTTCGGGTTCTAGGTCTACGTCGAACTGCTCTTTGACTTTGGCTTGGATGTCGCGGATGAGTTCGTCAACGTCGGCGGCGGTGGCGTGGTTGGCGTTGACGATAAAACCGCAGTGCTTTTCGCTTACCTGCGCGCCGCCAACGGCGTGTCCTCGCAGGCCGGCATCCATGATGAGTTTGCCGGCAAAGTAACCCTCGGGGCGCTTGAAAGTGGAGCCGGCGCTCGGCATGTCGAGCGGCTGCTTGTCCTCGCGGCGCTGGCGGTAGTCGTCCATGTCGGCCTTGATCATCGCGGCGTTGCCCGGGGCGAGATTGAAGGTGGCCGAAAGCACGATAAAGCCGTCATCGGCGATGCGGCTCTTTCGATAACCCAGGTTGAGCTCGTCGACATCGAACTCGATGATATTGCCGCTGCCGCGGGTGCCGTCGTCGAGCTGGCGAGCGGGTTTGTAGACGCGCACGGACTCCAGCACATCGGCCATGCAGGCACCGTAGGCACCGGCGTTCATGTAGCAGGCGCCGCCGACCGATCCGGGGATGCCCGAGATGGGCTCCATGCCGGTGAGACCGGCCTCGGCTGCCGCGGCTGCGACATCGGAAAGCAGCGCGCCGGCTGCCGCCGTGACGTGCGTGCCGTCGATCGTAATGTCGGAGAGGCCTTCGCCCAGCGCCACGACGACGCCGCGGATGCCCTTGTCGCCGACGAGTAGGTCGGAGCCGTTGCCCACGATGGTGAGGGGCAGATCGCAGCGATAGCAGGTATCGAGCGTGGCGACGAGGCCCTGCTCGGTATCGGGCGTGACAAAGACGTCGGCCGGGCCGCCGATCTTAAACGTGGTGTGCTCGCGCATGGGCTCGCTCATCAGTACGTTGTCCTCGCCGGCAACGCCAGCAAGCGCGCACAGCAGGTCCTCGTTAAAAAAGTCGTTCTCGTGCATACGAATATCCGCCTTTTGGTGGTCGTTGTCATCAATCGATTGCAATATACCCCACCCGGACGGATTTGGTGCGCTGGCGGCGATAAAACAGCCGTCTACCGGATTGGTAAAGTGTTTATCACCGAGGTAGAGGGGTAGTCGCTATACTTTCAAGAGATTGCGCGTAAACCCGGAAGGAGCGAGATGGCCAACAAAGTCACCCTCAAGCAGATCGCCCAGGAGGTGGGGCTTTCCCCCTCGTCGGTCTCGCTTGTGCTCAATAATCGGCCCTGTCGCATCTCGGAAGAAAACCGCAAGCTCATCAAAGAGGTCGCGGCGCGCAACCACTATGTTCCCAACCAGATCGCGCGCAGCCTGGTCATGCGCGAGTCGCGCACCCTGGGCCTTATCGTCCCTAACATCGAGAGCCGCTTTTTTGCCTCGCTCGCCGGTAGCCTGGAAAAGCGCTGCCGCGAGGACGGCTATGCGCTCTTCATTACCAGCTCGGGCGGAAGCGCCGATGACGATCTGGAGCTGCTGCGCCAGCTGGTGACGCGCGGCGTTGATGGCGTCTTCCTGGTCGTAGGCGACGAGTTCTCCGACGACCGCGCCCTGCGCGAAGAAGTCAGCCATCTGCCTATCCCTGCCGTGATGGTCGACCGTGCCATTGAGGGGCTCGAGTGCGACAAGGTGATGTTCGACCACGAGATGGGTGGCTACATGGCCACTCGCTATCTGATCGAGCAGGGCCACCGTCGCATTGCCTGCTTGGTTAACGCGCGCCGTTCCAATACGGGGCGTAAGCGACTTGCCGGCTATGAGCGCGCGCTGCGCGAGGTTGGCCTGCCTATCGACGCACGTTTGGAGTTTGAGAGCGAGTACTACATTCCGAGTGCCTATGAGGCCTCGGAGGCGGTGCTCGCAACTGATGCCACCGCTGTGTTCGCAAGTTCGGATAACATCGCCCTCGGTCTGCTCAAGCGCTTGCACGAGATGGGGAAGAGCATCCCGGGCGATATCTCGGTGGTGAGCTATGACAACTCGGCGGCCGACGTTCTCTTTGAGCCGGCGCTGACCGCGATTGAGCAGGATCCTGGTGTCCTTGCGGAGCATGCTTTTGGCTGCATGTCCAAGCGTCTTGCCGGTAGGGGCGGCAGGCGTGCCGAAGAGGTCGTCCTGGAGCCGGCGCTTATCGTTAAGGGCAGCGTGCTCGAGCTTACCGAATGTAGCTAAGCGTACTTGTTTGTTTGCATAGATTGCATGCGGAGTGTCCGCTATTTGCCGGCGGGGCCGGGGTGCCTGCCTTGTTTTGAAAAGTGGGCTTCGCGAACTTCTCAAAACAAGGCAGGCACCCCGGCCCTCGTCCGTAAACTCTTCCGCTGGGCGAGCCATAGACGCCGCGTACCGATACGGTAAAGTGGCGGCTTGAAATTGGTGCTATATTCAGCTTGAGTTGTTTAATGCTAGTACGGGAGGGTGATATGGGGCTGTTCAAGAAGAAAAACCCGCAGGATGCCTTTGATCCCGATGTGTTTACCATCACGGATACGATTTTGGACCCACCGCGGTTTACGTTTTTGCCGGCTATCTACCAGGATGCCACGCGCCGCAAGTGGGCCGTGCATCAGCGCGGCGGCGAGCCGAAGATTTTTGACTATGCGGATGTGCTGCAGTGCGAGATTGCCGAGACCGGAAATCCCGAGGATGTGCCGGAGCTCAGCAAACGCGAACTGGCTCAGCAGATTTTGATTAATCCAGCTCAGGCTACCAAAAACAACGCTGCCAAGCGTAATATGTGCCTTGGTATGGGTGTCATCGTTGTCGTGCAAACCGGCAAGGATGAGATTTCGAAGCTTGAGATTCCGGTGACCGCGGGCGAAGTCAAGCGAGACTCCGGCCTATATCGGTCGTATCGGAACGTTGCGGAGCAGATCAAAGAAGCCTTCGACGCCATGAGGCGTCCGGAGCAATGATTCCTGCAGCATCAAGCAGTTGAGGAGTCTTGCCCATGTCGAGTGAACCATATGCGATTCCGCCCAAAGACCGCGCCTTTGAGGGCATTCTTTGGTATATCAAACATTATGACCTGCAGAGTGGCGACCGGCTGCCCGCCGAGCGTGTGCTCTGTGAAGAGCTGGGCGTGTCGCGCACGGCGTTGCGTGCTGCGATCACGCGCCTTATTTCGTGCGGAACTTTGGAAAGCCGCCGCGGTTCGGGCACCTATGTGTGTCCTCCCAAACCGCTGAACATCTTTCAGGAAACATGGAACTATACGCAGGCGGTGGAGAGGGTTGGCTCAAAGTCGACCGCGCGCCTGGTTTGGTCCAAGGTCGTGTATGCCGATATCGATCTTGCCCAAAAAGCCCAGATCGACCTGGGCATGCCGCTCTTCTGCATTCGGCGCGTGCGTGTGGTCAACGGTTCCCCGGCATCGATCGAGACGGCTTACGTCAATCTGTCTTTGTGCCCCTCGCTTCCCGATCACGATTTTGAGCAGGAAAGCCTCTACGACGTTTTGCTCAAGGAGGGGAATGTCCATGTGACGCACGGCAAGGAGCATATTTCCATCAGCCGTCTGAACGCCGACGAGGCCAAGTTGCTGAATGCTCAGGAGGGCACGCCGGTGTTTTACAAGGCTTCGCACGAGCGCGACGAGACCGATGGCTTTGTCGAGTATTGCAAGTCCGTGATTCTGCCGACCAAGTATCGTTTTGCCGATAACGGCGAGGCAGACGGCGTTGCGACGAAGGTGGGTGTCGAATGGCTGATGCAGTAGAAGACTTGCCGGTTTACAAACAAATTCGCCGCTGCATTGCGGAGCGAATCGAGCGCGGCGACTACCCGACGGGCTCGATGATTCCGTCCGAAAACGAGCTGGCCGAGGAGTTTGGCACGACACGCCTGACAATCCGAAGCGCCATGGACGAGCTGGTCAAAAGTGGCCAGATTCGTCGCGTGCAGGGCAAAGGCGCCTTTGTGGGACACAAGTGGTTTGACGAGCACGAACGCAAGGGCGGCTTCCGCCAGTCGGTTCTGGCATCGGGCGCGACGCCGTCGGTGCGCATCCTGGCGCGCTCCAAACGCTACGCCGGCCCGTATTATGCCGACTTGTTTGGCATCGCCGAGGACGATCTGCTTTACTCGGTGCGCCGCCTCAACTGCATCGATGGTGAGCCCGTATCGATCGAGATGACACTGATTCCGTGCCTGCTGTTTCCGGGCATCGAAGACGTGGACATTTCGGTCTTCAGCCTGTTCGAGACCTACGATATGTTGGGACGCAAGCCAGATCAGTCGGTAGAGAAACTCGATATCGAGGCGCTGGGCGCACGCGATGCGAGTTTGCTCAATCTTGAGCCGGGCGATCTGGCGCTCGTGCTGGAAGGCCTGACCTATGACTCGAGTGGGCAGGCAATCGAGCATGCCAAGTCTTTTACCCGCGGCGACGCCGGCGGATATACCTACAACTATTAGCGTCTAGAGCGTCCCTGCGCATGGCGGGGGCGCTCGTTTTTACGGATATATGTCGCTTGACCGATGAGCGGCAAAAACTGACCGTCTACCGAGAGGGGAGGATGAAATCATAAAATCGGTATTAAAAACGGCTAACCTGTAATCGTTCACTGGTATTAAGAACCTTTGAATTGTTGAGCTTGGGGCCAAGATGTCCACAAGGTTAAGCGGTGCGACGGGGCGGCAAGCCCGTTCATTCCGTGCGACAATTCAAACTGCTCGTGAAAGGAGCGGGAATGAAGGAGACCGAGAAGATCGAGATCATGCACTTCGACCA